>CAPGBJ010000101.1 GCA_948616425.1 uncultured Oscillospiraceae bacterium
AGGGTTTTTTTTTTCAAGCAGAAGACGGCATACGAGATTCGGTTACGTGACTGGAGTTCAGACGTGTGCTCTTCCGATCTGGGCAAGGAGGGGTCCATCACCATGATCCCCATCCTGACCATGCCCGAGGACGACAAGACCCACCCCATCCCCGACCTGACCGGCTACATCACCGAGGGCCAGATCATCCTGTCCCGGGAGCTGTTCCGCAAGGGCGTCAATCCCCCGGTGGACGTGCTGCCCTCCCTGTCCCGTCTGAAGGACAAGGGCACCGGCGAGGGCAAGACTCGGGAGGACCACGCCGGCACCATGAACCAGCTCTTCGCCGCCTACGCCACCGGCAAGGAGAACAAGGAGCTGATGTCCATCCTGGGCGAGGCCGCCCTGTCCCCCACCGACCTGCTGTACGCCAAATTCGCCGACGAGTTTGAGCGCCGGTATGTCTCCCAGGGGACGGACGAGAACCGCTCCATCTTCGAGACCCTGGACCTGGGCTGGGACCTGCTGTCCATCCTGCCCACCAGCGAACTGAAGCGGATTCGCCCCGAGTTTATTGCCAAGTATATGCCCAAGAAGGAACAAGGGGGGGTATAAATACCTTCCACAACAATCAACCCCACCCGACAGGAACTAAACCGGCTGAAAAACCGCCTGCGTACCTCCATCCGCGGCCATAAGCTGCTGAAGGACAAGCGGGACGAGCTGATGAAGCAGTTTATGGACGTGGTGCGGGAAAACCGCGCCCTGCGCAAGCGGGTAGAGGAAGGGCTGATGCGGGCCCATGGCGCCTTTACCGTGGCCGCCGCCCTCATGTCTCCGGAGATGTTGGAGCAGTCCCTGCTCTACCCCAAGCAGAGCGTAGAGCTGGAGATGACCTTCCAGAATATCATGTCGGTGGATGTCCCCCAGTACCAGTTCCGCACCAGCAGCCAGGACCCGGGCGAGGTTTACCCCTACGGCTTCGCCCAGACCAGCGGCGAGCTGGACGACGCGGTGGACGCCCTGTCCCGGGTGCTGAGCGACATGCTCCGGCTGGCCGAGGTGGAGAAGACCTCCCAGCTGCTGGCGGAGGAGATTGAAAAGACCCGCCGCCGGGTCAACGCCCTGGAGTATGTGAAAATCCCCGAGATGCAGGCTAACATCAAGTATATCACCATGAAGCTGGATGAGAACGAGCGATCCAACACCATTCGGCTGATGAAGGTGAAGGACCTCATCCTGAAGGAGGCCATCCAGGAGAAGCGGTCGGAGACCGCCCAGGCCATCGAGGCCTTCGGGGGAGAAGCGCCCCAGTCCATCTGATGGAAGACAACAGCCGCCCCAGGGCGGCTGTTGTTTTTCCATCCAAGTTCTTTTCTGACCCCTGCGCGCGGAAGAACTGGGTGTCTTTGAAAGGAGGCAAACAATATGGCTGAGTTGACGTCAATGCAGAATATCGGCAGAGAGATGGAACGGAAACTAAGGGCGGTTGGGATTGCATCCGCCGAACAGCTGCGGGAGGCGGGAGCCAGGCAGGCATTTTTTCAGCTGAAGGCGACCTTTCCCAGTGTCTGTCTGGTGCACCTGTACGCCCTGGAGGGGGCGATTACCGACCAGGCGTACAACAGGCTTCCGGAGGAGACAAAGAGGGACTTGAAGGCGTTCTGCGACTGCTTAAAGCCATAGCAGAGCCAACGGCCCTTTCCAGACGATAAACATTTAGAGTGGCTTGAGAAATAAGTTTCGATTGATCCGACGATGATCCCCGGCAGGGGGCATTCGACAGTAAACTTGCAGACCGGGCTTAATCAATACAAAAGGGTAAAGGGCCGAGGCAATCGGGCCGGAGGACGAAAAGTTCTCCGGCTTTTCTTTTGTCATATCCCCTGGCTTGTCCTCATAGAATCAAGTGAGTTCAAAAGGCGGTGAAGGGTATGGTACAGATGACAGCGGCGGACAGCTGCAAACAGGCGGCACGGGTGCTGCCCCCCCACCTGCGGGAGGAGGCGCTGTCCCTGACAGAAAGGGACAAGTCCTGGGCAGAGGAGTTCCGTTTGCGGGTGGGGTGGCCCATGACAGCAGTGATTGGTGGGGAGGAGCGGCCTCTGGGGGGGCCGCCGGTGCGGGAGGAGGATCTGGAGCAGCTGGTGGAGATTGCGAGCCACGCCTCCCTCCATGCGGTGCTGGATCAGGTGCGCCGGGGATATCTCACCGTGGAGGGGGGACACCGCATTGGCTTGTGCGGAACTGCCGTTGTGCGGGACGGGGAGATCTACAGCCTGAGGAGGCTGTCCTCTGCGGATCTGCGGATTGCAAGGCAGATCAGGGGGGTAGCGGCCCCGATTTTAAAAGGCCTGTGTCCCGGCGGGAGGCTGGCTGACACTTTAATTTTGGCTCCGCCCGGCCTGGGAAAGACCACCCTCCTCCGGGATTTGATACGGTCGGTCTCCCAGGGGGAGGGCTGCACGCCTGTGCGGGTGTCCCTGGCGGACGAGCGGGGAGAGGTGGCAGCCCTCTACTGTGGCCGGCCTCAGCTGGAGGTGGGCTGCCGCACCGACGTGGTAGAGGGCTGCCCCAAGGATCAGGGGCTGATGCTGATGCTTCGGGCTATGAATCCTCAGGTGCTGGCGGTGGATGAGATCACTGCGCCAGAGGATGTCAGGGCGCTGGCAATGGCTGCGGGCTGCGGGGTTACGCTGCTGGCCAGCGCCCATGGGGAGGGACGGGCCGATCTGGAGCGCCGTCCTGTGTATCGAGCCATGCTGGAGGAGGGCCTGTTTCGATTCCTGGTGAGGATTCGCCGGGTGGGAGAGGGACGGGAATACATGCTGGAGGAGCTGAAATAATGGTGCGTTTCATCGGCGCCGCCCTGGTGGCGGCAGGAGGGGCCTGGCTGGGCTGTCAGGCCGCGTATCGTCTGCGCTGTCAGGGGCGGGAACTGAGACGGATGTCTGAGGGACTTGCCGTGCTGGAGGGGGAATTAGAGCTGAACGCGTCCCCTCTGCCCCAGCTGCTGGCCCGGGGAGCGGCACATGGAGAAGGGCCGGCCAAAACGCTGTTTCAGGGCTGCGTTCAGGGGATGAATCGACTGGATCAGGAGAGCTTTTCCAGCCTGTGGAGGCGCCTGGTGGCGGAGCAGACCGCCCTGGGAATAGAGGGACAGGCCGTGCTCCTTCCGCTGGGGGATACCCTGGGGCGGTATGAGGAGGCGCGACAGAGAGAGGCCCTCCGCGCTGCACGCCGCCGCCTGGAGGAACTGGCCGACCGGATAGAGGCGGACAGTCGCCGCCAGGGCAGGGTATATGAGGCGCTTGGCCTGTCCGGAGGGGCGTTTCTGGTGATTTTACTGCTGTAAAGGGCAAGTCGGCAGGCGCTGTCCCCCATGGGGGAAGAGTCTGGCAGATGAGGAAGAACAAAAGAAGGCGGTTTTACATATGGAAGTTGACCTGATCTTTAAAATCGCGGCCATTGGCATTCTGGTGGCGGTGCTCAACCAGGTGCTCAGCCGGGCCGGCCGGGACGAACAGGCTATGATGACCACTCTGGCGGGGCTGGTGGTGGTGCTGATGATGGTGGTCCAGGAGATTGCCAATCTGTTCGACCTGGTGAAAGACCTCTTCAGCCTGTGATGGCGGCCATGATACGCCTGGCGGCGGTGGGGGTGACGGCGGTTGTGCTCAGCGCGGTTTTGAGGAAGAACACCCCGGAGCTGGCTGTGCTGCTGACGGTGTCAGCCGGGCTGTGGATGCTGCTTTTGGTGGCTGACGGTCTGAGAGCGGTGGTCCTTCTGATGGAGGAACTGGCGGGACAGGCTGGGATCTCTGAAGTGCTGCTGGAGCCGGTCATCAAGACGGTGGCGCTGTCAATCCTGACGAAGCTGACGGTGGAAATATGCCGCTCCGCGGGGGAGGGGGGCGTTGCTGCCTTTGTGGAGACTGCGGGGGCGGTGCTGGCGCTGCTGGTGGCCCTGCCTCTGGTTCGGGCGGTGTCCCAGCTGATGGGGGAACTGCTGATATGAGACGTGTGGTTTTGTTCTGTGCCCTGGCTGTTCTATGTATCACCCCCAGTCTGGGGATGGAGTTGGCTGTCTCCGGGATGGAAGAGGTGTGGGAACAGGCGGGGGACTATGGGGTAACCCAGGGAGATTCGCTCAGTCAGGGGTTGAACAATCTGTTTTCCTCGGCTGCGGAGCAGATTGGCGGTCTGTTCCGGGCCAGCCTGTCCACCGCCCTGAAACTGATGGCGGTAGTACTGCTGTGCGCCCTGGCGGAGGGGGCCCGGCCGGCTGAGGGAAGCGAGGGCCTCCAGGCTGTAAGCATTGCCGGGGCGCTGGCGATTACCGCTCTGACCATGACGGACATGGCGGTCATGATTGGCATGGGGCGGGATACTCTGGGGAAGATGGAGGGCTTCTCCTCTGTACTGCTGCCAGCTGTGGCGATTTTGACGGCGGCCACCGGAAATGTCACCGGGGCGGCTGTTCGTCAAGGCGCAACCATATTTTTTTCTCAGCTGCTGATTGCCGCGATGGACAGGCTGCTGATTCCTCTGGTCTATGCCTTTGTGGCCGTCAGCTGTGCCTATGCCGCAGTGGGGAATCCGGGCCTGAAAAAGGTGGGTGACCTGCTGAAGGGGGCGGTCAACACCCTGCTTACCGCTGTGCTGCTGGCCTTTGTAGGCTATCTCACCGCCAGCGGGGCTGTGGCGGGCAGCGTGGATGCCGCCGCCGTCAAAACGGCCAAGATGGCCATCTCACGGGCCATTCCGGTGGTGGGGGGAATTTTGGCCGACGCCTCTGAGTCAGTGCTGGCGGGGGCGGGGGCGCTGAAGGGAACGGTGGGGGCGGCGGGGCTGATTGTGGTATTGGCCATCTGCTTGACGCCCTTTCTGCGTCTGGCCCTTCAGTATTTGGTCTATCGGGGGGCGGCGGCCCTGTGCGCTACCGTTGCCCAGCCCAAACTGTCCGGCCTGATTGACGCCATTGGCTCCGCCTTTGGACTGGTTCTGGGGATGACTGGCGCTGGAGCACTGGTGCTGCTGGTCAGCCTGGTGTCCGCGATCGGGGTGGTGGCAGCGTGATGGGAGCGGTACGAAGTTGGCTGCTGGCCCTGATTGCCGTCAGCCTGGTGTGCGCCCTGGCGGACGCCCTGATGCCGAAAGGGGGGGTGCGTCAGGTGGGACGGCTGGTGTGCGGTCTGACGCTGCTGCTGGCCATTCTCACCCCTCTCTCAGGCCTGGATATTGCCGAGGGTCAACGCTGGTTAGAGGACTGCCTGACCCAGGTGGACCTGCGAGAGGCGGAGCTGAAGCAGGAGATAGGCGATCAGATGAAAATCATCATAGAACAGGACTGCGCCGCATATATTGTGGACAAGGCGGCACAGTTTGGCTTTTCCTGCTCCGCGCAGGTGGAGTGCCAGGCGTCGGAGGAGGGCGTGTACATCCCGGTTCGGGCGGTGGTGACCGGTCCGCCGATGGGAGAGGCCGGCGTCCGGCTGAGCCGGATAGTGGCGGAGGACCTGGGAATTCCAGAGTCGGAGCAGATTTACATCGACGAGGAGGAAGTGCCGTGAAGTGGAAGTGGCCCGAGGCGGCCCAAAAGTGGAAGGGGGCGCTGCGGAGATATCAATATGTACTGCTGGTTATGGCGGCGGGGGTGGTCCTGTTAATGCTGCCGACCGGAAGCCGGAACAGCTCTGGACTGGAGGACAATCCCACTCAGGAGGAGGGGACATCCTTTGACTTGGAGGCCTTTGAAAAGAAGCTGTCAGCGGTTCTCTCTCAGGTGGAGGGGGCGGGGGAGACCCACGTGGTTCTCACCCTGGATGGTGGCAGCCGTCAGGTTTTGGCTCAAAATCAAGACCGGGACAGGGAAGGCGGCGGATCCAATACGGTGGTTACCGTGGGGAGGGGCTCCGGGACCCAGGAGGTGGTCCCGCTTCAGACTGTGGCGCCCCAGTTTCGCGGGGCCCTGGTGGTCTGTCCCGGGGGCGGGGACGCCCAGGTCCGGCTGAAGATTATTGGGGCGGTGTCTGCGCTGACCGGGCTTGGTTCGGACCGAATCTCAGTGTGCGCGGGGGGATAGCCCCGCCCGAACAGAAGATCTGATGAAATTGGGAATGAAAAATTGTGCAAGGAGGAATTGATATGAGGACGAAGAAGAGCGACTGGTCTCAGCTGTGGAAACGGAACGCGGTGGTGGCGGCCATTGCCCTTTTTGTATGTGCGGCAGTTTATCTCAACTGGAACTATGACAAAGAGGGGGAACAGACCACCGACGCCGGCAAGACCCTTGGACAGTCCACCATGGTGGGCGGGAAGACCCAGGACCCGCTGGTGGGGGGAGACAGTTCGGTACAGGGGGAGGGCGACAGCAGCGCCAGTCAGACCGCAGGGGATGGACAGTCCGCCGAAGGGAGCGGCAGTGCTTACTTTGCTACAGCCCGCCTCAATCGTCAGCAGGCCAGAGATAGCGCCCTGTCACTTCTTCAGGATGCCGCCTCCCGGGAGGACGCCAACGAGACGGTGAAGAACCAGCTGAACGACAATATTCAGACAATGGCTAACTGTACGGTCACCGAGGCGCAGATTGAGAATCTGGTGGTGGCCAAGGGCTATACCGACTGTGTGGCATTCATCGGGGAGGAGACCCTGTCGCTGGCTGTAGCGGCGCCAGAGGGGGGACTGACTGAGGCGGATACCGCCAAAATTGTGGATGTGGTCAACCAGACCGCCGGCTATACGGCGGACCAAATTACAATCATAGAGGTGGAATAATCGAACTGCCCCCGGTTTTACCGGGGGCAGTTTACTGTGTCCGGGAATAGGTTGTACAGACGCTGCAAGAGGGACGGGGGCCTTGCCCACGCCATTTGGGTCATGAAGGGGGGAGATTGTTCTAAATCTACAGATAATCAGGGCGAAAAAATGTCAGGGGCTGCGAAAAAACTATTGCATCCTGGGAAAAAATGTGGTATACTACCCAGGCATTATGCGTGGGAGTGCGGATTTTCCGCCCGGTGCCTGGGGGACCAGGTTGGCGGGAAATATGATGCCCCCAGAAGAATAACTGAAAACAGGAGGAAACAAACTATGGCAGTCGTATCTATGAAGCAGCTGCTGGAGGCCGGCGTGCACTTCGGCCACCAGACCCGTCGGTGGAACCCCAAGATGGCCACCTACATTTACACGGAGCGCAACGGGATCTATATCATTGACCTGCAGAAGACCGTGAAAAAGCTGGAGGAGGCCTATAATTTCGTCCGCTCCCTGGGCGAGAAGGGGGAGACGCTGCTCTTCGTGGGCACCAAGAAGCAGGCGCAGGAGGCCATTAAAGAAGAGGCCAGCCGGGTGGGCATGTACTGGGTGAACGCCCGTTGGCTGGGCGGTATGCTCACCAACTTTAAGACCATGCGGGGCCGTGTGGACCGCCTGGCCCAGCTGAAGAAGATGCAGGAGGACGGCACCTTCGACATGCTGCCCAAGAAGGAAGTCATCAAGCATATGGGCGAGATCGCCAAGCTGGAGAAGTATCTGGGCGGTGTCACCGAGATGAAGAAGCTTCCCGGCGCCCTGTTTGTGGTGGACCCCCGCAAGGAGCGCAACGCCATCAACGAGGCCCGCAAGCTGCACATTCCCATTGTGGCCATCGTGGACACCAACTGCGACCCCGATGAGATTGACTACGTCATCCCCGGCAATGACGATGCCATCCGCGCCATTAAGCTGATCTCCTCTGTCATGGCTAACGCCATTCAGGAGGGCAAGCAGGGCCAAGATGCCGCCCCCGCTGAGGAGGCCGCCCCCGCCGCTGCGGAGTAAAGATGAAATTTGCCGACCAACTGTGTACAGGCGGCCTCTGGCCGCCTGTGGGTTGGCCGCTGCGTTTGGAGCGTTGGAAGGGGCAGTCCCTTGGATGCCCCCACAGGTGGCGCTCCTATTGATATAAACTGTAGGAGGTAATATATTATGGCGATTTCCGCAAAAGATGTACAGAAGCTGCGCGAGATGACCGGCGTTGGCATGATGGACTGCAAAAAGGCCCTGGTAGAGGCCGACGGCGACTTTGACAAGGCCATTGAGTGGCTGCGTGAAAAGGGCCTTGCCGCCCAGACCAAAAAGGCCGGCAAGGTGGCTGCCGAGGGCGTGTCCTTCGCCATTGTGGCTGACAATGGTGTGGGCGTCATCCTCGAGGTCAACTCTCAGACCGACTTTGTGGCCAAGAACGAGGTCTTCCAGGGCTTTGTAAAGGATGTAGCCGGCGTGATAGCCGCCGAAAGTCCCGCCGATGTGGAGGCCCTGAAGTCCTGCAAATACCCCGGCACTGACCGTACCATTGCCGATGTCACCGCGGACAAGGTCCTGGCCATCGGTGAGAATATCCAGATTCGCCGCTTTGTCCGCTGCGCCGAGGGCGTGAATGTGCCCTATATCCACATGGGCGGTAAGGTGGCCGTGCTGGTCAACCTGGCCGTGGAGGGGATCGACGCCGACAAGGTGGTCACTCTGGGCAAGGATGTGGCCATGCAGATCTGCGCCATGAATCCCACCTACCTGGACAAGTCCGACGTAAGCCAGGAGGTGCTGGACAAGGAGAAGGAGATTCAGCTGGCGATTATGGCTAACGATCCCAAGATGGCCGCCAAGCCCGACAAGGTGAAGGAAGGCATTGTCATGGGCAAGCTGGGCAAGTACTATGAGGAGAACTGCCTGTTGCAGCAGGCCTTTGTCAAGGAGAACAAGATTTCCGTGGAGAAGCATGTTGCCGCTGTCGCCAAGGAGCTGGGCGGCACCATCACTGTGAAGGCCTTCACCCGCTTTGCCACCGGCGAGGGCATTGAAAAGGCTGAGGATGACTTTGCCGCTGAAGTGGCTTCCATGATTAAGTAAACAGGGCGATCTATGTTCCTCAAGCCACATACTCCCAATAAAATGACCCGTAAAGGGCTTGAGTAATTTCCATTGCTCAAGCCCTTTTTCTTTCCCCCTCCGCCGTAGTTCAATTCCAGGTCCGGTCCCCCTGTGAAGCCCCTCCGACCTGGGCGCCAGCTGTATCATTGAGCCATAGAGATGAGGTGATTTCCATGACAGAGTATTATATTCCCACCGGTCACAGCGAGACGGAGTTGGTAGAAAAGCGGTCCCGATTTATCGGCCAGGTCTGGCCGGCTGCCTCTGAGGAGGAGGCCAGGGCCCGAATTGAAGAGACGAAGAGGAGACACCACGACGCGCGCCACAACTGCTGGTGCTACCGCATTCGGGAGGGGGGCGTGGAGCGGTACTCCGACGACGGTGAACCCCAGGGTACCGCCGGTCAGCCTATGCTGAATGTCTTTCAGAAGGAGGATGTCTCCGATGTGGTCTGTGTGGTAACCCGCTATTTCGGCGGCGTTTTGCTGGGGGCGGGCGGTCTGGTCCGGGCCTACGCTCAGGGCGCTAAAGACGCCCTGGATGCAGCTGGAATTTCAGTGGTCCGCCGCTGGGCTGCGATGGAGTTGACCTGTACCTATGCCCAATTTGATATGATACGTCGAGAGGTGCTGACCTTTGAAGGCGTGGTGGAAAATGTGGACTATGGAGCCGATGTGCGCGTGTCCTCCCTTCTGCCGGAGGCGCGTGCCGCGGCTTTTGCCGCCCATGTTCTGGATCTGTCTGCCGGGACGGTAGAGGCGCTGGAGGTGGGGGAGCGGCTGAAGGATATTCCATATCGAGGGGCAGTGACAAACAATTGAACGGCGCACCCCGCCTCGTGCTGTCGGTGGCTGGCAGGGTGCCCTGTGTCACTGGACGGTGTGATAAGAAAAAGAAGACGGATGAGAAAAGGGCCCGAGTCATAATCATGACTCGGGCCCTCAATTTGGACATGGAAAAAGTGACTTACTTCAACTCTACCTTGGCGCCAGCCTCTTCCAGCTTCTTCTTCAGCTCCTCGGCCTCGTCCTTGGAAACGGCCTCCTTCAGGGTCTTGGGAGCGCCCTCGACAGCGGCCTTGGCCTCGGCCAGGCCCAGACCGGTGATCTCGCGGACGGCCTTGATGACCTTGATCTTGGCAGCGGCGTCGAAGCCGGCCAGAACCACGTCAAAATCGGTCTTTTCCACAGCGGCCTCAGCAGGGCCGGAAGCGGCGGGAGCGGCCATGGCGGCGGCGGACACGCCGAACTCCTCCTCCAGAGCCTTCACCAGCTCGGACAGTTCCAGAACGGTAAGGGCCTTGACTTCCTCGATCAGAGCAGTAATCTTCTCACTAGCCATGATAATAAACCTCCTATAATTGTGTAAGTTTTAAATGAATTGTCTCCCCCTGGGGGAGTAAACCTGCCGATTTATTCGGCAGCGGGGGCCTCCTCGGCGGGGGCCGCTTCAGCGGCGGGCTCTCCGTCCTTCTCGGCGATGGCCTTCAGGACAATGGCCAGGCTGGTAATGGGAGCCAGCATCATACCCAGAGCCTGGGCCTGCAGGACGTCCTTGGAGGGCAGCTCAGCCAGAGCCATGATCTCCTCCAGGGAGATCACCTTACCGTCCATAAAACCGCCCTTGATGTTGAACTTGCCCTCGCCCAGCTTCTTAGCGTGCTTGTTGACCACCCGCATGGGGGCGATGGGGTCGCCGGCGCTGGTGGCCAGAGAAGTGGTGCCGTTGAGTACGTCATCCAGTTCCTTCAAACCGGCGTCCTCCAGGGCGAAGCGGACCAGAGTGTTCTTCACCACGCTGTACTGCACATCGTTTTGACGCAGTTCAGCGCGCAGCGCGGTGTCCTCGGCCACGGTGATGCCCTTGTAGTCCACCAGCACGCCGCTGGCGGCGCCCTTCAGCTGTTCCTCCAGAGCGGCCACGATGGCCTTCTTCTCAGACAGGACCTTTGCGTTAGGCATATTTGGTTTCACCTCCAGAATTTCTTGATGCGAAACAAAAAACCTCCGGTCAAAAAGACAGGAGGACAGTACAATCAAAGTATTTCCCTTTGAAAGCACTCTCGGCAGGAATTATGCCCACGGGCCCCTGCTGTCTTTGAACGCACTACGTATTATATGCGATGGGTTCCGGCTTGTCAAGAGCGATTTTTTATTTTTGCAGGGAATTATCCAAAAAAGAGGATGCCGCAGCACACAACGGCTACAATCATGCAGATTCCGCCGCTAATGCGGGTGGTAATGAGGTAAAAGTCGGTGGGTTCGCCCCCCCGGACATGGAGGAAATGTTGGAGATGCCACACCACATCAGGAAAACGGACCATAAATAGTCCCCAGAAAAAGAGTATAAGCGCCAAAATCAGTTCCACCGGTTCTGCCCCCCTTCCCTATTAATTATAGTATAGGACGATTACAAGAAAAAGTCAATGTTCCAGACTTGCGCCCCGGGCAGTTTCGTATTAAGATAGGGATATCTTGGAACGCTATCGAGGAATGGAGGTATTCCAATTTGAACTATGAACAGACACTGGCCCGCCTGTGCGCCCTGTCCGGGCCCAGCGGCTTTGAGGAGAAGGTGACCCGGGCGGCAGCGGAGCTGCTCCGGCCCCTGACGGACGAGGTGTATTTTACTCCTCTGGGCAGCGTGGTGGGGGTGCGCCGGTGCGGGCGGGAGAGGGCAACCAGGCTGCTGCTGGATGCCCATCTGGACGAGATTGGCTTTATCGTCACCGGCCATGAGGAGGGCTTCCTCCGCTTCGCCCCCCTGGGCGGGGTGGACCCGCGGATGCTCCCCGACCGGGAGGTGGTCCTGCTCACCGACCCGCCTATATCCGGCGTGGTGGCCTGCCTGCCCCCCCATGTCCAGAGCGGGGAGGATATGGAAAAATCTCTGCCCATCAAGGATCTGGTGATTGATGTGGGTCTGTCTCAGGAGGAGGCGGAGGGGCGCATTCCCATCGGCACCCCGGCCACCTACCGGGGGGACTGCGCCCCGCTGGGGGAGGAGCTGCTTTGCGGCAAGGCCCTGGACGACCGGGCTGGCTTTGCCGTTCTGCTGGACATGCTGGAGCGGCTGAAGGACAGGGAGCTGGGCGTGGATCTGTACGTCCTGGGCTCCACCCAGGAGGAGACCCACAGCACTGGAGCCGTCACCGCCGCCTATGAGATCGCCCCCAACCTGTGCGTGGCGGTGGATGTCACCCACGGGGACAGCCCGGACGCATCCAAACACGAGACCTTCAAGCTGGGGGTCGGCCCGGTGATCGGGGTGGGCCCCAACTGCGCCCGCTCCCTGTCGGGCCGTTTGAAAGAGTTGGCCGGGGAGCTGGACATGGCCGTCCAGATCGAGGTCATGTCCGGCTCCAGCGGCACCAACGCCTGGCCCATCCAGGTCAGCCGGGAGGGGGTGGCCACGGCGGTGCTGTCCATCCCGGAGCGGTATATGCACACCCCGGTGGAGGTCGTGAATCAAACCGACCTGGAGAACACCGCCGTGCTGCTGGCCGCCTTCGTGGAGCGCCTGGGAGAGGGGGAGACGATATGCTGAATACGTTACAGGAGCTGTGCCGCCTCAACGGCGTGTCCGGGGACGAGGACGAGGTGCGCCGGTATATCACCGCGAAAGCGGTGAAACACGCCGACCACCTCCACGCCGATGCCGTCGGCAATCTGATCGTCTTCAAGAAGGGGAGAAAATCCACCGGGAACAGGCTGATGCTGGCCGCCCACATGGACGAGGTGGGGGTGATTGTCACTCGGATCACCGACGAGGGTTTTTTGAAATTCGAATTTGTGGGCGGGGTGGACCGGAGAGTTGCCATCGGCAAGCCGGTGGTCATCGGAAAGAATCGAGTCCCCGGGGTGATCGGCCTGAAGGCTATCCACCTGACCGGCAAGGAGGAGCGGAAAAAGGCCCCTAAGACGGAGAGCCTATATATCGACATCGGGGCGAAAGACAAAGAGGCCGCTGAAAAAATAGTGGAGCTGGGGGACTACGGCGCATTCGTTTGCCAGCCCGAGACCTTTGGGGACGGCCTGTTCAAGGCCCGGGCCATCGACGACCGGGTGGGCTGCGCCGTGATGCTCCAGCTGCTGGAGGAGGACCTGCCGCTGGACGTGACTTTCGCCTTCACCGCCCAGGAGGAGGTGGGCACCCGGGGGGCCTTTGGCGCGGCCTTCTCCGTCACCCCGGAGGTGGCCCTGGTACTGGAGACCACCACCGCCGCCGATCTGCCCGGGGTGGAAAACCACCGCCGGGTGTGCGCCCCCGGCAAGGGTCCTGTCATCTCCTATATGGACGGGGCGACCATCTATGACCGGGAACTTTTTGAAACTCTGCGCCGTCTATCAGAAGAGAACGGTATTCCCTGGCAGACCAAAGAGTATATCGCCGGGGGCAACGACGCCCGCACCATCCAGCGCACCAAGGCGGGGGTCAGGGTGGCCGCCCTGTCCGCCGCCGTGCGGTATCTCCACGCCCCCGCCAGCGTGGGCAGTGTGGCCGACTTTGAAAATATGCTCAAACTCACCCGGCTGTTCCTGGCCGAGATGGCCCGGCGGCTGGACGAGGAGGGGTAGCAACGGACAGACAGCTTGCGGAACAAAAGGCGATTAAAATTCTGAAACAGGTGGTGGATGCCCTGGCCGAGGAGCGGTATGAGGACCTCCCCAGGCTGGCGGAGATGGAACATTGGACCCCTGGGATGCCGCGGGACCATGTGGCGGGGCATCTCCGGCTGTGCGGCCTGTCCCGGATGGACGGCTGGACCGAGGAGCGGGTGACCAGCCCCACAAACCCCTGCTACCAGCAGTTGAATTTCTTCCACTTCAACAACGGCAGCGGCTTTCATGTGGACTTCGACCTGGCCTCGGGCGGCAAGCTGAATGACCTGACCCTGCGAATGGAATTTCTCTACAGGGGGGAGGAGCTGCGGCCCGTCTTCCTGGATTTGCATGTGATGTAACATTTGAATAGAAAGAGAGTGACCATTATGAGTGAAAAACTGACATTTGAAGAACAGGCCAAGCAGTTGGAGCGGGCCCTGGGCTGTCCCTGCACCTATCTGCCGCCCCGGAAGGACGCCGCCTCCATCATGGCCGCCTACCGGGAGGCTGCAGAGCGGGGAAAGCGAGAGGGCTTCACCCCGCTGCTGCTGGTGCTGGACGAGTGGGGCAATCTGGCCGAGATGTTCGGCGATCTGGAAACCTTCCGCCAGGAGATGGCCAGCACCCCCATTGAGGACGGCAAAGCTTTGCTCCACCGCTTCGAGGCGGAGGCCCGGGGGGAATTGGGGGAGGACCTCTCCCCGGAGGAGCTGGAGGAGCATTTTAATGAAGTCCTGGGCGGGGATATGTCCGAGGGACAGGAGATCACCGAATTTCTCAGCCTGACCGACTACCGGGGGAAGCAGACTCAGCCTGTGGTGCTGGCGCAGCTCCCGGTGAAGGAGCCCTGGGAGGTCTTTGCTTACCTGCCCTTCGGCGGCTGGAACGAGTGTCCCGCCCCGGAGGAGCACCGGGCGGCGGCCAAATACTGGTTTGAGCAATACGGCGCGGTGCCGGCGGTCATGTCCATGGACATCCTGGAGTACGCCCTCCCCGCCCCGGTGCCCCAGGAGAGGGCGATGGAAGTGGCGCTGGAGCAGTACTTCTTCTGCGTTGACATTGTGGACCAGGGCGTGGGCACGGTGGGGGCGCTGGCCGGAGGGCTGGCCAAATCCAGTTATTGGTACTTCTGGTGGGATTAAAGGAGAAAATGATGGAACTGATCGAGATGTTAGAGACCCTGAGCCAGACCCACGGCCCCTCTGGGGACGAGGGGGGCGTCCGGGCAAAAATTCAGGCGCTGGCCCAGCCCTTTGCCGACGAGGTGATTCCCGACACCCTGGGCAACCTGATCGTCCATAAAAAGGGGGAGGGGCCCAAGGTGATGTTCGCCGCCCACATGGACTCCATTGGCTTTATTGTCACCCACATTGAGAAGGAGGGGTTCCTTCGGGTGGGCCGGCTGGGGGGCATTTCCCCCAAGGAGGCGGCCTACACCGCCGTCCGGTTCAAGAACGGGGTCCGCGGGGTGTTTGTCCCCGAGGAAAAGGCCGATTTTGGCAAGCTGAAGCTGGACGAGTGTTATATTGACATCGGCGCGGCGGACGAGACCGAGGCCAAAAAGCTGGTCCAGGTGGGGGACACCTGCGTCTACGACGTGCCCCTTCGCCTCCAGGGAGACCGGGTGACCGGGCCCTACCTGGACGACCGGATTGCCTGCGCTGTGCTGCTGTGTGCCCTGGAACAGATCAAAACACCCAGTTGTGATCTGTATATGGTCTTTACCGTCCAGGAGGAGGTGGGACTGCGGGGGGCGAAGACCGCCGCCTGGTGGGTGGAACCAGACATCGGTATTGCTGTGGATGTCACCGATGTGGACGACACCCCCGGTTCGGAGAAGAGCGGTACCACCCAACTGGGCAAGGGGGCGGCCGTCAAGGTGATGGACACCTCGGTGATCTGCCACCAGTCGGTGGTGGCCCGGCTGGAGGAGCTGGCCAAGGCGGAGCGCATCCCTGTCCAACGGGATATCCTGCGCGGGGGAGGGACCGACGCCGGGGCCATCCACACTGCCCGCCTGGGGGTCAGGACCGGGGGCATCTCTATCCCTTGCCGCTATGTCCACACCCCGGCGGAGACCGCCGACCTGGGGGATACCCGGGCCTGTGTCCGGCTGATTTCCCTCCTGGCTCAGGCATAAAAAGGCCCTTTGGGACAAACGATAGCATAGAGCAGCAAAAAACCGTCCCCGTATCAGACGGAGACGGTTTGATGTCCCTACCGGTTGGCCGCGGCCCGGGCCATCACGGCGGCCTCTTCCCGGGTGACCAGGTCCCGGGGGCGGGAGCCGTCAGTAAGGCCCATTTCTTTGGCTTCTGCCAGAAGTTCAGGCATACTGGCCGGCTTCGCCGCCAATTCTTGCCGGTAGCGGTCCATGAACTGCTTCCACTGCTCATAAGTCATGTTCTCACCCCCTTCGTCCATCAGCTGGGCCACATCGGCCCGAAAGTCATCCATGCTCTTTCCGAATTTGGGGAACCAGTGGAGCACGTCCCCGTGGTTGGAGGCGATCCCCTGACGATATCCCTCCTGGTGGCAGATGACCACCCCGTCCGCCAGGGGATCCAAGTGGTATTCCTGGCACAGCGTGGCGGTCAGCTCTACCGCTTCCTGGTAGATGGCCTGAAAGTATTCTGGATTGTCCAGGCCGTCTTCACAGATCTCAAAGCCAATGTGGGTGTTATTGCCAGAGCCCTTTTGTCCCCGGGCGCAGTGCCAGCCCCGGGCATTCCAGGGCAGAGTCTGGACGACTCCAACGCGCCCATCAGCGAATTGTCCTACGAAGGCGTGGACACACTTGGACAGGCCGGGCTGATTCCAGTGGTTGCCCGCGGTGTTGCGGCCCATCTCCTCATCGCCGGGGACATAGCGGCACACCCGCGGGTTGTCCGCTCCGGTGGAGTGGACCATTACCCCTTTGACCTGAATGCTCCGGTGGGCCTGATAACAGTCGTTTTCGGTGAGGTATTGTTTTCTTAGTCTCATTTATGCTCCTCTCCTTGGCCCTCCTGGCTCTGGGTGCCGAAATAGAAGGAAATGATCACTGCGTAGATGGTCATAAAGTCCTGTTCAATCGTTCCACGAAGGGCCAAAAAGGCAAATATAACGGTGAGAATCAGAGTGACAAGGCTCTTAACGGTAAGAAGTCGGGACAGGCGCTTATAGAAAAGGTCCATCACATCTCCTCCTTTCTGTTGGATAAAGTGGTTTTAAGTGACAGCAGGAGCAGCTCCCCTCCAAAAAAGGCCAGGATGATTCCCAGCAGGGAGGCGGGGTTGTGCCCTGTATGGGACAGAATGCGCAGGGACCAAAGGCTGGCGCCGCTGGCGAAGGTCACGCACCAGATCACTATGAGTTTGGCGAACAGGTGGGGGATGGCCCGGATAGCATGAAACAGCTTCCTCATATCGCCGCCTTCAAATTTTGGACCTCGTGCCGCAGGCCGGTCATCTGGCCCTCGAGCTGAAAGGTTCGCTCTACTATTTTATTATGGGCGGCCACTTTCTGTTCCAGCTGCTCAACGCGGTAGAGCATCAGCTTGTTGGAGACCAGAATGCCGCCGAAGGTGCCCGCCAGCGTCCCCAGCAGGGACATGGCGGCCACCAGAAGACTGGTGTAGTCCATCAGTACCGTACCCCCTCCTCTGTCATTTGAGATGTGCTGCCGTGAAATTTTTTCATAAAATGACGCTCCTTTCCTGTGATTCGGGAAATTTTCCCTCACATTCCCGGGGAATTGGTCGATTGTTGTACACTTTCGTGCATCTGTGCGGAGAAATTTAAAAGTCATGATTAAATTTGGATACTTTTCCCGTTTTATGTCTTGCAAAAAAAAGAGCCATCTGGTAAAATAATAAAATGTCTGGAAATACGGATACGACAGAAATACCAATCGGGCTATGGCGGCCCGCAGCAAGGAGAATGAAGACGCATGGATAAGAAACAGAGAGAAGAGCGCCGCCGTCAGGAGGATATCGCGCTGCAGCGCGGTCTGCTGTGGGTGGTGGGGGCGATTGTACTGGAAGCTCTGCTGGTCCTTGTCAATCGCTACTATATTAATTTCTATATGAACGAAGTGGACATCACCATGACCTTTGACAAGGTCCTGCGTTTCCTGCGTCTGGCGATGCCCGTTGCCACGGTTCTGGCCGTGGCGTGGACGGCTTGGCAGGTAAGACAAAAACAGAAGTTTGGACTGCCTCTGGTGCTGTCTCTGGCGTTGGCGGCGATCTCTGTTTGTGCCCATGTGGCTGTCAAATTCCAGGGGGAAGGCGTGTCGATGCTGTTTTGGCTGGTGGTGGCATGGGCGGTGCTGGCCCTGGTGTACTATATCTACCAGCGGGAATTTTTCCTGGCCGCCTGCGCCTGCGGTATGTCGGTGCTGGGCCTGTGGTTTGTCCGTGCCGGAACCAACGGCCGGCCTGAGACCATCCTGCTTCTGGCCATGATCGCCGCTGTGGGCGCGGCGGTGCTGTGGCTGAAAAAGTCAGATGGGATGCTGCCTGGAAAGGAGCCTGTGCGCTTTCTGCCCAAACAGACCAGCTACACGGTGCCCCTGGTTACCTGTCTGGCTGGTCTGGCGGCGGTCGTTGCGGGACTGCTGATGGGGAACACCATCGCCTATTATTTGCTTTTTGTGATGGTAGCCTGGCTGTTTGCTCTGTTTGTGTACTACACCGTCAAGCTGATGTGAGCTGATCTATGGATGAAAGTGGGCCTCCCTGCCCTGGCGGCAGGGGGGCCTTTTTTAGAAAGGAGCATTCCTATGAGTCCACTGAAGGTAAGAAGGGAACAGAGGGACACGCTGATTTGCCTGGCCGCTCTGTTCGCGGGGCTGTTTCTGCTGTGCTGGCTGTTTCCTCTGATTGGAGATGACTGGTATCGGGAGGCCCTGGGCAAAACCCTGCACAGCCCGCTGGATTTGCTGTCTCCGCTGATTGATGAGTGGAAAACGAGCAACGCCCGCATTTTTGGGAATATTCTGGCCTATACTGCCGGCAGCCGGCCGCTGGCCCGGGAACTGATGCGCGCAACGTTTACCCTGGCCCTGGCGGTTCTGCTGGCTGGGCTTACGAAGCTGCGGGGGTGGCGAGGGCTGCTGCTGTGCGCCGCGGCGGTCTTGTTCCTGCCCAAGGAGATGTTTTGCCAGATCTACCCCTGGGCAGCCGGATTTTTTAACTATCTGCCGCCGGTGGTGCTGCTGCTGGCCTGCCTGCTGCTGACCGCCCCCGTTTTAGACGGCCGCCCCATGGAAGAGGGGGCCCCCCGGGCCCTTGCCCTGTTCCTGTTGGGCTTCAGTCAACAGCTGTTTATTGAGAATAACACCCTGTGCGCCCTGTGCATCTCCGCTGTCCTTCTGGCGTGGTACGGGTGGGAACGGAGAAAGCTGTCTGTCTGTCTGCTGGCCTTTTTCCTGGGCTGTGTGCTGGGGGGAGCGCTCCTGTTTGCCTCCCCCTCCTATCGAATCATTGGCAATGATGGCGGGGCCTACCAGCTGGGGGCGGGGGGCACGCTGGCCGGCCTGTTGGCCACCGCCCGGGTCAACTTTCGTGAGGTGGCCCGGTACTACATTTTGCGGTGCCCGGTGCTCTACTGGCCGCTGACAATTCTTGCGCTGCTGCTGTGGCGGCAGCGGAGACGGGGAGGACTGGACCACTTCATTGCCGCAGTGCTGGTCCTGGGCTGCGCGGGGTTGGCCTATGGCAGGCTGAAGCCGGTGGCGGTGGCCCTGGTGTGGGGGCTGGCCTATACGGCGGCGCTGTGGCGCTGGACAGAGGAGCGGGCGGTCCGGGGCCGGGCCATGTTCCTCTGGCTGAGCGCCCCGGTGGCTGCGGGGCCGCTGCTCTTTGTCAATCCCATTGGCCCTAGATGTCTGTTTTTGTCCTATGTGCTGCTATTGGGGGTGGCGGGAGTTCTGCTCCGCTCGTTGGAACCAGAGCGGCTG
Source organism: uncultured Oscillospiraceae bacterium (assembly GCA_948616425.1). Lineage (GTDB taxonomy): Bacteria > Bacillota > Clostridia > Oscillospirales > Oscillospiraceae > Lawsonibacter. The sequence continues at coordinate 19,437 of CAPGBJ010000101.1, forward strand.
CTGGGGCCTATTTACAATTTGTCTCCTGTGGTCGCGGCCGGAGCGGTATTCTGCTTTTACCTGTCGATCTTTTTGCCCCTCCACCAGATGGAGCTGCTGCGCAGCCAGGTGCTGGAGGAGGCCATTGCAGCTGGGGCGTCTGAGGTGGCCGTGCCTGCCTATGACCACGGGGGCTATCTGTGGGATGCGGACAGCGCCTATAAAATGGAACTGGTCTACTATCGGGAGAGTCCGGGAGATCTGGCTATCTCCTTTGTCCCTATGGACCAGTGGGAGGGCTGAGACATGCCAAACAGACGACAGGTCCTCTGGCGCGTCGGCTTTTTTGCCGCCCTGGCGGCTCTTTATGGGGTGCTGTTCCTGCTGGTGTGCCGCACCGGATTTTATGATGTGACCGGCGCCCACAACGACCGGGTCTTCTCTGCTGACGATGTGTACTTTGTGACCAGCTTTTTCTCCCAGACGATGGATACCTCGGCCCGGATTATTAAGCACCCGCTGCTGATTGTATTCGGCTGCCTGTTCACCCGCATAGAGGGACTTTTGCTGGGAACCATCAGCATGGAGCACCACTATATGCTCATTGTCATGACGCAGATTTGTGTGGGCTGGCTGTGCGTGGCGGTGCTGGACCGCATTTTAGAGGAGCAGTATGGCTTGGACACAGGCCGCGCCCTGCTGATGTGTGGGATATTTGGCCTCTCCTTCTCCACCCTGTTCTATATTTTAGTGGGGGAGAGCTACATATACTCGGCCCTGATTCTTCTGCTCACCTTCTACTTTGCCCGCCGGCAAAACCTCCCGGTGACGGTGGCGCTGGGCATCCTGGCTGCCGGTATCACCATTACAAACGGGGCGTTGTGGGCGGCCATTGTGGTGTGCTCCAGCGGCACAGTGCGGCGGAAACTGACCACGCTGGCCCTGGGCGGCGGGGGATTCTGCGGGGTGATGGCCCTCACCCCCATGCGCGCCTTCTTTTTCACAAAGCTGATTCCCGGCGCGCTGGGCAGCGCCAACAGCTTCAGCGACCACTTTTCTCCCCTGGGGGTGGTGCGCCGGGTGTTCTTTGCCTTTTTTGGCTCCACCAGTTTCTATCTGGATACCATGGATCAGTCCGCCTTTGGGGACTTTGTGGGGGACGCCGTCACCTTTCTCCCCTCTGCGCCGATACCGATTGTGGCGGCCGGCCTGGCCTGGGCCGGGCTGCTGGCCTGGTCGGTGTGGAAGTACCGCCGATCCCCGCTGCTCTGGGCGCCGCTGGCGGTGCTGGGGTGTAATCTGTTTCTCCATGGCGCCCTTCAGTATGGGCTAAAGGAGGCCTTTCTCTACTCCCTCCACCACCTCCCCGCCCAGGTGTGCATTGCGGCCCTCCCCCTTGCGCCCGATGCTGGCGGGAAAGAGCGCCGGGCAGCCACCTGGGGGCTGGCGGCCTATGCAGTTTGCCTGGTGATCCTAAATCTGCCCGGCTACCAATCGCTGGCCCAGTACCTGTCCAAATAGCGGCCGGTTTCTTTGAAATATGTGGCGATGTCTCCTCCATCCCCCATCTTTCCGCTAAAATATAGTATAACAGGTACTATATTGACGGAAGGAGGACAACATATGGGAGGCGACACCTACGGCTATGTACGGGTATCCACCCAGGAACAGAATGCGGCGCGGCAGCTTGCCGCCATGCGGGAATTCGGCGTGGCCGAAAAAAACATCATTGTGGAGAAGCAGTCCGGAAAGGACTTCTGCCGTCCCCTCTACCAACGGCTGGTCAAGGGCCTGCGGGCGGGGGACATTCTGGTGGTGAAAAGCATTGACCGGCTGGGCCGAAATTACACAGAGATTTTAGAGCAGTGGGGCGCAATCACCAAGGGGCGAGAGGCGGCTATCGTGGTATTGGACATGCCTCTGCTGGATACCCGTCAGGGGCACGACCTGACCGGGCGGCTGATTGCGGACATTGTGCTTCAGCTGCTCAGCTATGTGGCCCAGACCGAACGGGAGAACATCCGCCGGCGGCAAGCCGAGGGGATAGCCGCGGCGCTGGAACGGGGGGTGCAGTTTGGCCGCAGGCGGATGGAACTGCCCGAGGGCTTCGAGGACCTGGCCCGGCAGTGGGGGGCGGGCGGCATCTCCGCCAGGGGGGCCGCTGGGAAGCTGGGGATCTCTCACGATACCTTTTTACGCAGAGCCAAGGAGTATTGCGCCGTGCGCTGAGGCGGCGCTTCAGATGAGATGCGCCTGTCCATCCCGGATTGCGGGGTGGGCAGGCGCTTTTTTTGTCGGGGAGAGGGGGAGCGGCGCTGATCGGCGCTGCATCCGTCGGCCGCAGTGTAAAATTTGGGCAAAATAGACGGAATTGCTGGCGCAAAAAGCATACTTTCTGCGTCACTATGTCCAAGTGGAAAAAAATTTTAAAACACACTTATTTTTTTACAGAAAGCGGACGATAGAGTGTTTGAAAGCAGCACGGAATTGCTGACGCAGAAAGTATACTTTTTGCGGCAATGGGCGGCAGGACGCGGCCCAAAGTAAGGAGATTTGCAATGCTCTGTATTTCTATGAAGGCCGGCGACTACTTTACAGTCGGCGATGACACCGTGATTCAGTTTGACCGCCTCACCGGCGACCGGGTCCACCTGATTGTCAACGCCCCCCGGGAGGTACCCATTTTGCGGGGGGAGGTACTGGAGCGGCAGGGGGGCAGCCGGCCGGACTGCGTGCGGGAACTGGCCCGCCGCCCCCTGCGGCAGCTGCCCTGGAATCACGCCAAAAAGAGAGCCCTGGCCGAGCTGCGCCAGGTGTTGGATCAGATGGAGGACAGCCCAGAGCGCCAAGTTCTGCGAGAAAAACTGGACTTCATTTTTCCCCCTGTAGGGGAGGAGGGCGCGTCGGAGCCGCCCTCTCAGCCAGCTTGACAACCTGTCGGTTTCAACCGGCCCGCGCGTGGACCGGATGAAATATAGTTCCGCGCCAAATGCTCAAACGCCAAAGGCCACGGTGTTTTGGGCGGCGCACCACAGACCTGTGCTTCGGTAAAAGGATGCTCCGGGGCACATTAATAGATCGAAAGGAGTTCAAACACATGCGTATTCAGCACAATATTATGGCAATGAATGCCTACCGCAACTACAACAACAACAATAAGGCCCTGTCCGGCAACCTGGAGAAGCTCTCCTCTGGCTACAAGATCAACCGCGCCGGTGACGACGCCGCTGGTCTGGCTATTTCTGAGAAGATGCGCGCCCAGATCACCGGCCTGAACGCCGCCTCCAAGAACGTCAAGGACGGCATCTCCCTGGTGAAGACCGCTGAGGGCGCCATGCAGGAGATCCAGGACATGCTCAACCGCATGGACTACCTGGCCACCCAGTCCGCCAACGGCACCTATGACAACGAGGTGGACCGCAAGGCGCTGATGAAAGAGGTTGACCAGCTGAAGACTGAAATCAACCGTATCGCCGACTCCGCCAACTTCAACGGCATCAAGCTGCTGAATGGCGATCTGGATGGCAGCACCACTGCCATTGACGCCGCCGAGGCCGCTGCCGCCAATGTGAAGGCCATTTATAACGACGCTGACGCCGCCGCCATCAAGGGCCTGATGCTCAAGCAGAGCACCAGCAATGACCCCACCAATGCGACTGACGGCGTCGGCAAGGCCACCATCCTGGAGACCGACGGCTCCGGCGAGACCGTACCCAGCTTCAAGATCAGCCTGAACGGCATGGACGGGGTGATCGGAGACGCGGCTGGTACCGAGACATTCGAGATCTCCATCGACGACAACGGCACTGCCCAGGATCTTTCGGTCACAGAGGCCCAGATCGCTGCCGCTGCCGGCGCTGCGGAAGGCGAGAAGGTGACTTCTGCCGACCTGGCCAAGGTGATTGCTGCCAATAATACGACTGTTACGCTGGACGGTGTCGCCTATGACATCACCGCCGACGGGGAGAACCTGGTCTTTACTGCTCGGACCAACCCCACCAGCGAGAAGAACGCCCATTTCAAGGTGACTGTGAACAATGGCATTACCAGCACCAACGTGGCCGCTGCGAAGGATAAGCTCACCACCGGCGCGCTGACTGGGGGTGCAGGCGGAACCATTACTGCTGGTGAAGAGATCAAGATTAAGGTTGCTTACGAGGATGCTGACGGAAACGCCAAGGAGAAAGAGGTCGCCTTTAAGATTGAGACGGGTAAGGTCGCGGCCTCCGATGTTGCCGCTGGCCTGATTGCCGCCATCAACGCCGACGACGATCTGAAGGCGCTCTTCACCGCTTCCGGCACTGACGCTGGCATCGTTCTGGAGGCGAAGGAAGCGGGGGCCGGCAAGGGCACCGTGACCGGCGTTACGGTATCAGGCGCAGGCACCAACAGCAAAATGGAGTTGGGAGCTACCGCTGCTACCGTTGAGGGCGCTGACGCCTATGTCAGCGGCGTAAACGGCTACTCCAACTTCGGTACCCAGGACATCAAGGTCAACGTGGCCGGCACCAAGGACGAATTGGCCAGCACCACCATCGACCTGACCGGCCTGCTGAAGGACGGAACCAAGATCAAGTTGGGCGACGAGGAGTATGTCATTGCCATCGGCCCCGACAGCAAGTATAAGGACGTGGAGGGCGCTGTTCTGGTGGCCGATGGCGCTACCGAGGCCCAGATTGCCAGCGCGCTGACCGACGCCGCCGACAAGAACGGCACCTTCACCGTGGGCCACGAGGCCGGCTCCCCCAAGATCACCTTGAAGCAGAAGGCCGAGGTCAAGGACAGCACCGACATGTCCACCATGGATAAGTTCGCCAGCTATATCGGCATCTCTCAGGTCGACACCGCCAAGACCGAAGCCGCCCAGAAGGCCGCTGACGAGGCTCTGGCCGCCGCCAAGGCTAAGCAGGGCAAGCCTCTGCAGCTCCAGATTGGCGACACCAGCGAGAGCTTCAACCAGATGAAGGTCTCGATTGGCGATATGCACGTCAGCGCCATGGGCCCTGGCACCTATAAAGACGAAAATGGCAACGAGGTCGAGATCACCAAGACCATCGCTGACATCGACATCGGCAACCAGGAGGGCGCCGCCGAGGCCATTAACGTCATCAAGAACGCCATCAACTACGTTTCCAGTGTCCGTGGCGACCTGGGCGCGATCCAGAACCGTCTGGACCACACCGCCAACAACCTGTCCGTGATGGCCGAGAACATCCAGGACGCCGAGTCCACCATCCGCGACACCGACGTGGCCGAAGAGATGATGAGCTACGTGAAGAACAACATCCTGGTC
>CAPGBJ010000102.1 GCA_948616425.1 uncultured Oscillospiraceae bacterium
AATGATACGGCGACCACCGAGATCTACACTCTTTCCCTACACGACGCTCTTCCGATCTATATCCCGAAAACGCCAGCCTTCCTCCCGAACCAAATGAAGAATACGGGCCGCAGTCCATTCCACTTCACTGCGCAAAGTAGAGGCCTGAAACAACTCTATTGTATCTCCACAATTTACAGGCAGCTGGTTCCCCTCAGCAAAAAGGTTTTTTTCCAGATAGCAGAGCGGCTCCACTTTTTCCGAGTTCTGTGTAACGAGGTATTCTACTTCGCACAACACCCCCTCCTTTTGGGCCAAGTTCAGCAGTGTATGTGCGGTCCGGCGGGCGGGCGAAAAGATACCAGCGCCCCCCTCATCCTCCTCCAAATGGTCACAGGTTAAAGCAACTGTCATGGAATTGGCCTGGACCATGAGGATTCGAAGCACTTCCTTTTGCTGAGGAGTAAAGTCGGTAAATCCATCCAGCCAAATTTCCTTGCCTCTTGCCCAACCGCAAATATTCAGCTTCTCTGCCGCTCGGGTGAGACGATCTGTAGGGTCCAGGGCAACTTGTGCAGTGAGGGCCTGATACTCACTCAGAATAAGGCCCAGATCTCGAAGCTTGTCCCCTTCGGGCCCCGGCACATCATTCCCCGCCTGAACAAGGAGTTCTGGTGGAACACAACAATTTTTCAGCTCATCCGCCGTGGCAATCAACGAGGTGAGGAAGGTAGGGCGTTTGGAAGGTCTGCCATAGACTGTCAGCTTCGGGGATACATTCTGTACCGCCCGATACATCAAAAGAAGCCGTCCTCCAGGGTCCAACTCCTCCTCTCCTAGGCCCCCTGCCTGTTGAAAAATACGGTTGGCCAGCCGACTAAAGGACAGCACCTCTGCCCGTAAATTAATTTGAGCGCCTCCCACAGCACAGAGTGCACGCTCCGTCTCATGAGACTGCTGTTCTGGCACCAACAGCACCTGTCCTTTTCCAGCTGCGCACAGGCGCCTGAGCACCGTGCTGGTTTTACCCACACCAGCCCGACCTAACAGCAGTTTAAACATAGTGCTCCCCCCTTTTTACTGGAAACAGTATAGCACACTTCCTTCCAAAAGCATATCATCTGTAAACAATTTTTGAACCTCGGAGAAAAACTCTTGACAATTTGTGATGTCTTGCTAAAATAATCAACGTATTAATCATTAATCGGTTAATTATTTTGTCTAAAGGAGGTTTTCTCGTGGAAGTTTTGTTTCACGAGATGGAACTGCTGTCCCGCAGCCTGCACCAGGCTCACCGGGCAGCGGTCCAGACAGAGTTGAACGCAGCCGGTCTAGGTGAGGTAGGCCACCCCATGCTGGTGTCCATCCTCCAGTCAGCGGAGGAGGACCCAGAGGGCCAATGTCAGGCTCAGCGGGAACTGGCTGATCTGCTCCATGTTTCTCCCGCCGCTATAGCCAACTCCTTAAAATGCCTGGAGCGGGACGGTTACATCCGCCGGGAGCCCTGGCAGAAGGATGCCCGACGCAACCGGGTGATTCTCACCGGGAAGGGGGCCGCCGCTGTGGAGGGGTGCCGGAACGTTTTCTGCCGAGTATCTGCTCGAATGATGGCTGGATTCTCTCCCGAGGAATTGGCACAGTTGGCCCAATTCCAACGTCGAATGTTAGATAACCTCACTGGTCCTCAACCCCCACAAAAAGGAGTGATTTGAACTTGCTTTCCCTATTCCTGACCCATTTGGAGGGTTATAAAAAAGACGCTGTCAAGGCACCTATTTTAATTATTTTAGAGGTGATCTGTGAACTGCTGCTCCCTCTGGTTATGGCGGAGATTGTGGACACAGCTATCCCCTCGGGGGATACCGGATATATCTTTATTCTGGGAACCGCCATGCTCATTCTTGCTTCTGTCTCTATGGCCTGCGGCGTGCTGGCCGCCAAATATGCCGCTTTTGCCAGTCAGGGTTTTGGCGGCAACCTGCGCCAGTGCCTGTTTAATAAGGTGCAGGACTTTTCCTTTGCCGATATCGATCGCTTCTCTTCCGCCTCTCTCATCACCCGTATGACAAACGATGTTAACGCCATGACCATGATGCTGGCGATGGGCCTGCGGATGCTGGTTCGGGCTCCGGTCATGCTTTTGGCCGCCTTGGGGATCAGTCTATATCTCAACGCCCGTTTGGCTGTGGTTCTGTTGGTCATTATCCCACTGATGGTACTGGCTATCGCCATACTGATGAGAATTTGTACCAGGCTCTTTGAACTGATGCAAAAAAAGATCGATGGACTAAATAATGTGCTTCAAGAAAATCTGGTGGCCATCCGGGTGGTCAAGGCCTTTGTTCGGGAGGAACACGAGCGGGAGAAATTCAATCGCTCCAGTGATGAGCTGATGAACGCTGGTCTCACCGTTGGAATGCGGATCATCGCCATTATGCCCATCATGATGCTGTGTATGAACGGGGCTAGCCTGGCCGTTCTCTATTTTGGGGGCAGGATGGTCATGGGAGCCACCTTCGAACTAGGAGATCTGAACGCCTTTCTATCCTACATCATGCAGGTACTGATGAGCGTGATGATGGTGGCCATGTCCCTTCTCCAGCTGTCCCGAGCCCAGGCCTGTGCTCGACGTATCAATGAGGTACTACAGGCTGTCCCATCCGTCCAAAACAAGGCGGAGCCCACTCCCCTCCCCACCCCTAGGGGACGTGTGGAATTTAAGGATGTCTCCTTCAAATACGCCGCTGGAGGTACTGGGGATGACGTCCTTTCCCACATCAACTTTACAGTGGAGCCAGGCCAGTTCGTGGCCATCGTGGGAGGCACCGGAACCGGCAAGTCCTCCCTGGTCAACTTGATTCCCCGGTTTTATGACGTCACTGGCGGCTGTGTCTTAGTGGACGGTGTGGATGTGCGGGACTACCCCCTGGAGGATCTACGCAACAGAATCGGTATGGTACTCCAGACCAATGTGTTGTTCACCGGCACCATCCGAGAAAACCTTTTGTGGGGCCGTCCCAACGCCAGCGAGGAGGAGATGGTTCAGGCTGCTAAAGACGCCCAGGCCTACGACTTCATCATGGGTCTGCCTAACGGTTTTGACACCGAATTGACCCAGGGGGGCACCAACGTCTCCGGAGGGCAGAAGCAGCGGCTATGTATCGCCCGGGCTATGCTGCGCAGGCCAGCTATCCTGATTCTGGACGATTCCACCTCCGCTGTGGACTCAAGCACCGAAGCGGCCATCCGGGAATCCTTCCACAAGAACCTGAAAGACACCACCGTAATCATCATCGCCCAGCGCATCTCCTCGGTACAGTACGCTGATGAGATTCTTATTCTGGATGACGATCACATTGCTGGCCGCGGTAACCATGCTGAGCTGCTGGCCAACAACAAAATCTATCAGGAGATCTATCAATCTCAACAAGAGGGGGTGGGCGGATAATGCCTGGACCGCATCAAGCCTTCAAGGCTGGGCCTGTCAAGCCCAAAAACCTGAAAAAAACCATGGTCCGGCTGGTGGGATACCTTACCAGGAGCAAGCTGCCCCTGCTACTAGTCCTGTTCTGCCTGTTGGTCTCGGTGGGCACCAACCTGGGTGGGTCGTACATGCTGCGTCCCATTATCAACAGCTTCATCTGGTCGGGCTGTACCGACTTCACTGGGTTGGGTCTGTCTATCCTCCGGTTGGCTGGTATCTATCTGCTGGGCTGTCTGGCCACCTACTTCCAATCCGCCATGATGGTCCGGCTGGCTGAAAAGGGAGTCAACCGACTACGCAAAGAGTTGTTCAACGCTCTGCAGTCGCTTCCCCTCTCCTACTTTGATCAGCATCCCCACGGAGAGCTGATGAGCCGCTTCACCAACGACGCAGACAATGTACAGATGGCTCTCCAGCAGAGTATTGTCTCCCTGTTCTCCAGCTGTCTGATGTTTGTGGGTCTGGTGATCCTCATGTTGGTCATAAACTGGCAGCTGTTTTTCGTCACAGCTCTGGTACTGGCGCTGACCATGCTCCTCTTCAAACAGCTTGGGGGACGCAGCCGGAAGTTCTACCAGAAACAGCAGGCCGCTTTAGGAAAGGTAAATGGTGAGATCCAGGAGACCATAGAGGGACTGAAGGTGGTCAAAGCCTTCACCCATGAGGAGGAGGCCAAGGCCAAGTTCAAGCAGCTGAATGACGCCTACCGAGATGCCGCCCAACACGCTAACTTCTACTCCACCATGATTATGCCGGTGGCAGGCAACCTGATGAACATCAGTTATGCCCTTACCGCCGCCTTCGGCGGCCTACTCTCTGTTCTGCAGGGCTTTGACCTTGGCGGACTGGCCATCTATCTCAACTACTCTCGACAGGTAGGCCAGCCTCTGAATCAAATCTCCCAGCAGATGACCACCCTCCTGTCCGCCATGGCCGGCGCGGAGCGTATTTTTGAGATGATGGACACCTCATCTGAGGTAAACGAGGGCTCTGTGACTCTAGTGGCAGCAGAGAAAGATGCCAACGGCACGCTCTCCCTCTTCACTGGCCGGGGCCGCCCCCGGACCTGGGCCTGGAAGACCCCCCGGGGCAACGGCATGGAATTGGTCCCCGTCTTCGTGGGGGAAGATGAGACTCTCACCGAGATCACTGACCCGGAGTCCATCCCCAATCCGGCTCTGCTGGCTGACCACGGCTGGGCCTGGAAGTACCCTGGCCCTGACGGGATCTCCTCCCTTCACCTGATCCGGGGTACCGTGCGCAACGTCCCCGGGGAGGACTACTGCCTCACTGAACTGCGGGGGGCAGTGCGTTTTAGTCATGTGGACTTCTCCTATGTCCCCGGCAAGCGGATTTTGAAGGACGTATCGGTCTACGCCGATCCTGGCCAGAAAATCGCCTTCGTAGGGTCCACCGGTGCAGGCAAAACTACCATTACCAACCTGATTAACCGCTTCTATGAGATCGAGGGGGGTATGATCACCTACGACGGTATCAATATCACTTCTATCCGCAAGGGCGATCTGCGGCGTTCCCTTGGGGCGGTACTTCAGGACACCCACCTATTCACTGGTACCATTATGGACAATATCCGCTACGGACGCCTGGATGCCACTGACGAAGAATGTATCGCCGCTGCCAAGAGCGCCAACGCTCACTCCTTCATCCGCCGGCTGCCCGAGGGGTATCACACCCAAGTCACTGGCGATGGCGCCAACCTATCTCAGGGGCAGCGGCAGTTGTTGGCTATCGCCCGTGCAGCCGTGGCCGACCCGCCTGTGATGATTCTGGACGAGGCCACCTCCTCTATTGACACACGCACGGAGGCTCTTATTCAACGGGGAATGGACGCCCTTATGGAAGGCCGGACGGTGTTTGTCATCGCCCATCGACTGTCCACCGTACGCAACTCCAACTGCATTGTGGTCATTGAACACGGTGAGATTGAGGAGAAGGGCAGCCATGAACGACTTCTGGATGAAAAAGGCCGGTACTATCGACTATATACCGGACAGTTCCAGCTATCTTAATTGTAAAACAGACGTCCCGCCGCTCTGGTGGGACGTCTGTTTTTGAGATCTATCGACGATTATTTTACACTTCAGCTCAAAGCAAATCCACTGACACTCACAGTCGTTTTTCTCCCGCCTTCTCTCATATTGAGACAAGACAGGTGGTACAACAAGGTTAGGATGTCCTACAAGACACTATATTGCCTCAAAAATTGCCTTCATACCTTTAAAGGTCATATAACAGTCCAGTTTACCTACCGTCTCAAAGGGGGCGTGCATAGACAGAACAGGAACTCCGGCGTCCAGGGTATCGATATCTCGTTCCGCCATATAGGCAGCCACAGTGCCACCCCCGCCAGCGTCTACCTTGCCCAGTTCAGCCATTTGCCATGCTACATTGGCGTTGTCCAGCACCCGACGTACCCTGGCCACCACCTCAGCCGACGCGTCGGAGGCGCCAGACTTGCCCCGAGCCCCAGTGTATTTGCATAGGCCCATGCCATAGTTTACAAAGGCGCTGTTACGTTTTTCATAGACGTCGGCAAAGTTAGGATCAAAAGCGGCCGTCACATCGGCGGAAAGGCAGAAGGACTTCTCATAGCAGGCACGCAGAGAGACACCCTGTGCCTGGCACAGATCAGTCATAAAGGTGTCAAAGGCCGCAGACTTCATGCCAGTGACCCCCTCCGAACCAATCTCTTCCTTGTCGGCCAGCATACACACAGCGGTATACTCCGGCACCGTCAGCTGAAGGAGCGCCGCCAAGCAGGCATAGGCGCACACTCGATCATCATGCCCGTAGGCCCCAATCAAGGAGCGGTCAAAACCAACATCGCTGGCATGAAAAGCGGGTACGGCGGACAGTTCAGCAGAGATAAAATCCTCCTCTGTAATGCCATACTTCCGATTGAGCAGCTCCAAAACAGCTAGCTTGACTCGGTCCTTGCCCTCGTCATTCTCCAAGGGGCGGCTCCCTACTAGAATGTTCAGGCTTTCCGCCGGAATAGCCTCCCCCAAAGGCTTCTTAGACTGCTCCACTCCCAAGTGGGGCAGCAAATCACCGATGGTAAACAGGGGGTCCCCCTCCCCATCGCCTACCGATACCCGTATGGTCTGGCCGCTCTTGAGCGCAATTACCCCGTGGAGCTCCAGAGGGATGGTGACCCACTGGTACTTGCGAATACCGCCGTAGTAGTGCGTCTTGAAATAGGCCAACTCGTCCGCCTCATAAAGAGGATTCTGTTTTAAATCCAATCGGGGGGAATCGATATGGGCAGCACCAATGTTGGCGCCCTGATCCAAAGGTTTCTTGCCAATGACCACCAGTGTCAGCGCCTTGCTGCGATTGATACGGTACACCTTGTCCCCAGGCTTTAACTCTGTGCCCCGAACATATGGTCGGAACCCCGCATTTTCCGCTAAGGCAACTGCCCGATCTACACATTCCCGCTCAGTTTTGCTCGCATCCAGGAACTGTTTGTAGCCAATGCAGTACGCCTCCATTGCCTCCAGCTCCCCGGAAATAAGCCGGTCGTAGCCGTTCTTCTTATCATAGAGCAGTGCCTTGCGCAATTGTTCCCCCCGGGCCTGCTCTTTCATTTCCTCACTCATAGGGATACCTCCTTATCATATTATCCTTTTATTATAGCCGAGATAACGTTCCTTACTGCTTCTCTTCCCTTTTGTTTTTCAATATAATCCAACCGCCGCAAAAGGGAGTTGAGAAAAGTCCTATCACAGGATTTCCTCCAAAAAATTTCGACTCCTCTGGGCAAATTCCTCCGGGCTGGCAAAGTCGTTCACCAACACATAGTCACAATTTTGGGAAAAATACTCGTCTGGCTGTTGAGACTTCACACGGGCCCAGGCGTAGTCCGCTGAAATGCTTTCTCGGGCCATAATGCGGCGCACCCGCGTCTCCGGTGAAGCCAGAACGGCCACAGTCAATTTACATAACTTTTTCAAAGGACTTTCCAGCAGAGCAATCGCATCAATGGCGGCCAGAGTCTTCCCCTCCTTCTGCCCCTCCTCCAAAAGGTTGTAAACTTGGTCTACTACTGCTTTCCAGGCAATAGCATTGAGCATCTCCAGTTTATCTGGGTTGTGAAAGACAATTTGCCCCAACTTTTTTCGGTCAATATGACCAACCTCATCTCGAAGAGAACCAAACGTGTCCTCAAGTCTCTTTTGTAAAGTAAAATCACCTTCCAGCAGCCCGTGGTACACCTTATCACAGTCGATGACCACCCCGCCCAGTCGCTCCACCTCCAGCAAAAAGGTACTCTTTCCTGCCCCAGTTGGGCCGGTGATTCCAATCGTTGTCATGCTTACTTCCTTCTTTTCTCTAGAGTTCCAAAACCATCTCTGCAGGCATTAAGGCGAGATGTCCCAACAAAACAACTGTTATGGGAGGTGTGACTTAAGTACAGTATTTTCGTATTGGTACTATAAAAATGGAAAATTTTAAGACTCGGCCCATGAAGGGTGGTCTCCTTTCTTTGCCTGCTGTGTCCGCAATCGACGTCTCAGCCGACCGGCCCAGATCAAATTTCCAATCGGAAGATACAAAAGCAAATAGAAATGGGGCACAACCAAGTCAGGATACTCCTGTTTTATCAACCTGAGTCCTCTCCAAAACATCATAATCTGAACCAAGTACAGCAGCAGCAGACCCATCAGCACTCCGGCCAGCCCACCATAGTCGAATAAGCTGTACTGACTGGACATCAGTTCTCCTAAAAGCACAGTAAACAGGATTCCCACCGTAGCGATCAAGGCTACACTGCCTCCCAGCAGAAGCAACCAAGCAGCCATAGAAATACTCAGTTCACTGCCAAACTGTAACAATTCCTCCACCTGTTCCAGAGCGGTCTGTTCCCTCGCTCTGTCTCTTCGAATCAAAACATACAGCAGCAGCAGGGACAGCAGAACGATACAGCTATATACCTCTGGTGGATAGGACCGGCTGCGATCCCCCCAAAAGTATCCTTGATAGATCAGAATTTCCCCAATCCCCCCAACGGCAGGCAGGACAAAGGCAGCCAGAAGCTTTGCTAACTCACTGTGGAGATTGACTCTCCCAGTCCCGTCCAGCAGAACCAGGACCAGCCACAGCACAGACAGTACCCAGGCTGCCGGCCCCATTTTCTCCAATTGCCAGATGGTCAACTCTAAAGTGAGCTCCAGCAAGAAGGCCATCAAATGGGCTGCATCATATAGAAGACGGCTAACTACTATAATCGTCTCCAAAAACACCACTCCTTTCCATCGTCTCAGCATAGCGGAAAGGAACTTCGTGGGCAATAGGTTTCAGACAGTCGGTCGTTTTTACAGGATAAATGGTCAACTTCTCCTGAGCCAGGCAAGGGCCTCCTCCTCTGTAGGCCAGAACCCCACATGAGAACCTTGGTTGCTCTCATAAATAAAATCTTTCAGAGGTTTGCTGGTGTAGTGAGAAAAATCCCCCACTATGGCAAGACGCATCTGGTAGTTGACAAACTTCTGCAAAATCTCCCCCGCCAATCCAGAAGATAGGCGAAAAAAAGACTCGTCTAACTGCTCCTTATGCAAAATAATGGCCGAGCAGTCCGTCTCATACCGGGCAGAGGCCAAAAGCTCTACCGCTGACGAAGCATCTGTAATTAAAATCTCTTCACCGCAAATCAGGGCGGCGTTTTCTTTTTTCTCAAATATCATATTCTTCTCCTCAATTTCCAATAGAACTTTTACCCCATAATGGGTCAAAGTCCCAACAGTCATACTTTTTAAACTTCTACCACATGGAATCCCGCAGCCTTATTCAGTCGATTAGACACAGCCAGTCCAATTCCACTGTCATCAGGACACTGCGCCCAAATTCGCTTTACATCGGTATCATCCATAGCCCGCAGAGCATCAAAAAGCCGTCTAGCCTGTTCCCCCTTGTCAGCGGCAGATCCCAGAGAGAGAACCGGTCCCTCCCCTCCGGCAAACAGGGAGACAAACTCCTCAAAGCAGATTACCCCATCCCACCGAGTGTGGGACAGGTGATTCCAGATATAGTCAGCCCCCCGCTCCGGTTCCCCTTTTACTGCGGTGACTGGGGCCTTGGGCGCGTAGTGGCGGTACTTCATGCCCGGGGCCCGGGGGCTCTCCCCCTTCTCCATCTGCCGAGTGACGGCAGGGTCAACCGCCACCCTGCCTAGCACCGTTTGCAGCTGCTCCAGAGTGATGCCGCCGGGACGTAACAGCTGAGGCTCGGCGCCGGTCAAGTCTATAATGGTGGACTCCACCCCCACATTGCAGGGCCCTCCGTCCAAAATGGCCGGAATCTTCCCATCCATGTCGGCCAGCATGTGCTGGACAGTAGTGGGGCTGGGTCTCCCCGATGTATTTCCAGAGGGAGCTGCAATAGGACAGTCCACCATACGGATCAACAACCGGCACAGCGGATGGGCCGGACACCGCATCCCCACAGTATCCAGCCCGGCAGTCACCTCATCGGGGATCACCCGGGGACCAAAATGGGTCAATGAACTGATTGGACCTGTTTTCAGAGCCATTAATTCCTCTGGAGACCGGCGCTTACACTTGAGAATCATGGTCAGCGGCCCGGGCCAGAACTCCTCCGCCAACTGAAAGGCAGTTTCTGGGATATCATCACAGTACCGTTCCAACCAATCCTTACTCCAGATATGAAGGATCAAAGGGTTGTCCTGGGGTCGGCCCTTAGCCTGAAAAATGCTTCTCACCGCCATAGGATTCAGTCCATCCGCTCCCAAGCCGTACACTGTCTCAGTGGGAATGCCCACCAGACCGCCTGCACAGATGATCTCTGCAGCCTTGTCAACCTCGTGCAGATTGAGAAGGCGGGTTTTCATAGTTCCTCACTCCTTCTACAGGACATGACGCTCTTGACGCACCGTTTGTTCAAGCCGATTATTCCACTCATATGAGGTCCCAATAGCAGGCAGAGAGGCAAAACAGTCACCAGGGGCTGCAAACATTCCCACCACCGAAGCGTCTTCTGCCACATAGGGATTCTCCTTAACACTCATATTCTTCAAGATAACAGCGCATATTTCACCATAGGCCAACACAGATGAAATCCCAAATTCCAACACAAGCAGTTAATAGCCAGAGGGTACCGCGCAGAATCTGATGTGTCCACTTCATGCCAGGATTAGTCCCCTCAACTCCTCTGGGGTTTCTACGATGTAATCTGCCCCTTCCGACTCCAACTCCTGCCGGGTACGGAACCCCCAGAGTACCCCGCAGCCAGTGAGACCGCCGTTTTTCGCGGTACAGATGTCCACATTGCTGTCTCCCACAAAGAGAGTGTCCTTTGGCACTGCTCTCAACTCCCCCATCAGCTTATACAATAGGGTCGGATCAGGCTTGACAGGTACATCAGGCAACGCCCCCTGAATTGCAGCAAACACCCCAGGGTAGTACCGCTCCACCACTGGGCCAGCGGCCTCGTGGGGTTTGTTGGACAGGACGGCCAAAGTTACCCCCGCCTCCCGCAGACGGAGCATCGTCTCCACCATACCGGGATAAGCAGTAGTCCTGTCAGACCGATGTGCATTATATCGCTCTGTAAACTCTGCCAGGGTCCCCCGACGTAGTTCGTCTGTAATCTTCACTGACGGGGGAACTACCCGCTCCAGCAGCTTGGGGGCCCCGTTACCCACAAAATATTTGTACTCCTCCACCGTGTGGACAGGCCAGTTATGCTGAATACACACCCAATTTACAGCATCAGCCAAATCCTCCAATGTGTTGAGTAGTGTTCCATCCAGATCAAAAATGACATTTTGATACATTTAGGACAACTCCCTTCGTCGCCACCTTTCGGCAGCGGCAGCTCCCTTCTCAAGAGAGTCTATCTTTATTCGTAGACGCCAATCTCCATGCATCCGATCTCCACGGTGGTATCTCGGGCAAATCCGGCCTGCTGTAAATAGGCCTTCACTGCCACCTGGGCATGTTTTGGATTGGCCCGCTCGTCCTCAAGGTCCAAATCAATCCGTCCGTCCTCACCGCCGCAGACGGCTCCCACGTCCTCTAGCACCTCGTTCAGCTCCCCCACCACATCGTGAAGATCCTTGCCATTTGGAAGGGACTTATAATGAATATACATCTCCATATTTACCTATCTCCCTCTGTCCTATTTTTGCTCCTTTAGCAGCTCCGCCTGGTGGTCAGCAGCCAAAGCGTCAATGATCTCATCCAGCGCCCCGTCCATCACCTGGTCTATTTTATATAGCGTCAAACCAATGCGGTGATCTGTAACCCGCCCCTGGGGAAAGTTATAGGTGCGGATACGCTCATTGCGCATACCGGAGCCCACCTGGCTACGCCGCTGCTGGGTGTACTCGCTGGAAATTTTCTCCTGCTCTGTCTCATACAACCGAGAGGCCAACAGACGCATTGCCTTATCTCGGTTCTGAAACTGGCTGCGCTCCTGCTGACACTCCACTACTGTGCCAGTTGGTTTGTGGATCAGCCGGACAGCAGAAGAAGTTTTGTTCACATGCTGGCCCCCAGCTCCAGAGGAACGAAAGACCTGCATCTCGATATCGGCGGGATTGAGCTGCACATCCGCCGTCTCCATCTCAGGCAGGACGGCCACTGTTACTGTGGAGGTGTGAACCCGGCCGCCTGACTCAGTCTCCGGCACCCGCTGCACCCGATGGACGCCACTCTCGAACTTGAACCGGGACCAGGCCCCATCCCCTTCTATCGTAAAGACAATTTCTTTCACACCGCCCAGTTCAGTCTCGCTGGACGAGTCCACCTCAGTGTGCCACCGTTTGGACTCAGCATACATGGCGTACATCCGAAACAGGGAATGGGCAAATAAGGCCGCCTCCTCCCCGCCCACTCCAGCGCGAATTTCCACAATGACATTTTTACCGTCGTTGGGGTCACGGGGCAAAAGGAGGATTTGCAGCTCTTTCTCCAGCAGCGGCAGCTTCTCCAGCGCCGCCTGGTACTCCTCCTGAGCCAGTTCACGCAGCTCTGGATCCGACATCATTTCCTCCGCCTGGGCTTTGGCGTCCAAGGTACGCCGATAGGTCCGGAAGACCTCCACTAGTGGCTGGAGCTCAGCCTGTTCCCTATTCAGCCGGGCCACCAACTCCGGTTCGTTGTACGTCTCCGAAGCCCCCAGGCGAGCCTCAATTTGACTGTATTTTGCCTCAATGGCGGTCAGTTTGTCCAGCATAGGCGAACCTCCTTCCTCACAATCCGCTAATCTGCGTCCACCCACAGATGGTATTTACCGCAATGAATACAGCGGAACAGATAGCCCGCCATGGAACCGCACTTTTCCAGATACAGTCGAGCGGACTCATATTCGTTCCGGGCGTCGTACTCGGCAAATACTTCATCGGCAATGCCCATTTCCTCCAGCTCCTTCGTGCCTACATCCCCCAGGTAAGCACAGTAGTCGTCACAGCATGCCAACCAATATTCCCCTTGCCAGCTGATATATCCAGGCGTACGACGAAATAACTCCTCACGCTTGGCCAAATCGCTCACCATTTCAGCATCCTGGACAAACTTTCCATTGAATTTCTCCGCCGCCTGTCCGCTGGCCACGCAGTCCAAACAGATACAGTCCACATCTTCCACAGTATACATGCCCCCAATATAGGCAGCTACCTCCCTGCCGCAACATTGGCAGGTGCCCTCTCCAAAGATAACCTTATCACTGTCATACAAATTGGGGTGGTATTTAAACACAGGTAGATTTTTAATGTCACACATCCAGAAAACCTCCACTTATCGGTCAAACACAAAAGATTTCAGCAGGGCCAGGGGCTCTCGGACATACATTTTCAGTCGAGACGGGGTATGGCTGGAGGGTGCGGACAGAGTGGAGATCTTTTCAAAACCTGCCCGCCCGGCCAACATCCTAGCCCGGGTGAGGTGAAAACCATTGGAAACAATGATAACACCTTCCTCAATATCAAATCCTGCATCCTCCAGATGTTTGGCAGAGTAAGTGAGATTCTGATGGGTGTTATGGGACTGGGCCTCCAGAATAATGTTTTCTCGGGCAACGCCATGGTCCGTCAGATAATCGGCCATACCCTGGGCCTCCGAGGTGGGCTCCTTGGGCCCCTGTCCGCCAGAGACCACCACCGTCATATCCGGGTGGTCCTTCAGGTAATCCAGCGCCCTGTCCAGTCGGTCCTGAAGCATGACTGACGGGCCCCAGTCGTGGAGTTGACAGCCCAAGATAATCATCGCCTGGGGATTGCTGCTGACATCGTCGTGGGCACCGCTGAGTACCAGACCCAGCAGGACTCCAAACACCAGTACTCCGGACAGCACCAAGGCCAGAAAAATTTTTAAGACGGGGTGGATCTGTCTCCCCTTGTAGCTGGTCACCTCAATTTTTGACCTCTGATTGCTCATCCCCGCGCCTCCTCCAGGTCTGCCGCCAGCCCCTCCCACACGGCGTACAGGTGGGCCAACTCGTCTTCCAGGGCTTCCCGCTGCTGATAGAGCTCTTGAAGCTTTAAATAATCGGCCGACGCCTCCTGAATGGCCTGCTCCAAATCGTACATCTTCTCCTCGGCAGAGGCTACCGCCCGTTCAGCGGCATTGACCTCCTTCTCCAGGTTCTTGGTGCCGCCAGGGCGCTTTGGCTTGTCCTTTTTCTCGGGAAGCTCGCCCTTCGAGGACGGAGCTCCATCGGCGGCAGTCCCTACAGGATCCAACCGGCCCTTCTCCTTTGTGGATCGGTACTCCTGATAGGTGCCTTTAAAATCGGTTATTTTGCCGTTCTCCAGCATCCAAATGCGGGTGGCAAAGCGGTCGATAAAGTACCGGTCGTGGGAGACGAAGAGCAGGTTGCCCTCGTACTCCTCCACCGCCTCCTCGATCCACTCCCGGCTCTGGATGTCCAGGTGATTGGTGGGCTCGTCCAAGATCAGGAGGTTGATTTTGCTGTCCATGAGCATACACAGGCGCAGCCGGGACTGCTCCCCGCCGGACAGGGCGGACACCGGCTTGAACACGTCCTCCCCACGGAATTTGAAGGAGGCCAGCCGGTTCCGGGCGGTCTGGGCGGTGCAGTCCAGGTCGTAGAGCATGGTGTCCACCAGGGTGCGCTCCGGGTGGTCGAAGTGGATAATTTGCGGCAGGTAACCTACCTTTACGGTAGGCCCCCTTCTAAGCTTTCCGCCATCCGGTTCCTCCTCACCCATGATGATCTTGATGAGGGTGGACTTACCCGTACCGTTGTCCCCCAGCAGGGCGATGCGCTCGCCCCCCTCCACCTCCAGGTTCACGCCAGCAAACAGCGTCCGCTCCCCGAAGGACTTCTCCAGATTCTTAATGGACAGCACCTCGTCCCCCCGGAACTCCCGTTCCCCAAAGCGGACCGCCATCTTCCGGTCCTTTTTGGGTTTGTCAGTCTGGCGGATGCGCTCAATGCGCTTCTCCATGGACTGGGCCCGTTTGAAAATTTTGTCGTTGCCTGAATAGGCCCAGATGCGCAGCTGTTCCGCCGCCTTCTCCAGCTGCTGGATCTTGGCCTGCTCCTTCTCATACTGCCGCAGCCTCTCCTCATACCGCCGCTCCTTCTCTACGGCGTAGAAGCTGTAATTTCCGCTGTAAAATTCCGCCTTTCCCTCCTGAATTTCCACCACCCGGCGGACCACCTTGTCCAGGAAGTAGCGGTCATGGGAGACGGCCAGGACGGTGCCCTTGAACTTTTCCAGATACTCCTCCAGCCACTCGGTGGCCCGCAGGTCCAGGTGGTTGGTGGGCTCATCCAGAAGAAGGATGTCGGTGTCCTCCAGAATAAGCCGGGCCAGGTTGACCCGGGTCTTCTCCCAGATCGGAAGAGCACACG
>CAPGBJ010000103.1 GCA_948616425.1 uncultured Oscillospiraceae bacterium
CTCTTTCCCTACACGACGCTCTTCCGATCTGTTCGACATTCTGCTGACCCACGCCCCGGCCCTGGGGCTGAATGATGGGGAGGACCTGGCGCACACGGGGTTTGAGGTGTTTAATACTCTGATGGACCGGTATCAGCCCCGCTATTTCATCCATGGCCATGTCCATATGAACTATGGCCGGGAGTTTCCCAGGCTGTCCACCTATGGAGAGACCCAGGTCATCAACGCCTATGAGACCTATACGTTTGAATACTAAAAACTGTACTCCTAATCAGAAATAACGGACGGGCGATTTTTTGCCGATTCAAAGAGATTTTTGCGAAAATGCAGGATGTATGGGACAAAAATTCAACGCAGGGCGGTATTGCAGCCGTGAATATGGGTTTTTAGCCTGCTCAGCGCCGAAGGAGAATATTTCCTTCGGCGCTGAATCCGTTGCGGCTTGAAAAGAGGGTCGGATTATGATACAATATGGATATATGAGGGAATGTTGGCCGGACAATTGCGGACAACCGGAGGGAGATGAGGCGGTATGCCGCAAATATTTGTGGCAGAAACCAGGCTGAGGCCGGAACTGATGGCACAGGTGTGCCGGGCACTGAACTTCGACCCGGATGAGTTTGCCAAGCGCCATGCGGAGGAGTTTGTCCACCTGTACCTCCGGGTAGACGGAATGCTCAGCTATGTGGGGGAGGAAATTGTTTTTTATCTGGCTAAGCGGGTGAACGAATGCCTTTCCAAGGCGGAGTACGCCTTGTTGTCCTACATTGAGTACGCTGGCCGGGGGGAGAAAAAGGCGGATTCTGACCGCTTCAGCGAGGCGGTGGCGCACTATCTTCAGGTCAGGCAAACTGTGGGAGACGGCTGGGTCTATGCTTTTGAAGGGGAGGGGGCCAAGACCAGATGTGTGGAGATCTATCCCCAGATGTACGCGATTGCCCATGCCATGTATGATTTTTCACAGGAAATTAAGGAACTGAAGCAGGTGGCAAAGACAGACGGGCCAGATGCCTGGCCTAACCCAAACAAACTAAAATTATGATATCTTCATAACCTCTGGCAAGGGGCAGTCCCCGCTTTGCCCTCAGCGGCTCAATTGCCCGACAGGGCCTGAGAGGTGTGTGGATACTGAGGTTGAACGTCCGTGCAGAGCATATGCTCTGCACGGTTTTTATGGGGAGGATACATGTCAGAAAATAGGATATTTTGCATGATTTTCCCTTGTAAATCGTAGGCGGGTATGTTAAAATGACTGGGAGAATCCGCCGTTTTCAGGGCGGCGGTGAAAGGAGAGATAGCCATGTCCAACGGAATATCTATGGAGCGGGTGGAGGAAATTATTGACGGTTATGACAGCCAGGTCCACCACCTGATTGCCATCATGCAGGACATCCAGGCGGAGTATAAGTACCTCAGCCCGGCAGTGCTGGAGCGTATCGCCCAAAAGTTGAACATTGGGGTGGCCAAAGTGTACAGTGTGGCCACCTTCTACGAGAACTTTTCTTTGGAGGCCAAAGGAAAATACATCATCAAAGTGTGCGATGGTACCGCCTGTCATGTGCGCAAGTCCCAGCCCATCTACAACGCGATCCGGGAGTATCTGGAGTTGGAGGGCAAGCTGAAGACCTCCGCAGACGGCCTGTTTACCCTGGAGACGGTGGCCTGTCTGGGCGCCTGCGGCCTGGCCCCGGTGGTTACGGTGAACGACCAGGTCCACTCCAAGATGAGCCCGGAACTGGCTATTGACTTGCTGGAGAGCTTGAGAAAGGAGGACGCCGCCAATGGCTGAGATGAACCGTGAACGGCTGGAGGTCCGCCGGGTGAAGGCAAAACGGGCCCTGTCCTATCAGAAGAGACAGATTTTACTGTGTGCCGGCACCGGCTGCATCGCAGGCGGCTCCCTGAAGCTGTATGACTACTTTAAGGAGGAGTGTACCCGCCGGGGGCTGGATGTCTACGTGGGGCTGACCCAGGAGAGCGAGACTGAGGAGGTCACCGAGCCCAAGGGCGATGGGGTCTATCTGAAAAAGAGCGGCTGCCACGGCTTCTGCGAGATGGGCCCCCTGGTCCAGATCGAGCCCGATGGAATCCTCTATACCCATGTCCAGCTGGAGGACTGCGACGAGATCATTGAGAAGACCATCATGAAGGGGGAGGTGGTGGAGCGGCTGCTCTATGAGCTGGACGGGGTGAAGTACCCCAAACACGACGACATCCCCTTCTATCACCGGCAGCACCGGGTCGTGCTGGAAAACTGCGGCACCACCGACGCTGAGGATATCGACGAGTACCTGGAGATCGGAAGAGCACACGTCTGAACTCC
>CAPGBJ010000104.1 GCA_948616425.1 uncultured Oscillospiraceae bacterium
GGCAACAAAAAGCCGCATAGCTACATAGTTATAGCTATGCCTGCCTGCCTGCCTGCCTGCCTGCCTGCCTGCCTGCCTGCCTGCCTGCCTGCCTGCCTGCCTGCCTGCCTGCCTGCCTGCCTGCCTGCCTGCAAAATGGTGGCACAAATCATAGCGTTTGTCAACCCCTTTTCCCACATTTCTACGGAAAATATTCCTAATTTTTATATCGACCCGCAATAGAAAAAATTAAGTCCTGTGAGAATGGTGGCTGTGATTATAAAAGGCGTTGTTGGAAAAAGAACAGTATTCCGTAATATCTGAATCGTCAAGGGTAAAGTAAACCTGCCCATCTCTTACCTCAACCATGTCGTTGGCAAATCACAGCACAAACAAGTGGCTGTCATCCCACTCTATGGATCGGCTACTCAACATTTATATTCCTTTCACTGAACAGAACATCTAATCACCTTTAACCTTGTCAACACCCCGCCTGCCATTTTGCACACACTGTCGCAGAGCAGGTCAATATCCTCCCTGTTGTGGGAGGACAGCAGGATCGTCTTGCCCTGGTTTCTCAACTCCAACAGCAGTGCCCGGATGTCTTCAACCCCCTGTTCGTCCAAGCCGTTCAGTGGTTCGTCCAAAATCAACAGTTTGGGGTCCTCCATAATGGCTTGGGCAATTCCCAGCCGCTGGCGCATCCCCATGGAGTATTTGGATACCCTCTTGTTTTTCGCATCCGCCAGCCCGAGCTGTCCCATACAGTCGTTCAGCCGCTCTTTAGAGGCCCGGCGGTTGATAGCAGCCAGAAGCTCCAGATTTTTCAATCCGCTGTAATAGGGCACGAAGCCCGGCGTCTCAATCAACAGCCCCAGGTCCGGAGGGAAATCCACATCCCGCCCCACCTGGTTTCCATCCACAATAATCCGCCCGGCAGTAGGCCGGATAAAACCGCAGATACACTTCATCAGCATGGTTTTCCCGCTGCCGTTTCGTCCAATGATACCATGGATCTGCCCCTCCTCAAATGAAACGGAAATATCCCGCAGGATTTGGGCCGTCCCGATGGTCAGGCTGACGTTTTCTACTGAGATCATCGCCATATCAATCAAACTCCAACATAGAATCAAAGCTGCGCCGCTTTGCGCTCACGCAGGCCAGAACAGTCATCAGGGCGGCTCCCAACAGAAAATAGAGCCAACTCACCCACAGAGGACAGACCAGAGCGCGGAAGTAGGGGTGGTAGTGCAGCCAGGTCAGGGCATGGGCACAGGGAAAGCCCCACATCCAAGGGCTGTCCAGAATGACAAAGCCAGCCCCCACCAGCAGGAGGGCGGTGTCCGCAGCGATGCCCAGAGGCTTCACACGCAGCAGGCTTGCCGCCAGCAGGACCGCTCCCATCAGGAGCAGGCAGAGAAACAGCAGGAGAAAACTCCCGGCCACCGCCGCTCCCGGCCCCATCTGCTGATAGAGATTTTTGGGCAGGAGCGTGGTAACACTTTTCAGAGCAGCCTCCCCCAGAAGACCGGCATAATCAGTGGCAACGGCGCTCCAACCCGGGCCGGTGATCGGGGCGTAGGGCAGGGAACACAGCGCCGTCCCCAGCAGCACCGCCCCCAGGTAGGTTGCTGCCGCCATACACAGGTACAGCAGCTCCCCCAGCACCCAGTTCAGCCGGCCCACCCGGTAGAGCTGGAGCAGGAAACCCCGGTCCATCCGGGGAAAGCCGGCCATCAGGATCAGGAACCCGATAGGGAGCATGAGCAGAATCAAAGTGGAATTACACAGGGCGGCCAGAGGCTCCAGCAGGTGGAACCGAGCCCCGATCTGCCCGCCCGCCTGGGCCAGCGGCTGGACCGCCAGGGAGTGAATCAGCGTCAGCAGCACCAGCAGAATGGACATCCGGGGATTGGTCAGCCAGAGGGAATATTCCATTCTGGCGTGCAGGGCTATTTTCCTTGCGCTCATGGTCACACCCCCTTGTCCAAGCGTCGGGACATGCACAGCCGCAGCAGACCCAGCACAGCCATAGCCCCGCCAATCCAAAGCGCCAACCGCCAGGGCTGGTGGCCGGAGAAGCACTGGAATACCGAGGCGGGATAGAACATCATCACCTGAAAGGATTTCTCCAGCTCCCCACAGTCAAACAGGCGGTTGGAAAGTGTGTCCAGAAAATTACAATACGTATAGAACAGCGCAAAAGAGACGCAGAGGATAAAATAAGCGTTTTTGCTCACCCCAGCCAACAGCACCGGAAGGAGCGCCGCCACCATGCCGAAGAAAAACGCTCCCGCAAGCTGAGCCAGGACGCCGCTCCAAACGGGGGCAGAGAGCCACTGGGCCGTCTCCGCCGTCAGGCCGGGGAACAGAATCCAGCAGCACAGGCCGTACAGCCCATACCCCACCGTGACCACCAGCCCGCCGGAGAGCAGGGCGGACAGCCAGAGGCTGAGACACCGCCGGGTCACGCCGCACCGGGGAAGCAGGAGGCGCAGGTATCCGTTCCGCCGCTCCAGGCAGAAACCGGGGATGGACGGAAGGGCGGCAAGGATAGGGGCAAACATCAGGTTATAGGGGCCGATCCCGGCCAGGAACAGGTGGTAACCGGAGAGCAGGAACCGGCTTTTGATTTGCTCCGCTGGGTAAGACAGGGCCAGCTCCAGAACCGTGATACTGCGGCCAGCGTCCACACAGCCCTCCGCAGTGAAGCACAGCGCCCCGAAGAGTAGCGCCGACGCCCAAAAATCCGCATGGGCCACCGCACGGTACAGATCGGTCTTCAATAGACGGAAAAATTTCATGGCAGTCACCTGGGCTGGTTGTCCAGGATTTGAATGTCCCCGGTCAGGCAGTTCACATAGAAAATCAATTCGCGGTCCCGCCTGTCCTTGGCGTAAAAAGCCCAGTAGGGAGTGGCGTCGTAGAGATCGTAGCTGGTGCGGTAACGTTGCACCCCGCTCCGGTCGGGCAGACGGTCCCCGGTCTCCTTGTTAAAAAAGCGGTAAGTCTCCTCCGGCTGGTCGGTGCCGGTAATGCTGAGACGGTATTCCAGGGCCACGTCCCGAATCTCCTGGGAGCCGTAGCCGCTGACGGTTTGGCTGAGAACGTCGCAGGCAGTGGACAGGGAAACGATCTCCTTGCAGACCGCTCCCGGCTCATACAGCTCTACCATGCCGTGGCCGCCGCCGAAGAAGTCCAGTTCGCCGTTGGGGGTCATACAGGCGGTGATGGAACACAGTTCCACATCTCCGGTCCAGTCGTTTTCCTCACTGGGGCCGGGGAGGGTAAAGGTGGAGGAATCTGGGTATTGCCTTGCCACATCAGAGATGGGGACTCCGTTCCAGCAGGTCTGATAGGTTACCTTGGCATACTTCTCCCCATCCTCACCGGCGCAGACATACAGATACTTGGGCCGCAGAGTGGTCTGGAGATTTGTCTGGGACAGCCAGTCCGCCGCGAACCGCTCCGCCTGTTCTACCAACGGACCGTTCTCGCCCACATCATCCACGTTTATGTTATAGCTGTGATCCAGCAGTCCGGGGTCTTGGAAATAATGCGCCCAGCCCTTGTCCTTGGCGTACATGACGGTCCCAGTACACCAGACCGCCGCATACCAGCCGTTTCCATTCTCTCCCGTCTGGTCGAAGATGGAGGAAAAGGCGTAGGCATAGGTGTCGTCCCAGCGGGATACAGATTGATCGTCCCAAATTTCGTCGGGAATCCACCAGCGCATCAGCTTGTCTCCGTACTCCAGGTCGAAGCAACCCACCTCCCGGAGCGTACAGCGGGCCAGGTCTTCCGGTACAGAAATGGAGATTTCCCCCTGACGGAAGGTCAGGTTCTCATAGGTTCCCGGTATGAAGCTGGAAGCCTCAGCCGCCGCCTGGTCCAGAGGGGTCAGGTCGGGGCCGGTCTGCGTCCCACAGGAGGGCAGAAGCAGCAGAACCGCCGCCAGCAACAGGGCAATTTGTCTTTTCATGGTCAACTTCCTCTCGTAGTCAGGCCGGTGTCATAGAAGGAATCCAGGATCATCAACAGCCGCTGAAGATCTGCCGGGGAACGGGTGTAGTCCTTGATACTGGCCTTGGGTTCCCAGTCAGCGCCGTTGGCGGCGTTGTACTCCTCCACCAGAGCGGGCGGGACCGTCTCGTTCACGCCGTCCAGCATCATCCCGATGTTGACGGTCATACTCAGGTCTGGGGAATCCCCGTAAGCGGGACGCTTGAACAGTGAGTCCTCCAGATTGTCCACCAGCGCCAGGGTAAGGAGATTATAGCAGGTCACAAGACTGAGTTGTTCGTCTGTGGGCCGTTCCGCCGACTCCAGTGTACATTCATAGGGGTGCTTGCTGGTTTGCGAACTGATGGTATAACTGCCCAGACGGTCAGGGAGGTGCAGAATTTCCGCAATGCGGGACAGGGCGGCGAGGTCGTCGCAGTGAGGGGCGCGGGCATCCATCAACTCCAGAGCCAGTGGGGAGATTGCACCCCGTTCTGCCACACCAGTTGCCCGGACCTTCCGCCCAGCCATACCTCCTGCACTCCCTTCAGGGGGATTTCCAGCTCAGTGTCTCCGCTGGAATACAGGGGCGATACCAGCACGTCTCGGGCGTAGATGGAGGTGATGCCGTTCTCCGTCTCCACGTGCCAGCTATGGAAGGCATTGCCAGACCCTACCGACATCAGGGACAAGTGAAGAGTATCCTCTACCACCGCGAACAAGTCTGGATGGAGCTGACCTGTAGGAAGAATGGTTGGCATAGACATTATACAAGCCTCCTTTCTATGAGTTTGAAATGAATGACCGGTTTTTTGTAGTAGACCTGTAGGCTGTGCTTGGTGGATCGTTCTAATAAAAATCAAGGAATCATGTGTATAACAGGTTTCAGACACTATGCCTGCATATCCACGCCCTGCCGGTAGCCGTCCAGGATGCTGGTATCAAAGGGCTTGCCCCAGTCCCAGTTGGGGTCCTGCTGGTGGACGTACTCGCCCAGCCGGGTGGCCTCGCTGTGGAAGATTTCATTCAGCGTCCAGGAGGCGCTGAGCCGCTGTTCCGGTGCCAGGGACATGGTGTAGTCCCGGATGACCTTGCTGATATCCTCGCCATCGCTGACCCCGTAGCCGTTCTTCATGTGGTCAAACGCGATCTGCTTGACCTGCTGCACCACGCCCTCGTCCACGGGGACCATCTTCCGGAAGTCGCCGGCGTCGTTCAGGCTCATGCCAGGCGTGCCGTAGGGGTTGACATGGGGCTTGCCCTGCTGCTTCTGGGCCAGCTACCCGATGCGCTGCTGCTGGCGGTTTTGTACCATCTGTGTGATTGTCATAAAAGTAACCTCCTGATGATTTGATGATTGCGTTTCACTGATGTTACCCATTACTCATAAATAGAATCTATCATCTGCTTCAGCTCCTCCATGGTAATATTTCCGCCGATATAACACTCTGCCGGACCGTTGGCCCAGAGTGCCACAGGGCGTCCAGCATTGGTAGTAAGCAGATGTGTGATGCCCCCCGCTTCGTAAGGGATAGGGTCTCCTTCATCCTTTTGAAAATCCCAAAAATTATCCGGTCCTTGATTTTCGTCTTCCAGATAGATATTCACTTGAACGATCAAAAAATCCTCGCTCCGCTGATAAGAGGAGTGAAATACGATATCCTTACTGGCCTCATCACCATATATCACCAGATCATACAGCACAAACCCTTCTGGTAGCCATTTGGGAACTACAGAACGGTTGAAGCCGTATGCCGTCAGTGCCTCTTGGAGATCCGTGTACTCTCCCGGCTCCTCTGGGATATGTAGGTTGTCCGGGTCTATGTATTCAATCTGCCCTGGCGCAAGGGTGATGATCTCCGCTGTCCACTCGGCCAGCATCCGCCATATATCATATCCAGCGGCGGCGGTTGCCACTGTAAGCAGCAGCAGGAGCGCTACCAGCGCCGCGACAAGCTGCCCGGTCCGCAGCAATCTGTGCCGGGCAGGATGGTCAGCCTGCCGAATCAGATGCTTCATCTTTCGCTCAAACTCCGGGGAAAAGTCATGCTCCGGCAGTTCCTCCAGAAGATCACCGTACTCCAGACGGGCCGCGTCCAGCATTACCCGGCGGGCCAAGTCGTCCAATGCCTGATCTGTCATGGGAATCCCTCCTCTCTCGTTGTGTCGCTCTGGGGCGTGA
>CAPGBJ010000105.1 GCA_948616425.1 uncultured Oscillospiraceae bacterium
CAATGCCCTTGCCGGTATCCCCGGACGGCTGGAGCGGGGACAGGAACAGTTGGAGAACCTTCGGAACCAGCAGGCCGCCGCACAGGTGGAATTGACAAAACCCTTCCCCCAGGAGGCGGAGCTTGCCGAAAAGAGCGCCAGACTTGCGGAACTGGACGCTGCCCTCAGTATGGAGGACAGCATCGACCGTGACGGCGGGGAGGTCAGTGAGGAAGTCGGTGACGGTGAGCGACCCTCTGTTCTGGAGGACCTGAAAAAAAGGGCGGCGGAGATACCCCCGGATAAAAAGCCCGGAAAGGAGCCGGAACGAGGATGAAACGGGAAAAACAGTTGTTGATCCGAATTTCCGATGAGGACAAAGAACGGATACAGGCCAAGATGGAGGAGGCCGGCATCCTGAACATGAGCGCCTATGTCCGAAAGATGGCGCTGGACGGTATCTGTGTGAGGCTGGACCTGACGGATGTGCGCCAGCTCATCGTCCTGCTCCAGCGGTGCAGCACCAACCTGAACCAGTACGCGAAAAGGGCGAACGAGACCGGGAGCGTCTACGCCGCCGACATTGAGGACCTGCAATCCCGGCTGGACGAGATATGGGAACTGTCCAGACAGTCCCTTGCCCATCTTGCCAGCATCCGATAGCGGCTTGGGCTTCAAAAGTTTTGCAAAGGGGCGCGGAGCAGTCCGCGCCCGCTACATATTTTTCACTATATGGCGACAAAAAGGGCAGCTATCCACGATGGATAACTGCCCTATAAATCGGAATTTGTCATTCAGCCTAATCGGGAAACAAAAATATAACAACCGTACTAATCACTTGAAGCATAGCAATAAACATAAGCAGATACTTTATTCCATGCTTAAACTTTGAAGAAGCCAGCAACATCCAACCAGACATCAAAATACACATGATGGAAACAACAGCACAAATTCCAAATGCAATGTATATATTAACTTGAGCGATTTTATCCAATAGTCCCGTCAAATACAATATTACATGAACCGCTTGTAGCACCCCTGTCACAATATATACTTTTTTACTATTTTCAGATTGAAAAGAATTGCGTCTTAACAAAATAAGCAATCCGATTATCGTTAAAATAAGTAAAATCCCAATTCCTACGGGGACAGTAAAATTCATAATCTCACCCCTTACCATACATAGCATCCCTGACAAATACCGATTTGTCAAGTTGAATTATACCACATCCGACTATGCACTTCAAGATGTGGCTGATATAAAACCTCTACATACCCGGCATCCTTGCCGGACAGTGGGCTGGCGCGGTAAACTGTACTCAGGAAACAGGAAAGGATGGAAACGGATATGAGACTTCTGAAACTCCCTTTGAAACTGCTGGCGCTCCCCCTGATGCTGGCGCTCTACACACTCCACATCATCGGTAAGCTGGCGTCCAATCTCTCCGCCTATGTGGTCGGGCTGTTCATGCTGGTGATCCTGGCCTGCGGTATCTATCAGGTGTGCGTCCGGGACTGGCTGAATGTGGCGATCCTGTTCGGCGTGGAGGCGGTCTGCGTGGCGCTCCAATTCTCCGCCATGCTCCTGGTGGAACTGGCCGGCGAGTGGGCCGGCAGCCTTGGGGCTTTCCTCCACTCATAAATCTTTGAAAGGATGTGCGAAGATGGATTTTCCGAA
>CAPGBJ010000106.1 GCA_948616425.1 uncultured Oscillospiraceae bacterium
TCCTGGCCACCGGCTATGGCCGTAACTCCCTGGAGGAGTTTGCCGACAGCCAGATGAGCGAGCTGAGCTGCCACGGCAAGGGCGCGGCCTTCCTCTTCCCAGAGGTGCGCACAGTAATTGATATCGGCGGCCAGGACGTGAAGGTCATGCGGGTGGAAAACGGCGTGATGACCAACTTCCAGATGAACGACAAGTGTGCCGCCGGCACCGGCCGGTTCCTGGACGTGATGGCCCGGGTGCTGGAGGTGGACGTAGAACAGCTGGGTGAGCTGGGGGCTCAATCCACCAAATATGTGGGTATCAGCTCCACCTGTACCGTCTTCGCCGAGAGCGAGGTCATCAGCCAGCTGTCCATGGGGACCGACAAGCGGGATATCATCAATGGTATCCATCAGTCGGTGGCCAGCCGCGTGGCCGGCCTGGCCCACCGCATCGGCGTGCAGGACCAGGTGGTCATGACCGGCGGCGTGGCCCAGAATACTGGGGTAGTGAACGCCCTCCAGGAGGCCCTGGGCCGGACTATCCACACCTCGCCTTTGACCCAGTATAACGGCGCTCTGGGCGCGGCTCTGTTTGCCTATCAGAAGTACCAGAAGTCTCAAAAGTAAGGAGGAAATTCGGAATGGACCGCTTTCAAAAGATTTACAGCCAAGGTGTTGTAAATATCATTGAGATTTGGGTTGACCGCGAAACCGGCATAAACTATGTCTGGCGTAAGGACGGGTATTCCGGAGGGCTGACGCCCCTTCTGGACGAGAACGGCAAGCCCGTTGTGACGAAAATCTAATATGTAGGGGCGGCCTGTGGCCGCCCGTGAAAAAACGAATCAATGTGGCGGGCGGCTATAGGCCGCCCTGACAAAAATACCCCTCACAACAAAATTCAGTTAGGAGGAATTTACCATGGCAAAAGAAGTAAGCCCCGGCGTACTGGCGCTGCGCAAGGTCGTTGAAGATGTGTACGCCGACGCCCGTGTAGCCAAGAAAGAGGGCAAGCTGGTGGGCTGGTCCAGCTCCAAGTTCCCCTGTGAGCTGGCCGAGGCATTTGGCCTGAACGTGATGTACCCCGAGAACCAGGCCGCCGGAATTGCCGCCAACCGGGACGGCGAGATCATGTGCAAGGCCGCCGAGGAGCTGGGGTTTGACAACGACATCTGCGGCTACGCCCGCATCTCCCTGGCCTACGCCGCCGGCAAGCGGGCCAGCCGCAAGTTCGACCCCGAGACCCTGGAATTTGTCATCAACCCCGCCAGCGGCCGCCCCCTGAAGGACGAGAACGGCAAGGTGGTCATGGGTGAGGATGGCAAGCCCGTCAAGGACCCCAAGACCATGCAGCCCTACACCGTGCTGGACGATATCTATGAGATCGAGGCCCTGCCCGAGACCACCGAGAAGGAGATCGCCTACAAGAACTTCCGCCGGGAGGCCATCAAGCCTTACCGTCAGATGCGGATGCCCCAACCCGATTTCGTGCTGTGCTGCAACAACATCTGCAACTGCATGACCAAGTGGTATGAGAACATTGCCCGGATGTGCAACGTGCCCCTGATCATGATCGACATCCCCTACAACAACACCGTGGAGGTCCACGACACCAACGTGGCCTATGTCCGCGCCCAGTTCGACCACGCCATTAAGCAGCTGGAGGAACTCACCGGCAAGAAGTTTGACGAGAAGAAGTTCGAGGAGGCCTGTGCCAACGCCAACCGCACCGCCAGCGCCTGGTTGCGGGTGTGCGACTACCTCCAGTACAAGCCCGCCCCCTACTCCGGCTTCGACCTGTTCAACCACATGGCCGACGTGGTCACCGCCCGGGGCCGGGTTCAGGCCGCCGAGGCCTTCGAGCAGCTGGAGAAAGACCTGGCCGAGGCCGTGAAGGTGGGCAAGACCACCACCCCCTTCCCCGAGAAGTACCGGGTCATGTTTGAGGGCATCCCCTGCTGGCCCAAGCTGCCCAACCTGTTCAAGCCCCTGAAGGAGCACGGGGTCAACGTCACCGCCGTGGTGTACGCTCCCGCCTTTGGCTTTGTGTACAACAACATGGACGAGATGGTCCGCGCCTACTACAAGGCCCCCAACTCGGTGTGCATCGAGCAGGGCGTGTCTTGGCGCGAGGGCATCTGCAAGGACAACAAGGTGGACGGCGTGCTGGTCCACTACAACCGGTCCTGTAAGCCCTGGTCTGGCTACATGGCTGAGATGCAGCGCCGCTTCACTGAGGACCTGGGCATCCCCTGCGCCGGCTTCGACGGCGACCAGGCCGACCCCCGCAACTTCAACGAGGCCCAGTATGAGACCCGGGTCCAGGGACTGGTGGAGGCCATGGAGGCCAACGCCGAGAACAAGGAGGGCTGAGCAATGAGCATTGAGGTACTTTTGAAGGAGTTTGTGGAGGTCTCTGAGCATCCCCGCCGCCAGATCCAGGCATTCAAGGCTGAGGGCAAGAAAGTCATCGGCGTTCTGCCCTACTACGCCCCCGAAGAGTTGGTCTATGCTGCCGGCATGGTGCCCATGGGCATCTGGGGCAGCAACAAAAAGACCATCTCTATGGCCAAGGAGTACTGCGCCACCTTCTACTGCACCATCGCCCAACTGGCTTTGGAAATGCTGCTGGACGGCACTCTGGACGACCTGGACGGCCTGATTACCCCCACCATCTGCGACACCCTGCGCCCCATGAGCCAGAATTTCCGGGTGGCTATGAAGGATAAGCTGCCCTGTATCTTCCTGGCCCATCCCCAGCAGCGCAAGCCCGCTTTCGGCCTTCAGTTCACCATGGACCAGTACCAGCACGTGAAGGGCGAGCTGGAGAAGATCTCGGGCAATACTATCACTGACGAGGCACTGCGCACCGCCATTAAGGTCTACAACCGCAGCCGGGCCGCCCGCCGGGAGTTTGTCAAGCTGGCCGGGGAGCACCCCGACGTAATCTCCGCCGTCAGCCGCTCCGCCGTCCTGCGCGCCGCCTGGTTCATGATTAAGGACGACCACACCGCCAAGCTGGAGGCCCTAAACGCCGAGCTGAAGGCCCTGCCCCTCTGCGACTGGAAGGGCAAGAAGATCGTCACCTCTGGCATTATCTGCGACAACCCCAAGCTGCTCCAGATCTTCGATGACAATAAGATTGCCATTGTGGCCGACGACGTGGCCCACGAGAGCCGTCCTATCCGTGTGGACGCTGCCGAGACCGGCGACCCCATGATGGCACTGGCGCAGCAGTTCGCCGATCAGGACTATGACATTCTGCTCTACGACGAGTTCTCCAACCAGAACCGCAGAGCCGATTTTGTGGTCAAACAGATTAAAGACTCGGGCGCACAGGGGCTGGTGCTGTTTATGCAGCAGTTCTGTGACCCTGAGGAGATGGAGTACCCCTACTTCAAGAAGGCGCTGGACGCCGCCGGCATCCCCCACATCAAGTTGGGCGTGGATCAGCAGATGCGGGACTTTGGTCAGGCCAGCACTGCCATTCAGGCTTTCGCCGATGTGCTGTAAAAAAACCGTTCAATTGTGAGAAGCCTGTCTATTGTTATATTGACACTTCTTACAGAAAAATGGTATAATGTTTCCAATTTCGGCCCCTCTTCTGTCCAAACGGGCAGAAGAGGGACTGTGAGTGCGCCCGGCCGGCAGAGATCCGCAGGAATACACCTGAAGGCCGGGCAAAAAATTGTAAAGGGGAAAAGAAGTTATGAATTACAACGTGACCGTCAACGGCAAGGTCTACAGTGTCGGCGTTGAGAGGACTGGCGCTGCTGCCCCTGCGGTTGCCGCCCCAGCTCCTGTTGCCGCCGCGCCTGTGGCAGCTCCTGCCCCTGTGGCGGCAGCCCCAGCACCCGCCGCTGCCCCGGCACCCGCTCCCGCGCCTGCCGCTGCCCCCGCCGCCGGTGAGACCGCTGTGAAGAGCCCTATGCCCGGCAACATCTTTAAGGTGGAGTGCTCCGTGGGCCAGTCCGTCAACGCTGGCGACGTTCTTGTCATTCTAGAGGCCATGAAGATGGAGATCGAGGTGTCTGCCCCTGTAGCCGGCACTGTCAAGGCCGTGTCCGCCTCTGTGGGCACCGCCGTAAACACCGA
>CAPGBJ010000107.1 GCA_948616425.1 uncultured Oscillospiraceae bacterium
ATCGACGTGGCCAACAACACCCAGCTCACCCGCAACCAGGTGGCTCAGCTGGCCCTCAACGCCCTGAAGTCCGCGGTTGTGGAGCCCGAGGACAACACCCTTCACATCACCACACCTGACGGCACTACCGCGGTGGGCGGCAAGGTCAACTATGTGGTTCTGGCCAGCGACAAGCCCTTTGCCAAGTCTATCAGCACGGCTGAGGCCTCTGGTACCTCTCTGAGCGGTGTGCATGGCACTGTGGTGGAGCTGGGCGAGCAGCTGTACAACGGCAAGCTGGAACTGCGGGAGAGCGCCAGCGACGACTTTGAGCGTCCCGCCCGCACCTGGGTGTATGACGGCAAGGAAGTTGGAACCTATGCTAAGAAGGAGCTGACCAAGCAGACCTACACTGTCGGCGTATCCTGCAAGACGCTGTATGATCTGCTGACCCGGGCCAACTTGGTGGACTATGACTTTGACTACTATGTGGACGGCCAGCTGGCTCAGGCCGATGCCAACGATATTCTCTCCCGGTCCACCAGCAACTTCGGCGCCACTGGGCGCGGCGTGCTGACAGAGGTATTTGTAGATCACAACGCCAACAACGGCCACGGCTCCATTGTGATCACATCCATCCACACCTGGCTGGCCCAGGCGACCTCTGACTACAGCGCCACCCGGGAAAACATCAATTTGAAGGTCTACGATGACTATCGCGCCAACAAGACCCAGAGCAGCGTGAAGACTGTCGATGTGGACGACGTGCCCGCCATTGAGGGTCTGAAGAAGGACCAGTTCGTCTTGGTCAATATGACCCAGAAGGATCGGACCAAGCTGGAGGTTGTGGCGGTGGACAATGTGGAGATCATCTCTGACACCACACTGACCCGCTTCAGCAAGGACAGCGACAACGACAGCGCCAGCGACACCAACGAGGCCCTGTTTAAGAGTTTGACCACCAACGGCACCAAGTACGACACCTCCGCCTGCACCTACTACAACGACGAGGTGTTGGACCTGTACAACAATAAGCTGATGACCGGCAAGACCTATAACGTCTACCTGGACAACTATGACTATGTGATCGGTGTCGATCTGAATGCCGGCGAAGACAGCTATGTCTTTATCACCGGCTTTGACGTGAACGGCAGCTCCATCGCCTCCGGCAACGCCAAGGCCAACGCCATTTTTACCGACGGCACGGTCAAGACCATCCAGGTGGATGTGTCCGCCACCAATGACAACATCAAGAAGATTGACAAATATGTCGATGCGGGCGACAGCAATAAGAATAACACTTACTTCGAGGCCTGGACGGACACAGGCATGGCGGGCGGTGGCCAGACCTATGCCATCAACCGCTGGTATACCTACACCGAGGACAAGGGCGAGTACACCCTCAGCCCCGCCACCCGTATGTTCACCACTGAGGTGGTGGATGATGACTGGGCCAATGGCCTGACCATTAAGTGCAACTCCGTCCGGATTGACGAGAATGCCTCTGCCGGTACAGGCAACAGCCATGTCCCTGCAACTGCGCACACTGGAGCCGGCCTTCTGCGCGCCTACGGCAATGACAACTCGATCTTTATTGTTGCCGATCTGGACACCGTCAGCAAGAGCGGCAGCGATAAGGTCATTACCGGCGTAGACGGCATCTACACCGGCGTGCAGAATGTGGAGATTGAGGTAACCATGACCACCGACGCGGCCACTGCACTGGCTGGAACCAAGCTCCACGACAGTATCTATACCCTGTTCGACAAGAATAACTATATCATTGCCTCTGTCATTGTTGGCTCTGCCAAGGGCGGCAACGCCAATCTGGTCTATGTCAAGTCCGCGGCGACGGCAGAGGAGAAGATTGGCGACGACTACTACTGGGAGTTTGACGCCGTTGTGGATGGCCAGATCCAGACCCTGACTGTCAAGAGCAAGTTCAAGAAGACCATCAACAACCTGAACCCTGGCCACATCCAGGAGGTCCGCTATGACGGCGAGTATGTGGTGTTTGTGGACGACGTGGCTGATGAGGATGTCTACACCGACTACAAGAACCGCATTGACGGCGAATCTGTCTACGATATCGGCCACAAAGAGAATAACGCCATCGACTGCTGGGACAGCACCCACAGCGGTGATGGCCGCAGTGACGACTACCGCCTGAGCTATAACAGCGCCACCGCTGGCCAGAAGGCCGACGACCTGCACATGATCGGCAACACCTTGTTCCTGACCAGTGCCGCTGTGACCGCTGCCGACCGCGACCAGGGCCTGACCTTTGAGAATGGCGCCAAGGCTGTGGTCCACCAGCAGGTCAACGGCAAGTGGAAGTGGCAGGAGTTTGACTCTGTAGATGCCGCCATTGACGCCCTGGGCGATGCCGATAAGGACGAAGACAACGATAAGCTGGGCTTCAATGGCCGGCTGACCGCCGCGCTGAACAGCAACGGCACCGCCAAGTGGATCGTGATCCACAGCGATACCGATGTGATTACCGGCACCACCATCACGACCAGCAACAAGATCTCGGGCGTGGATGTCATGGACATCACCCCCGCGACTGGCGCTGACCTTGTGGCCAGCACCCTGGTCGGCGCTGCCTACACCCTCCCCGAGAACAGCGCGCTGAAGGCCGCTCTGGGTATGAGGAGCAACGTTGAGGACTGCCTGTTCTTCGGATTCAACCTGTCTGCGCAGCAGAATGTGACCATCATCATCAAGAACACCGAGGGCAAGACATACAGTGAGACGAGCACGAACGTGACCGCCGGCAACCACACTTTGTATGTTGACGTTCTTGGCAAGCCGGTGTACCACAGTGCTGCGGCCACCGGCAGCCTGGCCAATGCGGACGGCGCGGGCCAGAGCGCCACCAAGACCTGGCCTAAGGGCGAGTACACCTGGCTCATCACTGGCGCGACGGACGGCAAGATTGCCGAAGGCAGCTTTACCATCCGCTGAGCGCGCAGGGCCGATTGGACCAGACGCTAAATTTTGGAGCGCGGAGCCCCGGGTATTAACCTGGGGCTCCGCGCCCTTTCTTGTGGATGATATAGATTATAAGGTAGACGGTTCCAAACTTCTCTCTGGACCCAGGGCGTCCGAGAGGATGCGGAGGAGCAGGCTGGTGTACTCTGGACTCAGGGAGGGGGAGAGCATGGCGTAAAACTTTTGGGTGTGGGGCACATCCAGGATGTCCCGCATCACCACGCCCGGGGGGAGCATCCCGGCCACAAAGGGGGGCAGGATGGCCACCCCCATACCGGCCTGGAGCTGCTCCAGCATAGTGCTCAGAAAATTGGTCTCTACCATCCGCATACTGATGAAACGGTCATAACAGTATCGGCGTACGCCGTCGTACTGGTCGTTGACAAGGGTAATCAGCGTCTGTCCGGCCAAACTCTGCTGCTGTTCGTGGGAGAGGGACCAGAGAGGAGAGTTGACCGACGCGGCCACGTGCCAGTTTACCTGGCACAGCTCGTGGGCGGTGTACTCTGTCATGCTGGCGGCGCACAGGTCGTTGCATAGGGCCAGGTCCAGTACCTTGTTGCGGTAGCGGGTGAGCAGGACGTGGTATGTATAGCTGCTCAGATCAATGCCGATGCTGGGGTGTTCCTGATGCAGCTTGCAGAGAGGCTGGCGCAGAAGGAGGTGCTCATAGGGGCCTACCCCGATGCGCAGGTTTCGGGCGCTGTGGGTGACAGCGTTGCGCACCTGCTCTGAGATATTGCGCTGATACTCCAAAAACACCGGAGCATAGTGGGCCAACGTGGCCCCGGCAGAGGTGGGCTGCACGCCGTGGCTGTCCCGGTCAAACAGCTTGCAGCCCAACTCCTCCTCCAACATGGTGATCTGCCGGCTGATGGTGGCTTGTGCCACGTGGCAGTCCTCCGCAGCCTTGGTAAAACTTAAATGGCTCTCCACACTGATGAAGCACGCAAGCTGAAAGGGTGTCATGGTAATATTCCTCCCTCGGGTCGGTGATTCGGAAAACGAATCGCGGTATACAAATTTTCCGCTTCCCATTTCAGAATGGATTTATTATAATAAATCCACCGTATAAATTCAACATTTTTTTGCTGGAAATGACAAATTTCCCCTCTTCTATCCGGCAGAAGTAACAAGAAGGCCTGTTTCCAGACGACCGAGAAATGGAAAGGGATTCGGTGTGGGGGCAGGGCCAGGAGCGGGGCCCTTGGGGCGATATGAAATGGGATGGAGGGATTTTTATGAGCGCCGACCGCGCTTCAGACACGCCGCATCGCGCCGCCTCCTCTGGGGGTTGGATGGACTGGGAGACCATTCTGGACCAGGTGGATGCGCTGTCTGACCAATATGAGGAGGATGTATTGTCTCTGCGCCGGGAGATCCACGGGGACCCGGAACTGTCTTTTCAGGAATTCCGTACTGCGGACCGGGTGAAAAAGGCGCTGGAGAGTTTGGGACTGACGCCTCGGTGCGGCATTGCAGGCACCGGTATCGTTGCCGATCTCCAGGGGGCGGGGCCGGGGCACACGCTGCTGCTGCGGGCCGATATGGACGCGCTGCCCCTGGAGGAGGAGAACGACCTGCCCTTCCGCTCCCGCAACGAGGGCGTGATGCACGCCTGTGGACACGACGTACATACAGCCAACCTGGTGGGGGTGGCACGGATTCTGTGTCAGCTGCGGGAGCAGTGGAATGGGACGGTACGCTTTGTCTTTCAGCCCGCGGAGGAGCGGGGGGGCGGCGGCCGGGAGATGATCCGGGAGGGAATTCTGGACGACATCCCCATTGACGCCTCCATTGCGCTGCATACCATGGCCACCCTGCCCCCAGGGCATTTTTCCCTGGGCTGGAACAATGTGACCTCTTTTTCCGACCGGTTTGTCATCCGGGTAAAGGGGCGCAAGAGCCACAGCAGCCAGCCCCAGAAGGGGGTGGACGCCATTGCGATTGCCGCCAACGTTGTCACTGGCGTGAACACCCTGCTGCTGAAGGACATCGACCCGATGGAACGGGCCACCTACTCCATTGGACAGATCAAGGGGGGCACCGCCCCCAACATCGTGGCCGGCGAGGTGGAGATGGTGGGGATGATGCGCAATGTGACCGACGAGACCCGTCAGGTGCTGCGGCGGCGCATTGAGGAGGTTGCCAAGGGGATTGCCGCTGCCTATGGCGGGGAGGCGGAATTCCAGTTTTTCGAGGGCTACGCCGCGGTCCGCAACGACCCCCAGCTCACCGACTTTGTGGCCCGCACCATTGAGGAGTGCGCCCCCCGGTGGCTGAAGGGGATTGGGCCTGAACAGTCCGGTGAAGCGTGTCTGGTCCGGGAACAGCGGCCCATTTTGGGCGCGGAGGACTACGGATTTTACACCCAGCAGGTTCCCTCCTGCT
This sequence comes from uncultured Oscillospiraceae bacterium, assembly GCA_948616425.1. Taxonomy (GTDB): domain Bacteria; phylum Bacillota; class Clostridia; order Oscillospirales; family Oscillospiraceae; genus Lawsonibacter. The sequence continues at coordinate 5,365 of CAPGBJ010000107.1, forward strand.
TTTACCGCGTCGCCACAGGGGACCATGCGCCCGCCCACAGCGCCCAGTTTTTTGTAGAGGAGCCCTATATTAAGCTGTGTACCCGCTCCATGGCGGCCCTGGCCCTGCGCTATCTGCGGGAATATTGAGGGGCCGAGAGGCCAAAATAGGTGGCGGAAGCCGCCTGATGGGGGCGCAGAGCCTAGGAAATGATATACGTTGCCATCTATGGTTTGTACAGAACGGGGAGACGTCCACCTGGCGGGCCGGGACCTGAGCTGTCACAAATAACAACACTTATGAGGAGGAATTTTGAGTGAAAAAGTACATGCCGATTTTGTCCACTCTGCTGGCCGCCGTGCTCATGCTGACGGCGTGCGGCGGAACCAAGAACCCCGGCAGCAGTCAGACCCCCGGTAACGCGTCTGTGGGTAGCACCTCTCAGACCGGAACGAAAACGCCTGCCGATACCCTGCGCGTGGTGCTCAACAGCGAGCCCTCCAACATCGACCCCCACAACAATACCCGTCTGACCTCCTGGGCTGTTCAGGAGGAGGTGTTTGACAAGCTGGTCACCAAAGACGAGAACGGGAACATCATGCCCGACCTGGCCACCGAGTGGGAGCAGGTGGACGAGCGCACCTGGCGCTTTCATCTGCGGGACGGGGTTACCTTCCACGATGGCAGCGAGCTGACGGCAGAGGATGTGGCCTTCTCTCTGAAGCGGGCCTGCACCTCCTCCGGCTCTCAGACCTTCTTTGTCAACTTTGACGCGGAGAACATCGCTGTGGTGGACGAGCGCACGGTGGACGTTACCACAAAGCAGCCCTTTGCCGCCACGCTGAACTATCTGGCCAGCGCCCGAGGCGCCATTTTGTGCAAAGCTGCCGTGGAGAGCATGGGCGACGAGGCCTATGGACGTGAGCCTGTGGGTTCCGGCCCCTTCAAGGTGGAGTCCTGGACCGCGGGCAGCGAGATTATTCTGAAGCGCAATGACAGCTACTGGGGTGACAAGCCCTCCTATGAGACGCTGCAGTTCCGCTTCATCACCGAGGCGGCTAACCGGGCCATTGAGCTGGAGACTGGTAATGCGGACATCGTCTACAGCATTGCCGCCAACGACGCCTCCCGCCTGGCGAATGTGAATAACGTGGAGATTGTGTCCGGCCCGGCCTATAACTTTGTCTACCTGTCGTTCAATATGAGCGACGAGACCCTCTCCAACCAGAAGCTGCGTGAGGCCCTCACTGCCGCCATTGATATTCCCAGCCTGGTGACCGCCGTCTATAAGGACAGCGCCCAGGTGGCGGACAGCTACATGTCCTCCAGCGTGTTTGCGCACGCCGCCATGCCCGCCAAGACCTATGATGTGGAAAAGGCCAAGCAGCTGTTGGCCGAGGCGGGCTACTCCCAGGGCCTGGAACTGAAGATTAAGCTCAATGAGGACACCACCTTTGCCACCATCGCGGAGATCGTGCAGAACATGTGGGCCGAGATCGGCGTCACCGCCACCATTGAGCCCATGGAACAGGCCACCTATCTGGAGCAGGCGAACGCCGGACAGGTACAGGTAGCCATTGCCTCCAGCAACGCGGTCAGCGGCGACCCGGACAACGCCCTGATGATCTGGCGCACGACTGCGGTCAACGCCATTCAGGCCTGTGACCCCGAGATTGACACCTATCTGGATGCCGGAGGGCAGGAGTTTGAAGAGGCCGGCCGGACCCAGATCTACAAGGAACTCCAGACCTACCTGTGGGACAAGTGCTACGGTGTGCCCCTGTGCTTCCCCAATGTCACCTACGGCACCCTCTCCGGTGTGGAGGGCTTCCACCATCACCCCGGTTCCACGCCCGATCTGGCTACTGTGACTGTATACCGGTAACGGAACACTCCGCTGCCTTTGACATGGCAGGGGATTAAAAAGGAACAGAAACAGCCAGGCCGCATGTTCAGATGTGCCTGGCTGCTTCTGTTTTCTCATTGGGACGGACAGAACAAGCAGTAAAATGGAGGAGATACTGTGCTTCGATATGTATCCAAGCGGCTGCTCATGATGATCCCGGTGCTGCTGGGTGTGACGCTGCTGATTTTTACCATGCTGCACTTTTCCCCGGGCAACCCGGCGGCTCAAATTCTGGGGGACGGGGCCTCTCAAGAGGCCATCGAAGCTCTGGAAGAACAGCTGGGGCTGAAAGACCCCTTTCTGGTGCAGTACCTGAGATATGTGACAAATCTGGTGTTCCACCAGGACTGGGGTACCTCTTACTCTCTGAACAGCTCGGTTTTAACCACCGTGCTGGAACGTTTCCCCACCACCCTGGCCCTGGCCGCGCTGAGTATCGCCGTGGCCACCTGCATCGGCGTGCTGTGCGGTGTCATCGCGGCGGTAAAGCAGTACTCCGTATTCGACCATGTGGCCACAGTGGTCTCTCTCATTGGCGCCTCTATGCCCAACTTCTGGCAGGGCATGATGATGATTATTGTCTTTTCTGTCTGGCTGGGGTGGCTTCCCCCCTCTGGAATTGACAATCCTTTGTGCTGGATTATGCCGGCGCTCACCATTGGCACCAGCACCTCGGCCAGCATCATGCGGATGACCCGGTCCAGTATGCTGGAGGTGATCCGTCAGGACTACATCCGCACCGCCCGGGCCAAGGGGCAGCGGGAAAAGGTGGTTATCTTCCACCACGCGCTGAAAAATGCCATGATCCCGGTTTTAACCTCTATCGGCCTGTCCTTTGGCCGGATGATGGGGGGCGCTGTGCTGACAGAGTCCATCTTCGGCATTCCAGGGCTGGGCAGTTTGATTGTCGGCGCGATCAAATCCAGAGACTACCCCTTGGTACAGGGGGGCGTGCTCTTCATCGCCATTGTATTTGGATTTGTCAACCTGTTTGTAGATCTGCTCTATGCCTTCTGCGACCCGCGTATCAAATCCCAGTACACCAGCCGCGCCAAAAAACGCGCCAGGCACAGAGAGGAGGCAGCTGCGTGAATCAGAACGAGAAGAGGCGTACAGGGCAGATCCAGGATGTCTTCCTGCGGCTGGCCCGGAACAAAGCGGCCATGTTGGGGCTGTTTATCCTGCTGGTTATGATCCTCTGCGCCATTTTTGCCCCCTTTGTGGCCCCCTACAATTACGCCAAGCAGGACTTGATTAACTCCTACGTTCCGCCCTGTCTGGCCCACCCCTTCGGCACGGACAACCTGGGACGGGATATCCTCAGCCGGGTGATCTACGGCACCCGCATCTCCCTGCTGGTGGGCATCTGCAGTGTGTGTCTGGCCACAGTGATCGGCGTCTTTTTGGGCTCTATCGCCGGATTTTACGGCGGTGTATTTGACAATCTGCTCATGCGCCTGATGGACATCGTACTGGCTGTGCCCAGCCTGCTGCTGGCCATCTCAATCGCCTCCACCTTGGGGAACGGCATTCAGAATTTGATTCTTGCCATCGGCCTGGGGGCCTCGCCGGGATATGCCCGGATTGTGCGGGCCTCCATCCTGTCTCTAAAGGATCAAGAGTACGTGGAGGCCGCCCGCTCGGAGGGCGCCAGTGACGCGCACATCATTCTCAGCCATATCCTGCCCAACTGTCTGGCCCCCATTATTGTGCAGATGACCCTGGGCGTAGCCAGCGCTATTTTGTCCACCGCCAGTTTAAGTTTCATCGGCCTGGGTATCGCCCCTCCTACGCCGGAGTGGGGCTCCATGCTCAGCACCGGGCGGCAGTTTATGTTTGAGGCTTGGTGGATTGTCACCTTCCCCGGAGTGGCCATTATGCTGTCCATCTTTGCGCTGAACCTGTTTGGCGATGGCCTGCGGGATGCGCTGGACCCCAAGCTGAAGAATTAAGGAGGGTGCACTGTGAAGCCATTACTTCAAATCACAGACCTGACCATACATTTTCTGCTGAAGAGCGGGACGGTCAAGGCGGTCAACGGCGTGACCCTCTCCCTGAATGAGGGGGAGACCCTGGGGCTGGTGGGGGAGACCGGCGCCGGCAAGACCACCACCGCCCTGGGCGTTATGGGGCTGGTGCAGACCCCGCCAGGAAAGGTGGTGGCGGGGGAGGTCCTGTTTGACGGAAAGGACCTTCTGAACAGCTCTACCAAGGAGATGCAGGCCATCCGGGGCGGGGAAATATCCATGATCTTTCAGGACCCCATGACCAGTCTGAACCCCATTGATACCGTGGGGGATCAGATTGCCGAGGTCGTCCGCCTCCATGACAAATGCTCCGGGGCGCAGGCGGCGGAGAAGGCCCGGGAGATGCTGGAGCTGGTCGGCATTGACCGCAGCCGGGCGGGCGACTACCCCCACCAGTTCTCTGGCGGAATGAAGCAGCGGGTGGTGATTGCCATTGCCCTGGCCTGCAACCCCCGCCTGCTGATTGCGGACGAGCCCACCACCGCCCTGGATGTGACCATTCAGGCTCAGGTGCTGGAGCTGATGAACGGCCTGAAAAAGAAGCTGAACACCGCTATGCTGCTGATTACCCATGATCTGGGTGTGGTGGCGGAGGTGTGCGACAAGGTGGCCATTATGTATGCCGGCGAGGTGGTGGAATACGGCACATTGGAGCAGGTATTCCGGCGGCCCACCCACCCATACACCAAGGGGCTGTTTGCCTCTATCCCCAACATGGCCCAGAAGGTACGCCGGCTGACCCCCATCAAGGGGATGATGCCCGACCCCACCTGCCTGCCCGAGGGGTGCAAGTTTGCCGGCCGCTGCCCCCATGCCTGCCCGGCCTGCGCCCAGGAGCCGCAGCTCACAATGGTGGAGCCGGGCCACACGGTCAAGTGTGTGCTGGCGGAGCGTTCGGAAGGGAGGCCCTCTGATGAGTGAGATTTTACGGGTTGAGCACCTGAAAAAGTATTTCAAAACCCCCAAGGGGGTGCTGCACGCGGTGGATGATGTGAGCTTTTCCATGAAGAAAGGCGAGGTGCTGGGCGTTGTGGGGGAGTCCGGGTGCGGAAAGTCCACCTTGGGACGCACCATCCTCCATCTGCTGGACTCCACCGACGGCAAGATATTTTTTGAGGGGAAGGACGTGACCAACTACTCTGGGCGGCGCTTGAAGGAGCTGCGGCGGAGTATGCAAATGGTTTTCCAGGACCCCTACGCCTCTCTGGACCCCCGAAAGACCGTCCGGGATATCATCTCCGAGCCTTTGAAAATCAATAAGAGCCACGCTGACCGGGCTCAGCGCGAGGAGTATGTGGACCACCTGATGGAGACGGTGGGTCTGACCCAGCGCATGGCGGAGTGTTACCCCCATGAGCTGGACGGGGGACGCCGGCAGCGGGTGGGCATCGCCCGGGCCTTGGCGCTGAATCCCAGCTTTATTGTCTGCGACGAGCCGGTCAGCGCCCTGGATGTCTCCATCCAGGCCCAGATTCTGAATCTGATGCAGGACCTACAGGAGCAGCGGGAACTGACCTATCTGTTCATCACCCACGACCTGTCTGTGGTGAAGCATCTGGCCTCCCACATCCTGGTGATGTATCTGGGACAGGTGGTGGAGTACGCCCCCACCGAGGAGCTGTTCAGCAATCCGGTCCACGCCTACACCCGGGCCCTCCTGTCCGCCGTACCCGTGCCCGACCTGGATCACAGGCGGGAACGCATTATTCTGCGCGGCGAGATTACCTCTCCCATCGACCCCAGACCGGGCTGCCGCTTTGCCCCCCGCTGTCAGGACTGCGCCGGGGACTGCGGCCAGCAGGAGACCGCGCTGCGCCAGGTGGGGACGGACCACTTTGTGGCCTGCTCCCATTGCGGATAAGGGGGGACGGCAATGGAGATCAATCAGATCAGTCAGCTTACCTGGCAGGAGTTTGACCAGCGCCGTCAGGAGGTACACACCGCGATTGTGCCGATGGGGGCGGTGGAGGGCTATGGCCCCCATCTTCCTCTGGGCAGCGACCTTCTGGCGGCCCAGGCCATCGCCCAGCGGGTGTGTGAACGGACCGGGGCCTTCCTTGTGCCAGCGATTCCGGTGGGAGACTCCCGGTCAATCTCCATGTTTCCCGGGACGCTGGTGGTGCGGCCTGAGAGTTTTAAGGAGTACCTTCGGGATTTGCTGGAAAGCTTGCTGGGCTGGGGGATGCGAAATTTCCTCTTCCTCAATGGACACGCGGGCAACGTGCCCATGGCGGCCCAGCTGAGTCAGGAATTTTTAAGCCAAAATCCCCAGCTGCGCTTTGCCCAGATCGACTGGTGGCGCTATGCCGCGGCCAACAGTTCCGGGGTGCTGGACCAGCAGGGCTATATGGCCCAGGGCCACGCCAGCGAGTGCGGCACCAGCGTGATGCTGTATCTCTGTCCCGAACTGGTGCGGACAGATAAGCTCCAGCGCGTGGAGCCCAAAGTGGTCAACAGCAGACGGTTTCCCAACGTGGCCCGTTACACCCCGTTTTCTGAGTTTTCCGACCTGTGCATGATTGGCGACGCCACGGCGGCTACGGCGGAAAAGGGCAGACAGATTGTAGAGCGGTGTGTGGATGGCATCACCGCCTATATGGCGCAGGATTTCGTCCCATTTTAAGAGCGGAGGAGGACAAACGGATGTATCATTTTACGCCTGCTGGCGTCTGTGCCAGAGAGATTACTTACGATGTGGTGGACGGCAAAGTACACGGCGTCCATTTCGAGGGCGGGTGCAATGGAAGCGGAAAGGGCGTGGCGGCCTTGGCAGAAGGCCATACCCCGGAGGAGCTGATCGCACTGCTGAAGGACATTGAGTGTAAGACCAAAGGGACCTCCTGCCCTGCCCAGCTGGCCAGAGCACTGGAACAGATGCTGGAGGGTGGCCAGCCGCAATGAAATATCTCAATCAACTGGAGTATGAACAGGTGCCCTATCCCACCGACACCGATCATCCTGACAGCGACTTTTGCACAGCTGGGACTGTGAAGCGGGCGGGCTGCGGCCTGTGCGCGGTGTGCATGGTGGTGGACCATCTGACGTTAGAGACCGGATTTGGCCTGGAGGAGTGCCGCTTATTTTCCATGGAGATAGGCGCGAACCACGGCGTGGGCACGGATATGAAGATACTTGCGCCTGCGGTGGCAGAACGCTTTGATCTGGACTTGGATACCACCGATGACCCAGAAGAGCTGGCCGCGTGTCTCCAGGCGGGCGGCGCGGCTGTGATTCATGTGGGCGGTGACCGGGAGGGACACACTGGGATTTTTTCCCGCGGCGGCCACTACATGGCGGCGGTGGGCGTGCGAAATGGGATGTTTTGCATTTTAGATCCGTCCTGGACGGAGGAAAAATATCTCCAGGGGCACAACCGGGACCGCGTGCGCCAGAGCGGGGTCTGGCTGTATGCAGATGGGCAGACCCTGCAGGAGGACACTGCAAACCGCTCCCCTGGTTACTACCTGTTTACCCGCCGTTCTGACAGAGGATAAAACGAGAGTGAGACAATCTCACGTCAGCTAGGGCCGTGCCATCCCTCAGACACGGCCCCGAAAAAGGAAAGCCCTCGGATTTTTGCAATCCGAGGGCTTTCTCCTTTGCGGAATGGCTACCGTCTCCATGCCACGGTGGAGACAAAGCGGGAGAGAATGGAATTGGCCTGCCCGCAGGTCAAGGTGGCCCGGGGCGAGAGGGTGCTGTCTGAAGTGTTGGTTATGAGGCCGGCAGCCTGTACCCAGGCCATGGCGGGCCGCGCAATGGTGCGGATCTGGCTGTAATCGGAATAACCGGTGATGTTGGTGCTCTGGGCGGTGCTGTACCCCATATGTCTGGCGTAGCAATAGAGTATCATTGCGGTCTGTTCTCGACTGATGGCCTTGTCAACGCCCCAAAGCCAGCTCATGTATATATCTGGGACAATGGCGTTGTTAGTTGCCCAAAAGGTGGGGTCTCCAGAGCTGCTGTCATCCATGTTATAGAGGACGGAAATCAGCATATCTCTGGTGAGTGGGCTGTTGATGGGGACCAGGCCGTCAGTGACGTGGTAGATAGAGCCGTTGCTGAAGTACCACTTAAGCGGTTTGGCGCTGGGGGCAGACTCTGTTTCGGTGGAGACGTAGTAGGGACCGCCGATGTATGTGTCAGTGTAGGTAATCTCCAACTCCACGTCGCTGGCCGGCATAATAAAGGTATACTCGTCGCTGTAGCGGGCGTTGAGGCGCAGTTCTCGGCCGGTGTCCAGGTTGACAGCTGAGAGCCAATCCAACTCGTAGTCTCTTCTGGGATTAAGTTCGACGGTGACCCGAGTGCCCTCGACGGCGTAGCTGTGGCTGACGGAGTAGCTGCCGCCGGGGGTGCGGCTGGGCGTGTAGATCCGGTAGTAGGGCGAGGAGGGAATGTCCGGTGTGGCAGGCGTCTCGCTCCACCGGGCATATACGGTGGTATTGGCTTGGAAGACAGTGGCGGTGGATACTAGGCTGCCGCCGGAGATGGAGGTGTACCAGCCGCTGAAATCGAAGCCGCTGCGGCTGGGGTTGGCCGGCAGGGCGGCAAGCCTGCCGTCTGCGCCGGCAGTCAGCGTGGTGGGAGCGGGTGCGCCCGGGTAGTTGAGGCTGAAGGTGACCTGAACGGCGGCCGGAGGTTTGGGGTCCTGGCCGGGGTTTTCCTCTCCGCCTGAGCCGGTGGCCGGGATCTCTCTGGTCTGCTCTGCCTGACAGCTGGAGCACACCCGTTTTTCAGAGCCGGGCTGTGCTGCCGTGGGCTGTGTTGTTGTGGTCCAATTGCCCCAGGTGTGGCCGGCGGAGGGGATGGGCTGCGTCCTTGTTCGAGTGGTGCCGCAGCCAGCCGCTGTGCAGGCCTGGGTGAAGGTTGTCACGCCGTCCTGGGTACAGGTGACCGGTTTGGTGACAGTGCTGCTCTCTTCCCCCCAGCTGTGGCCGTTGGGCGGGATTGGAATGGTGACCAGGTCTGTACGTTTTTCCCCGCAGCGGACACACTTGCTGCCCCCGGAGATGGTTTTTTCTCCCTCCTGCGTGCAGCTAGGCTCTTTGTTGATGGTTTCGGTCCCGGTTCCATCGGTGACCCAACTGTGTTCCAGGGGAGAAATTTCTTCCTGTGCCTTTATCGTGTCGCCGCAGGCGTTGCAGCGTCTGCCGTTTGTCAGCCCCTTGTCTGTGCAGGTGGCGGGCTTGCCGATTATTGTGACGATGTCGGTATGGGCGGCGGGGATGGGCTGGGGCGCTACGAAGACGAAGTGGCAGAGGGAACACTCCTTGCCCGCGGTACTGCCGGGGGTGGTGCAGGTGGGATCCACGGCGAGAATTTCAACCTCCTGGTGTTCTGTGGGGGAGATGGTCTCGGTCCTTTTCAATTCCTGCTGACAGACAGAGCACTGAAAGGTGACCTCTTTGGAGCCGGCCTTCGTGCAGCTGGCCTCCTGGGTGATGACCTCGCTGACGACGGCGCCGGGGGTGTGGACTCCGGTGGGAGGGACATCCTGGGGCGCTGTCAGAATTTTTTTGCAGACGGAACACTGTATCCCCTCGGTTTTGCCGCCGCTTACACAGGTGGCTGGGACCGCCGCAATGGTTGTCCGTGTGTGATCTTTCATGGGTGTGTCGGTTGGAGCCTTGATGATGGTTTGACAGACAGAGCACCGTATCCCCTCAGTTTTGCCGCCGTGCTCACAGGTGGCCTGGACGGGAGGGATGATAGCTTGGGTGTGCCCGTTGGGCCGGACGGGCTCAGTTCGGGTCTGTGTCTCGTCGCAGCCCGCCGCCGTGCAGCTGGTGGTGTATGTCTTGACGCCCTCTGCCGTACAGGTGGGCGGGGTTGTGACAACCCCAAGGTCCTCCCTCCCCCATACGTGGCCTATGGGGGAGATGCTTTCTGTCTGTATAAATTCCTGCTGACAGACCGTGCACGCATAGGTGACGTCCTTGGAACCGGCCTGAGTACAGGTGCGATCTGATGTGATCTCCTCCTTTATGGCTGTGCCAGGGGTGTGAATCCCGGTAGGGGGAAGCTCTGTCGGTTCGGTCAGGTGTATGCCGCAGGTGAAGCAGGTGAAGTACTCACTGTAGCCCGGTGTGACACAGGTGGGTAAAACGGCGAACTCCCAATGTTTCGTGTGTCCCTTTTTGGGGATGGGCTCAGTCCGTGTGATCTCCTCGGAACAGTCGGGGTTCAGACACTGTTTGGTGTATGTCCTGACGCCGTCATCTGTGCAGGTGGGGGGTGTGGTTATGGATGATTTCTCTTCTCCCCACTTGTGTTCGCGGGCGGGAATGGTCTCGTAGTCCTTCTCGGAGCAGATTTCACAGACGCGGTAGCGCAAGCCCTCTGTGGTATCGGTGGGATTTTTTGAGATGTGCCACACTGGATCGACGCCATAGAAGTGATTGGAGGCGGGGGTTTCAACCGGCGGAATGACAACCGGGGCGCATTTATAGTAGCAGTGCATACCAAAGGCGGACCCTGTGCTTTGACAAGTGGAGTCGACGGCGGGGGTGGAGACTAAGGTGTGCGGCCGTCTCGCGGCGGGCTGGGGAGCGAGTTGCGGGACGTTGTTGCATGTGCTGCATGAATAGCCCAGGGAATGGCCGTCGTCGGCCCAGCAGGATACTGTGGCGTGCTCGTTCTTCAATTGGTGGGCAGTCACATCAGTGGGGAAGACGCCTGAGGACGCATAGGTGTCAAAGTGAAGGACTGCGTGTGCCGGAAAGACGCCGCTTTTTATCTCGAACTTTCTGCTAGGCGATCCTTCCTTTACGGTGACCATGATGAGTGTGTCAGCCTCCAGATACTGCGTCCACGGCATGGGGCTGCCGCTGGAGGGCGGCTTTATGACGTAGGCAGCAGTCTGGCTGTTGCACCGCAGCTCAAGTTTGAGAACATTGGTGTCCCGGTTGTACTCCCAGCCGCAGGTTCCGTTGCTGTCTGAGAGAAATCCGCCAGGGTGGTTGACAGCGCAGTTGACCGTCAGGCTGACGTTTGAGTTTTCTGTCAGCGAGATGGAGTCCCACCGGTACTGGGAACCGCCATAGTTGACGGTAAGTGATTTCGGTGTTGTAAAGCCCAAGAGAAATTCCGACTTTTCTGGTCTTGTGGAGGCGGGAATATTTAAAATCTCCAAATTGTTGCAGTACATATAAGTGCTGACATTCCCGAGGTTGGCAGTATAGATGCTGTCCTCTATGGTGACCTCCCTCAGGCTGGTGCAGCCCCAGAACAGATTATGGGTATTTCCAAGGCAGTTTTTGGGGATTCTGATTGAGGTGAGGCCGCTGCAGTCCTGGAATACGCCCTGATCAAGCCTCGTGCCTTCAGACAGCTGGACTGAGGTGAGCCCCCTGCATGCGTCAAAGGCATAGCGGTCGATCAGAATTACGCTGGGGGGAGTTGCAATTGCCTGTAGTGAGGCGCAGCCAGAAAAGGAGTATCCCCCAATATACAGCACGCCGTCGGGGATGGTGATGCTGGCAATGTCGGTCTTTGAAAAGGCGTATTCCCCGATGTATGTGACGGTGTCGGGGAGATTGACCTGGGTGAGGGAGGTGCAGTCCCGAAAGGCGCTGTCCCCAATGGCGGTGACGCCGGCGGGGAGGGAGACGCTGTCCAGTGCGGTCCAGCCCTGAAAGGCCGCTTTGCCCACCGTGGTGACCCCCGGTTCTATCACCACGCGGGCAGCCGTCCCCTTCCACTGGTCTGCCTCGGCCGGCCTGTCTGACTCAAGATTGCTCATTGCCCCTTGCCCGCTGATGGTCAGTGTGGCGGTGCCTGGGTCGTAGGTCCAGGTCATCGTGCTCCCCCAGCTGCCGCTGGAGGGCTCCTCTGCCAAGGCCGTGACCGGAAGAAGGGACAGTATCAGACACAGAGCCAGCGCCGCCGATGTAATTCGTTTCTTCATAATGATCCTCCCCGATTGTTTGCGACAAAATGTCAGTTCGATGGCGTGCACCTATATCTTTCTCGTGAAAGTTAAGATCAATTATAGCCCTTTCACCCAGCCGTGTCAAGAGCGGGGCGGAGGATCTTCCAGGAGGGGCAAGGACAACCTGTACCCGCACGGGGATAGGGGGGCCGACCAGGGGAATCAGTTGTCCATACACCGGGGGCGGCAGGTCTGGGGTGGGGCGGCAGGGGAGGGCTCCTGTGGCTGGATTTGGAAATGTTTTGTGCAAATATGGCTTGACAAATTGGCCTTCGACGCCTAAAATGGACAAGAACCGCAGTACAATCGAACACAGGGGCGCTGGGAGCGTAGTTTCCCGGCTGAGATGCAGAGGCGGATATGTCGTCTTCGGTCCCTAGAACCTGATCCGGGTAATGCCGGCGTAGGAAGTGGAAGAGAGATTCTGTCGTCGTCTCCTCTAAGACCGCACTACACCCGTCCGGATGTAATGCGGTATCTTCACATTTTGGAGGAAACGACAATGGAACAAACGAAAAACCTGACCACCCGCCGTCTGGTAGAGAGCTCGGTAATGATTGCCATTGGCACGGTGCTGTCCATGTTCGACTTCAAGGGCCCGTGGGCGCTGGGGGGCGGAATCACCTTCTGCTCTATGCTGCCGCTGGTGCTGATCTCCTGGCGGTACGGCTGCCGGTGGGGACTGTTCACCGCCTTTGTTCACAGCCTGCTGCAAATGCTTTTGGGCATCTCGAATGTACAGTATGCCACAAATGTTCAAACGGCCGTTCTTATCATTCTGTTTGACTATGTCATTGCCTACTCGGTGATCGGGCTGGCGGCCATGTTCAAAAACCGGGTGAAGAACCAGCAAATCGCCTTGGTGCTGGGCATCACGGTCACATTTCTGATTCGACTGGCCTGCCACTACATTTCCGGCGTAATGGTGTGGGAGGTTCTCTGGCCCAACGAGCTGGGTTGGGCCGCGCCCATCTGGTCCATCTCCTACAATGGCAGCTATATGGTCCCGGAGATTGTCATAACCAGTATTGTGGCGGTGCTGAGCTACCGCCCGATGAAGAAATACTATCAGGGCGAAGATCTGAAATAAAAGTCTGTATTCACAACCGAAAATTTTGGATGGCTGAGAGAGACCCGTCTAGGCGGTGTTTGAGGTTGTGAATACAGGTTCTGAGTCCCCCACGGGGGTGGAAGGAGTCCCTATGGGAAAATTTGACGGTCTGCTGCTGGCCAGCGACTTTGACGACACGCTGTATGACCTGGACTTGCGCATTCCGGAACGCAACCTGGAGGCGATTGGATATTTTACCGGCCAGGGGGGGCGCTTCACAGTGGCCACCGGCCGGGCCCATCGCACCTTTGCCCCCTACGCCCATCTGGTTCCTATGAACGCCCCGGCAGTGCTGTCCAATGGATCTGCGATCTACGATTTTGCCCAGGACAGAATGGTCTTTCAGACCTTTCTGCGCCCCCAGGCCGCGGCAGACCTGGAGACGCTGGCCCGGGCCTTTCCGGAGATTGGGTTTGAGGCCTACTTTGGAGAGGAGATCTATGTCTTTCATCCCAACCAAGTCACAGACGCCCATATGGCCAAGGTGGGCACCAGCTATACCCGGTGTGACCGTATCCAGGACATCCCAACCCCCTGGACCAAGGTGATCCTTCAGCAGGATTCCTCCTATCTGCTCCAGGTGCAGCGGTGGATGGGGGAGCGGTTCCCCGGGGCCTACGAGATCATATTTTCCAACAAGTATTTGCTGGAAATGACCGACTTCGGCAGCAACAAGGGCGGGATGGTGAAGCGGCTGGCCCAGTATCTGGGGATCCAGCAGGAGCAGATCTACTGTGTGGGGGATAATCAGAACGATATTCCCATGTTGGCGCTGTCCGCCCTCCCCTTTGCCCCGGCCAACTGCGCGCAGGAGGTGCGGGACTGGGGGGCCAGAGTGCTGTGTCACTGCGGTGAGGGTGTGATTGGCGACATTGTGGATATTTTGGACAGGCTCTATTAAAAAATCCCAATTCTTTTTCGTGTTCCCGCCCCCACAGGGGGCGGGAATTACAAGGCTGTTTTTCCTCGGAGGAACACAAAAGCGAATTGGAAGTTAAAAAACAGGCCCGAAAGCTTATGCTTTCGGGCCTGTCTGCGGCTCTTGAACGAGGGTTCTTACAGCTTCATGATCCAGCCGTGGGGGTCGGCTGTACGGCCCCACTGGATGCCGGTGAGCTCGTCGTAGAGCTTCTGGGTGATCTCTCCGATCTGGTTGTGGGAGACGGTGACCTTTTTATCACCCATGGCCAGTTCCCCAATGGGGGAGACCACGGCCGCGGTGCCGGTTCCCCAGGCCTCCTCCAGCGTGCCGGCCTCAGCGGCGGCGAAGAGCTCCTCGGCGGAGATACGCCGTTCCTCCACCTCATAGCCCCAGTCCTTCAGCAGCTGGATGCAGGACCGGCGGGTGATGCCGTCCAGCACGGAACCGTTCAAATCGGGGGTGAGGATCTTGCCGGCCACCTTGAACATCACGTTCATAGAGCCGACCTCCTCGATGTATTTGCGGTGGACGCCGTCCAGCCACAGTACCTGGCTGTAGCCCGCCTTCTCGGCCAGGTCGCCGGCCCGGAGGGAGGCGGCGTAGTTGCCGCCGGTCTTGGCCATGCCCATGCCGCCCTTGACGGCGCGCACGTCCTGCTCCTCCACGTAGATCTTCACAGGGTTGAGCCCCTCGGGGTAGTAGGCCCCCACGGGGCAGACTACCACAATGTACTGCACATGCTTCGAGGAGTGGACGCCCAGCGCGGCGTCCAGCCCGATCATAAAGGGGCGGATATACAGGGAGGTGTCCTTCTCATGGGGCACCCAGTCCTGCTCCACCTCCACCAGCTTGGTGATGCCGGCCAGAGCCAGATCCTCGGGGATCTGGGGCAGGCACAGACGCTGGGCAGAGTGGTTCATGCGGGCGATGTTGTCCCGGGGACGGAAGAGCTGAATAGAGCCGTCGGCGGTGCGGTAGGCCTTCAATCCCTCGAAGATCTCCTCGCCGTAGTGCAGCACCTTGGCGGCGGGGTCGATCTGGAGGGGGCCGTAGGGGATAATGCGGGGATCGTGCCAGCCCTGGCCGGCGTCGTAGTCTACAATGAACATATGGTCGGTCATGGCTTTGCCGAATACCAGCGTGGAGGAGTCGGGCTTTTCCTTCAACGTTGAGGCGCGGGTGATTTTAATTTCCATAGATAATCCCTCCTGAACAATTTCACGGGCCCGCATTCACAGCCCTGAAACGGGTGCTTTCACGGCTGCGGGTCTTACGATGTGTTCTATTATAGCAGTATTTTTGTTCTGGTCAAGGGGCAAGCCACTGCATTTTGTGCTTGTACTTCCCGCTCCGATTTGATATAATAAAATACCTTTTACCTTGAGTTAGACCGAGAGGGGGCCGTCTCCTTGAACCGAAAACTGAACAAGCTGCTGCAGCCCAGCTTCCGGCTGTACTTCGCCTGCCTGATTGCCTTTGCCCTGCTGTCCGCCCTCTTCTCCTGGCCGCTGGCGGTTTTAGAGCTGGCTGTGGTGGCCTGTCTGGCCCTGTACAGCCGAGAGAGCGCCCAGCGCAGGCGCAGGGAGATCAACAAGTATTTGGACAGCTACACCGGCACCATGGACTCCGCCACGAAAGACACCATGGTCAATTCCCCCCTGCCCATGGTTTTGTTCCGGCCGGAAAGTGACGATATCATCTGGACCAACGACCGCTTTCTCCGTCTTGCTGACCGGCGGGAACACCTGTATGACACCAAGCTGTCCGACCTGATCCCGGATTTTGATACCCGGTGGCTGATGGAGGGCAAAAATCAGTGCTCCACAGAGGTGACCTACGATGGGCGGCGCTTTCTGGTCTTTGGCCACCTGGTACGGGCGGGGGGCCGCAGCGGCGGCTTTCTGGCCGCCACCTACTGGGTGGATGTCACAGAACTGTGTTTGATTCGCGACCGGTTCCAGGACAGCCGGCCGGTGACCGCCGTTTTGCTGATTGACAATTACGAGGATCTGCTGAAAAATCTCTCAGAAAATGAGCGATCCAACATGATGGCGGAGATTGACAGCCGGATTGAAAGCTGGGTGGCCGACACGGGCGGCGTTCTGCGCCGCTACCAGCGGGAGCGGTATCTGTTCATCTTTGAGGAGCGGTATCTGCCCGGCTTCATCGAGAATAAATTTGATATTCTGGACTCGATCCACCAGGTGGTCAACCCCAGTGGGATGAATGCGTCCCTGTCCATCGGCGTGGGTAAGGACGGGGACAGCTACCGGGAACTGTTGGACTTTGCCAATCTGTCGGTTGACATGGCCCTGTCTCGGGGGGGAGACCAGGCGGTGATCCGCAACAAATTTACCTTTGAGTTCTACGGCGGCCGCTCTAAGGAGACGGAGAAGCGCACAAAGGTGAAAAGCCGGGTGATGGCCAACGCCCTGTCCTCCCTGGTGTCTGACTCCTCGCAGGTTTTCATTATGGGCCACAAGGCCCCGGACAACGACGCGGTGGGGGCCGCGGCCGGAGTGTGCGCCCTGTGCCGGAAGAACGGGGTGCCCGCCCATATCCTCCGGGAGCCGGGGACGCCCCCCTCCCAGGAGTTGATTGACCGGCTCACCCAGCTGCCTGAGTACCACGACTGCTTCATTTCGGCCCAGGAGGCCCTGATCATTGCCGACGCCCGCTCCCTTGTGGTGGTGGTGGATACCAACCGGCCCGAGCAGGTCCAGGCCCTGGAGGTGCTCCAGTCCTGCAACCGGGTGGCCGTCATCGACCACCACCGCCGGGCGGCCACCTATATTGAGGGGGCGGCGCTGAACTACCACGAGCCCTATGCTTCCTCCGCCTCCGAGCTGGTCACAGAGCTGCTTCAGTATATCATAGAGCCAAATCATCTGCTGCGGGCGGAGGCCGAGGCTCTGCTGGCCGGCATTGTGCTGGATACCAAGAACTTCACCATGCGCACCGGCGGGCGCACCTTTGAGGCGGCGGCCTTCCTGCGCCGGTCCGGGGCGGACACCGCCGAGGTGAAAAAGCTCTTTCAGAACGATCTGGCGGGCACCATTGCCAAGTACTCTATCATCCAGAACGCCCGGCTCTACCGGGAGCACATCGCGGTGGCGGTGGCCGACCACCCGGTGGGACGGGTTACGGCTGCCCAGGCCGCGGACGAGCTCTTGAACATTATCGGGATCGACGCCTCGTTCGTCATCTCCCCCGACGGGGAGCGGGTGAATATCTCCGGCCGCTCCATGGGGGATACCAATGTCCAACTCATTTTGGAGAAGCTGGGAGGGGGCGGAAATGCCGCCGCCGCCGGGGGACAGATTGCCGACAAGTCTGTGGACGAGGTGGCCCAGGACCTGGCCAGGGCTATCGACCAGTATTTGGATGAGGAGTAGGGCGCTGGGGTGGTATCAGTTCCCGGAGCCGGGGGGCCGGAACTACACAGAGGAGGAACTGCGGGACCCGGCGCTGGTGGAGGAGCTATTTGACTACTGCCAGATCTGGCGTGCGGTCATCTCCCGAGAAGGCTGGGATTTTCTGCTCAGCGCCCACGGCCTGGAGGAGTTGTATCGCATCGACTGCAGGTCGGGCTGGCACTGCAGCCCAGATATGGAGGCTTTCGCGGCCGAGGTGGAATATGAGCGGAGCACTGCGCCAGACAGCCTGTAGGAGGCGCGGGGTTCGACCGTGACGAAACACAACAACGATCAGAAAGGATTTGATGGAAATGAAGGTTATTTTACAGCAGGACGTACGCGGCCAGGGCAAGAAGGGCCAGCTTGTGGAGGTGTCTGACGGGTACGCTCGGAACTTCCTTTTGCCCCGAAAGCTGGCTGTCTCGGCCACAGCGGAGAATGTGAACACCATGAAGCAGCAGGAGAAGGCCCGCAAGGCACAGGAGGCCGCCGAGAAGGCGGAGGCCGAGGCGCTGTCCAAGAAGCTGGAGGGCCTGATGGTCAAGATTCCCGCCAAGGCGGGGGAGGGGGGACGCCTCTTCGGCGCGGTGACGGGGAAGGAAGTCTCCGACGCCTTGGCCGCCCAGCACGCCGTCAGCATCCCCAAGACCAAGCTGGTGCTGGACGAACCCATCAAGTCCTGCGGCAGCTACCAGATCAGGGCCAAGCTGGGCTATGAGGTCAGCGGTATCGTCAACGTGCTGGTGGTAGAGGGGTGACAGCCGGCCCCTAGGGGAGGCTCACCTATAAGCGCGCTTCACAAAGTGTCCGAAACACCCGTCCCAAAGGGGGACACGCCGTGACGCGCACCCCACAAAACGCTGACCAAGGAGGTGGTCTTGTTGCCCACGGAGACGGATGAACTGCTGCTCCGGCAGCTGCCCCACAGTGTGGAGGCGGAGCAGGCGGTGCTGGGCTCTATGCTGATTGACCCCCGGTGTGTGCCGGAAGTCATTGATAAGCTGCGTCCCGACGACTTCTACCTGCGCCAGAATAGAGAGATATACGAGACCATCTACTCTATGTTCAACTACTCCCACACCATCGACCCGGTAACCGTGCTGGAGCACATGCGCCAAAATGGCTACTATAGTGAGAACCAGTCCAGGGAGTATCTGCTCCAGCTGATGGATGTCACGCCTACGGCCGCCAATGTGGTGGAGTACATCGAGATTATCAAGGACAAGGCCCTGCTGCGCCGGGTGGCGGAGACCGCCGGTGATTTGCTCTCCATCATCCAGCAGGGGACCGACACTGGCCAAGATGTGTTGGAGGCGGCGGAACAGCGCATCTACGCAATCCGCCAGGGGCGGGCGGCCAAGGGACTGGTTCCCATCTCCCAAGTCATCATCGAGGTTTACAGCCGCCTGGAGGAACTGGCCACCAGTGAAAGCGCCATCCCGGGCCTGTCCACAGGTCTGCGGGATTTGGACCGGGCGATCTCCGGCCTGAACAATTCCGACTTAATCTTACTGGCCGCCCGGCCCGGCATGGGCAAGACCTCAATGGCCCTGAATATCCTTTTGGATGCGGGCAAGCGGTCGGGCAAAAAGGTGGCCTTTTTCTCTCTGGAGATGAGCCGGGAACAGCTGGCTCTGCGCCTGATCTCCAGCGAGTGCTTCATTGACAACAAAAAGCTGGTCACCGGCAAACTGAACGACAGCGACTGGGAGAGCGTGGCCGCGGCGGCCGACTCTCTCAACCGCGCCGCTATCCTCATTGACGACGACTCCTCGGTCACGGTGGCGGACATCAACGCCAAGTGCCGCCGGGTGGAGGATCTGGGGCTTGTGGTGATCGACTATCTGCAGCTGATGCAGTCCGCCGGGGGCAAGGCGAACAGGGGCGAAAACCGACAGCAGATTGTCTCCGACATCTCCCGAAGCCTAAAAATTATGGCCAAGGAGCTGAATGTCCCCGTGCTGTGTCTGAGTCAGCTGTCCCGGGCCAACGAGTCCCGGCAGGACAAGCGGCCCATGCTGCCCGATTTGCGGGAGTCGGGGGCCATCGAACAGGACGCGGATATTGTCCTCTTCCTCTACCGGGAGGGGTACTACAACAAGGACACCGAGAACCCCAACCTAGCTGAGTGCATTATCGCCAAAAACCGCCACGGAGAGACGG
>CAPGBJ010000108.1 GCA_948616425.1 uncultured Oscillospiraceae bacterium
TGCCCAACGGCGAGAAATTTTTTCGCCAGACGAAGCCAATTTGACGCAGGAATACTGGATGTATTTCAAGGAAAATTGGCAAAGCATGGCGGAAAAAGAGCCGGCGTTTGGGCATGTTACCATGTTTCAAACAAGCCCTAGACTGTTTTCAAACCCTTCTGCGTGCAGAGGCTGACCGCCACGTAGACGACGACAGCCGGTAGAATGGGGAACACGCTGGCATAGGGGAGAGGCAGAATTCCAGTGCCATTGAGAATAACCAGAGCAACGCCGCACAGCGAACTGGTCACAGCCCCCGTCTTGGTGCCTTTTTTCCACAGGATGCCGCCTACAAAGGGAACCAGACAGGACGCCGCGAAGAAAGAGTAAGTAGAGCTGAGCAAGTTTACGATGTTCGTAAAATTCAGCGCCACGATGAGTGCAAAAGCGGCTTGAATAATATTTAAGTAGACCGTCATCTTAAGCATCTTATTCTCATCCGCATTGGGATTGATCATGCCCTTGTAGATGTCGTGGAACACCACGGCGGAGGTGCCCAGGAACAGGCAGTCGATGCTGGACATGACGGCAGCGGCTACAGCGGCCACCAGGACGGCACAGAACAGGGGAGGCAGGGCGTTCAGAATCACGGTAAAGAAAGCTGTGGAATCTCGAACGCCATACTGTGCGGCGGCGTACATGCCGACAAACGCCGGCATGATGGCCAAGGGAATCATGCACACAAAGGACAGCAGATGTGCAACCTTAGAGGTACGGGCACTCTTGGCGGAGTTGACGCGCTGAAGGGCGCACTGGTCGGTGAGAATGGCCAGGCAGGTGGGCACAATCAGCATAACGAAGGTGGCCCCGTCCATGGGGATCAGCTTAAACATGGTGTCAGGCAGCTGGCCGGAGGCCACCGCATCCTGAATCAGACCGATGCCGCCGTTGGCGATGAGCAAAACCGTGGTGCCGATCAGCCCCACCATGATAATGGCAGTTTGCACAACAGAGGTGGCGAACGCGCCCCACAGGCCAGAAATCTGAGAGTAGAGCACCACAACCACCGTGATGACAACGGCCCCCACCGTGCCGTCCAGACCCAGGGCTACAAACAGCGCGCGGCCGGCCATAATCTGGGCCGCCATGTTGCCTACAAAGCACAGTGCAGTGGTCACACTGTAGATCAGCGAAGTAATCTTGTCCCCGTAACGCTCCTGGAGAAAGTCCGCCAGGGACATGTAGCCCTTTTTGTAAATATAGTCGTTGATGGTAAAAGACAGCACCACATAGGACAGCGCGCAGCCAATACCATACCAGATGCCGCCGATGCCCATCTCAGCACCGCTTCCGGCGCCGCCCACTACAAAGCCATTGCCGATGTGGCCGCCGATGGCTCCACCCATAATAAGCAGAATTCCAGCTTTTCTGCCTGTATTCAAATAGCTGTTGAAGCTATCTGCATTCTTGCGGCCCAGCCAGCCGATCCCAATCATACCCAGAAAATAGATCGCCATGACGATTACGATGGTAGTAACCATAATTTACTCCTCCTCTACAATCAAATCACTTTTTGTGGTTCTCCCCTTAGCTCAGCCAAAGGGACATACCAGCCGCCAGGACCAGACATTCCAGCAGCAAAAACGCGATGGAAATAGAGCTTGTCCAACTGGGCCCAGGTTTTTTCGGCAGTCTATGATTTCTCTCCCGCTGATCCCGCGCGTCACCCCTGCACATTCGGTCAATTACAGGGCCGCTTTATAAATTTGATAGACATCTTCCTCGCTTAAAAGGAAGGTCTCTCCAATGGTGTTTTCCTTTCCATAGTAAGCAATCCGCTTTGCCATGGCCCGCAATGTCTCATCAGAAATATCACCTTTGTGGAAATCCCGGATGCGGGCTGGCAGGTCTAAGCTGTCAAAGAAGGTCCGCAGGGCGGAAATTCCGTCCAGCGCGGTGCGCTCCGGGTGTTCAAAATCATATTCGATCCCAAAGGCATCCACAGCGAATTTGGCAAACAGCGGGATATTCTGTCTGTAGACATAGGTCATCCAGACTGGAGTAATAACGGCAAGCCCTGCGCCGTGGGGAATATCCCACTCGGTGGACATCTCGTGCTCAATCAGATGACAGGCCCAGTCCCCCACCAGCCCCAGCCGCAGCAGACCGCTGATCACAAAGGGGGCCACAATCATCAGCGCGCTGCGGGCGCCATAGTGATTCGGCTGTCTGACTGCGATAGGGGCATTTTTCAGCACGGTATGCATCCCCGCCGCCAAGAGCTTGTGGCTCAGATAGACGTCTTTGGTGGCGGTAAAGTAACTCTCGCACAGGTGGGACATAATGTCAGCGGCACCAGAGGCCGTCTGCATGGGGGGCACTGTGAGGGTCAGCTCTGGATTCAGTATGGCAAACCGGGGGCGCATCAGGTCAAAGTCGTCAGCAGATCGCTTGAGACCATTCTCCTCGTTGGTGACCACTGAGGCCCGGGAGAACTCGCTGCCAGTACCGGCAAAGGTGGAAATGACACCCAGCGGCAAAATCTCCTGTGGGACGGCTTTGCCGCAGTAAAAGTCCCAAACGTCGCCCCCATAAACCACACCCATGGCGATGCCCTTGGCGCTGTCAATTACACTTCCGCCCCCCACCGCCAGGATACTGTCCACGCCCTGATCCCGGCACAGCTGAATCCCTTCTCGAATTTTGGACAGGCGGGGATTGGGGACCACACCGCCCAGCTCCACATACTCCAGGCCCTCCTGCTGCAGCAGCCCCTTCACTTGCCGGATCAGGGGCTGGACAAACGCTTCCCCTGCGTGGTGAATCAGCACCTTGCTGCCGCCGATTTCCTTCATCAGTTCACCGCACCGCCCTTCGGCGCCGCGCCCAAAAATCAGGTCTGGAATATTCCTCAGTTCAAAGTCAGTCACAGGTATTCCCTCCAGTCATACGCACAGCTTCAGGATTTGATAAATGTCATCCCTGCGCAGGGGGCGGGTGCGGCCCACCGTTTCGCCTCCTAAGTAAAACACCTGGTCGGCCACCCGCCGAAGCACCTCGTCTGTCAGCCCCTCCGGCGGGATGCCCAGCTTGCTCAGCGAGGCGGGCAGCCCCAGAGTCTGGAACAAGAAATCAGAGAATTTCTCAATCCCGATCAGGGCAGCTCGCTCCGGGTCCTCTATGTCCACCGGAACGCGGAAGACCATGGCAGCAAACTTGACAAACAGGTCCAGATAATCGCGGTAAATATACCGCATCCAGGCCGGCATTATGACGGCCAAGCCCGCTCCATGGGGGATGTCCCACTCGCCGGACATCTCATGCTCTATGTCGTGGCAGCCCCAATCGCCCCAGCGCCCCACCTTGGTAACACCGTTGATCGCCAGCGGAGACAGCGCCATCAGCGCGCCCCGCGCCTCATAATCCGTGGGATTCTCCAGCACAACGGGGGCAAATTTCAGCACAGTCTGCAGTCCGGCCGCAATCAGCTCGTCAGAAAAGTCATTGTCTGGATTCTTAGAGAAAAAATTCTCTGTCAGATGGGAGAACATATCCGCAATTCCCACCGCCGTCTGAAACCGGGGGACTGTGAAGGTCAGTTCTGGATTTAAAATCACAAATTTGGGGCGTATCATCACATGGTCGTCTGTGTCCTCAATCCCCCGTTTCAGCTTGCCCTTAGTAATGACACTGCCAAACGTAGCCTCGCTGCCAGTACCAGCAAAGGTGGAGATAACACCTATGGGCACACTCGCCTGCTGTTTTACCTTTCCATCGTAGATGTCCCAGACATCTCCGTCGTAGACGGCCCCCAGTCCGATGGCCTTGGCACTGTCAATCACGCTTCCGCCGCCCACAGCCAAAATAAAGTCCACCCGCTCTTTGCGGCACAGCTCGACCCCTTGGTACACCAGCTCAATTCTGGGGTTGGGGACCACGCCGCCCAGTTCCACCCAGGCCAGCCCAGCCCGCTCCAAATACCCCTTGACTCGCTGGATCAGCGGCAGAACAAAGGGTTCTCCCGAGTGGTGAATCAGCGCCCTGGACCCGCCGAAATCCCGGATCAACTCCCCCACTCGACACTCCTTGTCCCTACCATAGATCAGGTCTGTGTTGCTGCGCAGTACAAAATCAATCACAAAATTCCCCCCTTGCAGACGTTTATCCCATCTTACGGCCTTCTGCCTAGTAGTTCCCGGCCTCGTGACCCGCCAGAAGATTCACTGCGGAACTGGTTCCAATGCGCTCGCAGCCCTCGCTCAGGAACATCTCCAAATCGGCCACAGTTTTTACGCCGCCAGCCGCCTTGATTTTCACGCCGGGGCCAATATGCTCTTTAAACAGGCGGATGTCCTCAATCTTGGCCCCCGCGGTGCCAAAGCCTGTAGAGGTTTTGATGAAGTCCGCGCCGCCCTCGGTAACACAGCGGCAGATCCTAATTTTTTCCTCCTGTGTCAGATAACAGGTCTCAATAATCACCTTCAGAATTTTGTCGCCCGCGGCCTCTTTCAGCGTCCGAATTTCCTCTGTAACTGCGTCAAAATCACCGTTTTTCACGTCGCCCAGGTTGATTACCATGTCCACCTCGTTGGCGCCGTCCGCCACGGCCTCCCGCACCTCCGCCGCCTTGGCCCCAGTGCAGCTGTACCCCAGGGGAAATCCAACGACAGTACAGACATTCAGCTCAGGATAGGTCCGGCGGGCGCGTTTCACGTAACTCGGGGGGATACAGACAGATGCGGTGCGGTGCGCCAGGGCAGTCTCACAGATGACCTTGATCTCCTCCCAGGAAGCGGTCGCTTTCAGCAGGGTATGGTCGATATGAGACAAAATTTCTTGCTTTTCCACGGTAGTTTCCTCCATTCTCTTGTTGAAAAACGGGTTATTCTTTTCTTATGGTTTGGTCGCATCGACTAGGCGCTGTTTGAAAAATGGAACTATGCCCAACGGCGAGAAATTTTTTCGCCAGACGAAGCCAATTTGACGCAGGAATACTGGACGTATTTCAAGGAAAATTGGCAAAGCGTGGCGGAAAAAGAGCCGACGTTTGGGCATGTTACCATGTTTCAAACAAGCCCTAACAAGGCGCAAATCAAGGTTCGCCGCCCCTTGTCTGACGGCAATAACGCTCCAAAATGGCCTGGTGCTGCTCCCGGCTGTCAAAAAAACAGTTGTACATCGATCCCGTGCGTGAGACCGTAAGCGCCGCCAGGCAGGTGGCCTGATGAATCCCTTCATCCAGCGTCTTTCCATCGGCCAGAGCGGCCATAAAGCTGCCCGCAAAGGAGTCACCTGCACAGGTGGCGTCCTCCACCTCCACGGGCAGCGCAGGATAAAAGCGTTCCCACTCCCGTGTCACTACCATGCAGCCCCGATCTCCCAGCGTGACGATGGCCGCACCTTGAACCCCCTTCTCCAGCAGCCACCGCCCAGCTCGGCAGGCGCTCTCCTGGTCTGTCACTGCGATGCCTGTTAAAACGGCGGCCTCGTGTTCATTGGGTTTGATGTATGTAATGTATGGGTAGATTTCCTCCGGAATTGGAGTAGCCGGGGCCGGGTCTACAAAGGTCTCCACCCCCCATTCGCTGGTACGCCGAATCGCCTGGAGTACGGCTTTCCCATTCACCTCAAACTGGAATCCACCCAGGCGACAGGTGCGGATATATTCCTCTGCCGCCTCCAGATCCTCCATACAAAAACGGTCCCCAGCCCCAGGATAGATGACAATGGCATTCCCGCCAAACGCATCCCGCAGGATACATCCGCAGCCCGTGTTGACCTCCCGGTCATATTGCAGATAGCGTGTACCGATACCGGTTTCCTGGCACTCCTTCCGGCAGATGCGGCCAGCTTCGTCATCCCCTACCCGGCCTACCAGCTCCACCTGCGCCCCCTCGTAGACGGCGGCAAAGGCCTGGTTCACTCCCTTCCCGCCGCCAGAGGGGCGGTAGCCAGTGCCCGTCAGCGTCTCGCCGTTGGCGGGCAGCTGGCGGCTGTAAAAGCTGTGAAACCACATGTAGCTGTTGACCACAAATATACGTCCTGACATTTCGCTCGCCCCCCTCAAATCAGGCCCAACGCCTCCAGACCGCTTCGAATTTCTTCCTGCACCGGCTTCTCCAAATACAACAGACTGTCGGGATAACGGCTCCCCTGGATGGGGCAGCCCACCAGCGCGGAGGCATATTTGTATCCCGCACTGTTGCCCCCTTTGCGCAGCACATCTCTAATCTTCATAACAAAGGCCTGGCGCTCTCTCGCCCTGTCCACATCGCCGGCAAACCACGCATCGCAAAGCTGTACAACAGGCTCTGGAAAGGCGATGCTGATAAATGAGATGATACCGCATCCACCCAGCGCCAGGGTGGTGAAGATGGTGGAGTCACTGCCTGCGATGTACTCAAACTCAGGTCTTTTTATCAGCCCCATAGCTGTCTCCAAATGGACCACGCTCTGGGTGCTGTCCTTGTAACCCCGGACATGGGGATACTCGTTGGCCATCTCGGCCAGCAGCTGGGGCGAGAGCATGTTGCTTGTCTGGGGCGCGTTATAGATGTAGACGGGCATCTGTGTGGATTCGATCAGCCTGCGGTAATACTCCCGAAGCGCCCTGTCATGGTAGCTCGCTAGATAGGGAGGGGTAATGCAGATAGCATCCGCTCCTGCCCCCTCGTAGCGGCGGATCATCTCAATGGCGTCCCGATACCCCGGGATCATAAGGTTACACATCACCGGAATGCGCCCCGCGGCGGAACGGCACATGGTGCCCACCAACTGCTCCTGCTCCTCCAAGGTCATCATGTAGGACTCGCTGGAAATTCCATTGGCAAAAATGGCCTGGATTCCATGGTCCACCTGCCAGTCCACCATATGCTTGACTGCGCCGTGGTCGATGTTTCCATCGGGTAGATAGCTGATGGTCAGTTCAGTCATAGCCCCCTGGAATTTAGGAAACTGCTTCATATATTACGCCTCCTCTATTTGCTGTTTTAAAGTACACCCAGCTCCTCCAGACGCTGGAGGAGAACCTTTGTCTGTTCCTCATTGGTTCCAGTCAGCGGCGCGCGCACAAGGTCCGTCTCAAACAGCTCCAAGTGCTTGACCATGGTCTTGTAGCCCGCAATCAACGGCGCAGCCTTCAGCACATCCCGCACCTTCATGATAAACAGCTGCTGGGCAAAGGCCGACCTGTGGTCGCCGCTGCAATAGGTCTCGTACAGTCTGACAATCATATTTGGGAAAATCAGCGAGATAAGAGAGACGATTCCCTCTCCCCCCGCCGCCATCGTGGCATAAAATGTGGCGTCACTGCCCGCCAGAATGGAAAAGTCCGTCCGTTCCACCGCGCTGGCCACCGACTGGAGATGGATCATATTTTGAGTGCTGTCCTTGTAGCCCTGAAAGTTGTGGAACTCTTTGGCCAGCCGCCCCACCAGCCCGGGCGGCACAAGATATCCGGCCTGGGGCATGTTATAAAGGTACACCGGCACAGGAGAACGCCGAATGATTGCCGCAAAGTAGTCAAACAGCCCACCTTCCTCACAGGGGAGCATCAGCGGTTGGGAGGCACAGATGTAATCCGCACCGCAGTCCACAAAGCAGTCCAGCAGTTCCAGCGCCCGCTTCTGCCCGCCGCACATCAGGTTGGCCATAACCGGAATTCTCCCATCCGCCGCTCGTACGACCGCGGATACCAGTTCCGCCTGTTCCAGTTCCGCCATAGATAAGCTCTCCGCGCTGATTCCATGGACATAGATCCCCTGAATCCCCCGCGCCGATTGAAAGTCCACAAGGCGTCTGATCGAATCGTGATCAATCTCCAGCGACTCCGAGAACGGGGTGACCAACTCGGTCCAGACGCCGACCCGTCGATTATTTGTCATAAAAGTGGCAGCCTCCCTCAAATCCCCCTATTTTGGAAGAAATATATCATTTTTTGTTCCTTTGCTATTCGGTTTTCCTTGTCCTATATGATAAATTTATATCATTATTTTCCTTTCATGTCAATCACTATCATTTTTTTCGGCTAGTTTTGAGAATTTTCAGTCTATTTTTTGTATAAAATGATAATATTATTATCATTCTTTTCTTTACAACCATTTTCATTTATGTTATGATACATTCCAGATTGATACTCAGCCTAATGGAAGGAGAATAGATGAACCATGAGCGGCAACAAGCGTGAGCTACGACTACAAAGCATTATCGATTATCTGAAGCACCACAGCGGCGCCTCTATTCATGAAATTGCCACCGCCACAGAAATGTCTGATATCACCACCCGGCGGGATCTCTATGAGTTGCGGGACCGGAGCCTGATTCACTACATATCTGGAGTTGCGATTTATACCCCGCCACCCTCTACCCAAGCCGATCCCGCTCAAAAACCTTATAAGCTATGTGCGGAAAAGCAGGTCAATTTTGATAAAAAAGAAAAAATTGGCCGTCTGGCCACCACACTGCTCCAACCTGGGGACAACATCATCATTGACACGGGGAGCACGACCGAACACTTTGCCCAGCAAATTCCGAACGGTCTTCCCATGACGGCCCTGTGTTATAACGTTAACATCATGAACGAGCTTGTCCAGCGCCGAGAGATTAAGCTCCTCTCAGCTGGTGGAATTTACCACCGAAACACGCAGATGTTTGAAAGTCCAGAGGGGCTGGAGCTTATCAACCGCACCCGCGCCTCTAAGGTGTTCTTGTCCGCCGCCGGAATCAGCGAGCAGCTCGGAATCACCTGTGTCAATCAGTACGAGGTCCCTGTTAAAAAAGCCATTATTGAGGCCTCCCTCAGCCGCATTTTACTTGTGGACTCCAGTAAATTTGATGTGATTCGTCCCGCCTTCTTCGCTCAATTGTCTGTGGTGGACATCATTGTGACCGACGATGGAATACCGGAGTGCTGGATTGATCTGCTGCGCGAACGGAACATTCAGCTGTATATTGCAAAGTGACTGTGGGGCCCGCCGGCTCATTTCACCCAGGGTATTTGGGACCTGGTGCACCGGTCTTTTAAAAGCGGTGTTGGCTCTGCCAGATACCACCTCCCCCTCTCCAACAAAACAAAAGCAAAAGCCGTAGAGTATACTCTACGGCTTTTGACGGCTAATCTTCTTTTATTTTCCTTTTTTTCTGTAAGCTATCTGGTATACACCCAGCGAAATCAAGATAACCACTACCATCAAGATTGATTGGATGGATGCGTAGACAGAACCGAACGCAACGGCGAACACAATCGCCAGCGCCACGGGCAGGGCGGCCACCTTGATATTTTTCAGTACCACCGGGATGACCATCGGTCCCACCAGAGCGGGAAACATATTGTCAAACGCAGGGGCTACCACCGGGTTAGTGAGCAGGGGCGTCATAATGGGCGCCAGGAACAGCATTCCGCAAAACACGATGACAGTGGTGACAAAGGAGGAGGTGGCCACCGCGATTATGGATACCACCCGGCCTTTCTCGCTGCCCTCCTCACATCCCATGATATTCATGGCGTTCAAGGCCGCAGGCAGCTTCATGTTCTGAATGTTGCCGGTGGACGAGGCCAGATAAACCGCGCCAGGCCCGATGATAGGGGACATGGACAGCTTTTCACACACGCCGGTAATGGCGAAAATGAGCATAATGGGGGCGGCAGCTTTCAAGGTCAGCAGCAGGTCCACATTCAGTTGAAACGCAACGCACACAGCCGTGGGCACCAACAGGAAGAACGCCCAGACAATGATTGTACTCAGCCGGCCCATGCGGTGGATTTTACTGTCAAATGGAGACAGAGTATTGGTTTTTTCTTTCATAGCGGCGCTTCCTCCCAGTTACAGAATAGCGGTGATCAGGCAGGCCGAGGCCATGCCGGCGATCATGCTCAGCGAAAAGGCAAACTCTTTTAAAATGGGGACCCGTTTTCCCACTGCGTTCAGACCTATCATCACCAGGGCGGACACCACGATGGCAGACAGCGAGGGGATATTAGTCACATCCGCCAAGTAGGGGGCAGACAGGGTGGCCATCATGCCCAAGAACATGATATTAGGGATTACACTGCCGAAGCTGTTGGGATTGGTGGTGACCGACTGCATCTTAGAGTCAAACTTCCGCAGCAGCAGGGCGGACATGCTGGACAGAAACACCCCCAGGGTCACCACCCACAGCAGGGAACCGAAGATGTCGGGAGAGAAGTCGGCGCCCCCCAGGCTGTCAAATCCAAACGAGGTTACCGCCATATTGGCCGCCAGGGTCTCATAGGTGGCTGAGCCGATTACCGATAGGCGCAGCCAGGGGAAAAACTTGCCCAAAGCAGGCAGAAGAATCATATAGCTGATGATAATGGGCAGGGAGGGCACAATGGAGAACACCGCGCTGCTCTTTACCACTTTCATCAGATCTTCTCCGCTGAGCCCCAACTCCAGGGCCCGCTTCCAGGCCACCCGGAAAAAGACCACCGCTTGTACCAGTACTACTAAAATTGCCAGCCCACAGAAGATGACCATCACCGAACTGTTCGCCACATGGGAATAGAGCTTATCCATAACCATCTGCCTCCTGTCTCATTAAAAACTACCGGCCTTTACGTCCGCGGGAATGAGAGACTGATACTGCGCCCCGTTTTTGGCCTGTTCCATATCGGCCCGGGCGCTGTCCACCAGCTGGGGCCGCTCCATCAGGTCCAGAGCGGACCGGGCCAGCACGGTGGCGGCGGCGGTCATCCCACGGTGGGCAATGGCAGACTTCCCCTGGGCCACTGCCAGCCAGGTGTGGGCGGGCGTCCCCAGCGCGAAGCAGGCAGAGCCAAACCAGGCGGTGGGCACATTCCAGCTCACATCTCCCACATCGGTGGAACCGGTTTTCAGCGGCATGGGAGGAATACATACATCGGCCATCGTCCCCCGGAACAGAGTTCCGCCTGCCTCCCCCAGCAACTTGACCGCCATAGACTGGTAGGTCTTCCAGTCGCCAGGGTCCCCGACCTCGTGGAACATCTGGGCGTAGGCCAGCTCCTCTTCCGTGTAGGAGAGCGGAAATATCTCCTGCATATGTTGGTAGATCAAATGGTCCAGCGTCTTGTTCTGGAGTACATCGGCGTAGGAGCTAACCACCCGAATATTCACCTGGGTCTCAGTCATCAGGGCCGCTCCCCGCGCGATATTGTGGACCCGCTGGGCCAGCTCACAGACTTGGTCGGTGCGGGGGGCCCGGACGGAGTAGAGCACCTGGGCGTGGGCCTGGACCACGTTGGGGGCGTCGCCGCCGGTGTTGGTAACCGCATAGTGGACCCGCGCCTCAGGAATCATGTGCTCCCGCATGTAATTGACCCCCACGTTCATCAGCTCCACTGCATCCAGAGCGGACCGGCCCAGGTGGGGAGAGGCGGCGGCGTGGGCGGATTTTCCGGTAAAGTCGTAGATAATTCGGGCGTTGGCCAGGGAGGAAACCGAAGCGAAGGTGGCGGAATAGGGGTGCCATGCCAGACAGATGTCGCAGTCATCGAAGCAGCCCTCCCGGACCATAAATGCCTTACCCGCGCCCCCCTCCTCGGCGGGACAGCCGTAGTAAATAATGGTTCCCTGACAGGGGTGCTCCATCAAATAGTCTTTCACCCCTACGGCGGCCTGCATACAGCCCGCTCCCAGCAGATGGTGTCCGCAGCCGTGACCAGGGGCCCCCGGTTTTTCCGGTTCCGGATGTGTGAGGTCCGCCTTTTGGGACAGGTTGGGCAGCGCGTCAAACTCCCCCAGCAGGCCAATGACCGGCCGGCCGCTCCCCGCTTTGGCCCGAAACGCGGTGGGGATTCCGCCCAAGTTTTCCTCAATCTCAAAGCCCTCCCGACGCAGAAGGTCCTTTTGCAGCTGAGCGGACTGAACTTCTTGGTAGCGCATCTCCGCAAACTCCCAAATTTGGTCTGCCGCCCGTTCAAACCGCTCTTTTTTCCCCTGAATTAAAGCTTCCAGCAACTCATAGTTCATCCTTTTTCTCCTCACCTTTCTATAATGTCTCCCGGTTCCCGGGGCATCAGAATGTTACTCCAGACGGTCCGCTCCAGCCGGGGCAGGTCCCGTCGCTCCTCCGGCGTCAGGCCAAAGCGGTCCGGGGTGGCCAGCACCTGATAGAACGGGAGCAAACGGCAGTCGTACCGGTCCTCCTCCAGCTCCTGGCAGCAGATGTACACCGGCTTCACCCGCAGCCGGTCCAGGCAGACCACCGGTTTGCCAGCCCTGTCCACCCCTTTCAGCAGGTCGAAACGCACTACATAGGTCAGCTTCGAGTTGCGGGTCAGGGGGTGGTAGCTCACAAAATCCCCCAGGGAATAGATGATCAGGTGATCTCGTCCATCTGCGTCTGTATACCGCTCCATTGGCTGGCTCACATGGGGGTGGGAGCCCAAAATTACATCCACCCCCAGTTCGGCCAGTCTGTGGCCCGCCTGGATTACATTCTGATGGGGGTACATCTCAAACTCCCAGCCCCAGTGGACGCTGGCTACGATCACATCCGCCCCCTTCTCTCGGGCCTGGCGGACGTGGCGCTCTACCAGAGAGAAGTCCGGCACCTCATCGTTGAAGCGCACCTCGTTAATCAGGTATTTTTTCTCATACTCGTTGCCGTTCATATCGCAGGTGTAGGACAGCAGGGCGATTTTGATGCCCTCCCGCTCCACCACCAGCACATCCTCTTGGGCCTCCGGAGTCCGGTTGGTGCCCGAGTACAGTGCCCCCCGGCGCGTCAAACAGTCCAGCGTATCCAAAAGTCCCTGTTCCCCGTAGTCATAGCAATGGTTGTTGGCGGTGGAGAAGTAGTCGATCCCCCGTCCCCCCGCCTGAAAGCGGTCCATCATCCCCTCCGAGATGTTCATTTTTGGGGGATAGCCCAGCACCTGGCTGCGCCCCGCTGGGGCAGTGGGGCAAATGGTGGACTCTAAATTGGCACAGGTAAAGGCGTTTTCAAAGTAAAATTCCCGGATTCCATCAAAAAGATGTTCGGTGTCCTCGTATGTAAAACAGTCCACCGCCATCAGATCGCCTGCGGCGGACAGGGTGGTCCGGTGTGTCTCTTGAAATCCCTGGGGCGGGTGGAAGCACAGGTCCTGGTCTGCAAAATAGTCCTCAATGCCAGCGCCCTTTTCCGCCCGTTCCAACTGATGGACCCAGCAGCGGTACGCCCACTTTAGCTTCTCCAGCTTATCGGTGGCCACCTGATACCGTCCCTTCACCGGCTGTGGGTAACGAAACTGGTTCCACATTACCACACTGGCCGCCTTTGCCAGAAAAATTGCCCCTTTGGAAGTTTTGTATTTCATAATGGCCTCCCTTCTTCTGTCCATTAGCATATCAAAATACCCGCCGTTCCGCCATGCTGATCCGGTCCAATTTACCCCCAAATCCAGATCTTTTCGACAGAAAAAAGCGAGAGCATCAAGAATCAGACTGTAATTCTTGATGCTCCCGTTGGTTCTACTTGTCCACCCGCTTGACAGACCAGAGCGCCGCCCCGTTCAGGGACAGGGTCCGAGCCAAGCCCAATTCCCCCTCCACGTCGCGGTACTCCAGCGTCACTGCGGGGTTGCTGGCCCGACTCAAATGCTCCAGAATGTCCTGGTCCAGCTGAGCGGCCATATCGATTTTGACCCAGCTGCTGTACGTGCTGCCGTGGTCTTTGTCCAGATAGAGCTGCTTAATCCGGTAGGTCCCGGGGGACAGCCCCCGCAGGGTCAGGCAGACCCGGCGGCTGTATTTGTCCTCCTGCACCTCCTCCAGGGAGAAAAAGGGGTCGATATAGCAGGGGTGCCATAGCAGCACTTGATACTCCCCCTCCCCGGACTGGGTGACCAGGCTGCCCGGTTCCTCCCACACCACCCGGTCCCCCAGACTTTTCAGCCACTGCAGCACAAAAAACATGGGGCGCTTGATGTCCTGATAGAGGTACAGACTCAGGGGGTAGGTCAAATGCTCCGACTGCTCCCCCTCCGTCCGGCCCAGGTCCAGCCGGATGCCATAGCCGGCCACATCCTGCCGGAGGGTCACCAGGGCGTCCACAATGAGGGCCGTACGGTGGAATCTTCCCGATTCCACCAGAGATCGTCCCGTCAGGGTGTTCCATCCCACCAGATAGACGGGGACGGTGCAGCGGTGTTCCTCCATCCAGCCCCGAACCCGATTCAGCTGGGTCTGATGGTACCGCTTCTGAAACCGCTCATAGGAAAACGCATCTCCCGCCAAAGCCATGTCATTGGGGTCTGAGCCGACTATCATAAAATTGGGGCACCAGCCTTTCTGGGCAGATCCCTCCCATTGGGGTGGTCGGTCCAACTCCACCCGCAGTCCAACCTCCACTCTGGGCAGGTGCCGTAGCAGCGTCGCCGCCGCCTGCGCAAAATCCGCCGCAGTCCGCCCAGGTCCCCCGCTCAGGGCAAAGCGCCATTTCTCCAGCTCCTGGCGGCCAAACTGGCCGGTCAAAACCTCCAGCATATAGTCCAGGTTGTCCCTCTCCTCCTCCAGGTCCACCAGAACCATCGGGGTCAGTCCCAGCCCCACCAGCTCCGCCAGCAGTTCTATGCCGTCATACCGTTGGAGCAGTCCCCTTTGCCGCTGCCGAAACAGGCCAGACACCAGGGCGTAGGAGAAGACAATTCGCCGCTGGGCCTCCCGGATCTGCCGCCGCACATTCTCCCGCAAGGCGGAGTCCAGCTCCCCCACCTCCAGGATAAGCGGAGGCAGCCTCAGCTGCTCCTGCCGGCCCGGCAGTTCCACCTGAAGCTGAGCGTCCCCACCCCGGGGCTGGTTCTCATAACTCTCCACAAATCGGGCCAGCAGCTCTAACGATCCCTCCGATCCGGCCTCCAGCCAAAAGGTTTTGGCCTCCTCCGGCTGATGGGCCGCCTGACGGCGGTACTGGGCCGGGGAGCAGCCAAAGGCCCGCTGAAAGTACTGGTTGAAGGATTTTGCGCTGGAAAATCCACTGCCAAGGGCCAGCCGGGTGATGGTGGCATCCGTTTGGAGCAGCTCCTGTCTGGCGCTATTCAGCCGGAGGGAGGTAAGATATTCAACAAAGGTCATATTCAGTTCGCGCCGGAACAGCCGGGACAGGTGGGCATCAGACAGATAGAACGCTCTCGCCGTGGCCTCCAGAGTCATGGGTTCCCGAAAATTTTGGTCCATAAATTCCAGCACCGGCCTGAGCCGATCACTTGTTCTGAAGTCTGCGGGACGCTGCGACCCCGAGCGAAAGTAAAGAGACAGTGTGTGCAGCACCTGCATCAGTTCAGCTTGCAGCAGCAGACCATACCCCGCCTCTCTCCGGTAGCGGAGCATAGCCGCCCGAACCACGCCCTGGCGGATAGAGTCAAACAGCGGCTGTGTGGCGGGGTTCGATACCGTGGAACAGCAATAGAATCGGTTGTTCGCCTCCTCCGGGCAGACCGACTCCAGCCAGGAGCGCCCCATGTTAACCCATAGGAACACATTGGGACCACTGCTGTCCAGGGTATAGAAGTCGTTGTGGTTGACCACGGCGTAGTTGTTTTCGGTCAGGCTGCGATTTTGCTCGGGACTCTTCAACGTCATGGTCCCCCGCA
Source organism: uncultured Oscillospiraceae bacterium (assembly GCA_948616425.1). Lineage (GTDB taxonomy): Bacteria > Bacillota > Clostridia > Oscillospirales > Oscillospiraceae > Lawsonibacter. Next base: position 15,554 of record CAPGBJ010000108.1, read on the forward strand.
GTACCAGAATCACACTCAGGCCGTTATTGACCTGACTGCCGGCCCGCTCTACGCTTCCCAATGAAATCTGAATCGGTACCACGCCGCTCCCCCCAATGTTCCATTCATTGTATGCTATTTTATAGCTAGGCGCTGTTTGAAAAATAGAAATATGCACAGTGGCGAGGGATTTTTCTGCCAGACAAGCACAATTTTTCGTAGGAATACTGGATGTATTGCAAGAAAAATTGGGGCAGTATGGCGGAAAAAGACCCGCCTCTTGGGCGTATTAACATGTTTCAAACAAGCTCTAGCCTAATTTAAAACAGCGGTAAAGTCAAGCGCAACTGAACGGAATGCACAACTCTGCCCGATTTTCCCTTGAGAAGCCATCCCCCATATGTTATACTGAGAATGGAATGTTATATATGTACAGAGGAGGACGGGATGGAGCTGTCAAAAATCTGTGCAGAATTCAGAAAAGAGTTATATCAGGTATGAACTTATCAATTACTGTCAATCACAAGCAGCTTTTGGATGTCCTGCTGAATGTGGGCCTCATCCGCCCTGTGTTTGTCTGGGGGGCGCCGGGTATCGGGAAGTCGGCCATTGTCCAGCAGTTCGCCGACTCTCTGGGCCTGGCCTGCGTCTCCTTGCTGGGCAGCCAGTTGGCGCCCGAGGACATCATCGGCGTGCCCCAGATACAGGACGGCTTCAGCCAGTTCTGTCCACCCCGGACCATCGCTCGGGCAGAGCCCTATGTCCTCTTCCTGGACGAGCTGAACGCCTGTACCTCCGAGGTACAGAAGGCTTTTTATTCCCTCATCCACGAGCGGCGCGTCGGGGAATACCGTCTCCCCGAGGGGTCCATCGTGGTGGGGGCGGGGAATCGGGCCCAGGACAACGCCATCACCCGGCCTATGTCCTCCGCCCTCATCAACCGGATGTTCCATGTGGAGCTCACAGCCAGTCCCCGTCTGTGGTTGGAGTGGGCCGCTCAAAACGGCATCCATCCCTATGTCTATGACTACATCACCAGCCGGCCCGACCACCTGTGGGCCAAGCCCCCCAAGAGTGAGGAGCCCTTCTCCACCCCCCGGTCCTGGCACATGCTCAGCGACGCCATCCGCAGCTATGGCCCCGACATCGGGGAGGACGCCCTGCGGGTATTGGCGGCGGGCTCCCTCAGCCCCCAGCACGCCGCCCAGTTCATAGCCTACATCCGTCAGGTGCGCAGCCAGTACGCCCTGGACAAAATTCTCTCTGGCGAGCAGCCCTGGCCCGCAGGCGCGGAGGAGCGGGACGTACTCTACTTTCTGGCTCAGTCCCTCCGGGCCCGGCTGGTGAAGGAGCTGCCCCCCGACCGGAGCAAGCTCAGCGGCGACAGCCGCACCCTGGTCCTCCAGGCCAAGGACCGCATCACCGAATTGGCCGATCTCAGCTTGGAGATCGCCCGGATGGCGGTCACCCCGGAGAACGGCAGAGAGCTGCCCGACTGGTTTGTCGTGGAGCTGTTTCGGGACCTGCCTCGGCTGGCCGACAAGCGAAACGGGTAACGACGAAATGAAGGGAAAACAGAAAAAGCCCAATCCGGCCCAAGAGGCCATCCAGGCCGGGTGCAGACTGGTAAAACACAATCCCGTGCTGGGCCCCCTTCTGGAGCGAGCGGAGACCCGCTTTGACGACAGCTACCCCATGGCCAGGGAGGACTGGGCCTGGGTGGACGCCAACGGGACAATATACGCCAACAGCCACCGCCGGGCCGCCCCCCAGGAGTGGGCCTATGTGTTGGCCCACTGCCTGCTTCATCTGGCCCTGGGCCACATCCGAGAGGACCGGGACGGGGACCCGCTGTGGAACGCCGCCTGTGACTGCGTCACGGCCCGGTACTTGGCTGACCTCCATATTGGGTCTGCCCCAGGGGAGCTGTCCGCCCCCCTGCCCTCCAACGCCCGGGAGGAGGAGAAGCTCTACCTCTGGCTGAAGGAGCACAGAGACCCGGCCTACTTCTGCTTCTCCACTATGAGCGGCGGCCGGGCGGACATGGCGTGGCGGCCTCGGATCAGCTTCTACTGGCAGGGCGGTCCCACCGACTGGCGGCAGCTCTTTGCCGAAAGCCTGCGAGATGCCCTGCGGGCCGCAGTGGACTACGCCGGAGGCGTCAGGGTTGAGCCGGGAGGATGTAAAAAAATGGGTCCCATCCAGCGGGCCCAGGAGTGGTTTTTATCCAGCTACCCCCTGCTGGGCGGGGTGGCCTCGGGCTTCCAGCTGGTGGACGACCCCCTGACCGTCCAACGCATGGACATCTCGGTAGCCGCCATCTCAGTCCATATGCGGGAGATCTACGTCAATCCCGCCGCCCATCTCACCGAGGCGGAGTGGCGATTCGTCCTGGCCCACGAGTACCTCCACGCCGCACTGTGCCATGAGCAGCGGCTAGGCAGCCGGGACCCCGAACTGTGGAATGCGGCCTGTGACTACGTTATCAACCAGTGGCTTCGGGACATGGAGGTGGGCTCCATGCCCGAGGGTCTCCTCTTCGACCCGGAGCTCAGCGGTCTGTCGGCCGAGAGTATCTATGACCTGCTGGCCGCCAACCTGCGCAAATATCGGCGCATGGCTCAGCACGATATTCTCTTTGGCCCAACCGGCTGGCGGGGCTCCAAGGACTTTGTAGACCTGGACGCCTGGTGCCGCTCCGCCATTCAGCGGGGACTGGACTACCATCAGGCCCACGGCCGGGGCTATCTCCCTGCCAATCTGGTGGAAGAGATCCGAGCCCTGTCCCAGCCCCCGATTCCCTGGGATGTGAAGCTGGCTCGGTGGTTCGACGAGCGGTTCGAGCCGCTAGAGAAACGCCGCACCTACGCCCGCCTCAGCCGGCGGCAGTCCTCCACCCCCGATATCCCCCGGCCCTCCTGGCGGTATGAGGAGGAGGCTCATGCGGGGCGGACCTTCGGCGTGCTGCTGGACACCTCCGGCTCCATGGACCGAAACCTGCTGGCCGCCGCCCTGGGAGCCGTCGCCAGCTACAGCGCCGTCCGGGACGTGAACCGGGTGCGGGTGGTGTTCTGCGACGCCTCCCCCTACGACCAGGGATACATGGAGGTGTCGGACATTGCCAGCAGCGTCAAGGTCCGGGGGCGGGGTGGAACGGTCCTCCAGCCCGGCGTTGAATTGCTGGAATATGCCCCGGATTTTCCAAAAGAGGCCCCCGTCCTTATCATCACCGACTGCGAATGCGACCGCCTCAATCTCTATGGCCGAGATCACGCCTTCCTAGTACCCAGAGGGCGCAGCCTGCCCTTTTTGCCCAAGGGCCCTGTATTTTATTTGGAGTAGGACGAATTTCTCTGCTGAGATGACAGCTCCCTCAGATGTGATGTTCCGCAGCCGCTTGCACGCCCCTCCTAGCAGAGACGCGGGCGTCTTATCTTTCTCTTGCACAATCTCCATATCCGTGTTAAAATAAAGTCAAATTTTATATTTTGTTTTTATTCCTGGGGAGGTGATGGGGTGCCAAGGGTGGCTTATTCAGAGGAGGACCGGGCACATATCCGTCAGGACTTGATTGCCGCCGGGCTGGAGCTGATGGCCAAGAACGGAATCCAGCGCACCACTGTGGAGCAAATCTACAAAAAAGTTGGCATTTCACGCACCTTTTTCTACTCATTCTTTCCCACGAAAGAAGATTTGATTGTTGAAACGCTGTACTTGCAGCAACCCAAGATCATCGCCTATGTCAAAAGCCTGATGGATGACTCGACCCTGAGCTGGCAAGAGGCGGTCAGGAAATTTCTCTACACCTGCTGCTACGGCGAGGAAAACGGCATCGCCGTTTTAACCGTCGAGGAACAGCAGCTGATTTTCAGACACCTGTCCCCGGAGAGTTACCGGGTGTTTCGGGAGAAACAACTGCGCCTATTCGGGCAGATTTTAGAGGCCTTTGGGATCAAGGCGGACAAGTCCCGAATCGATCTATTCACCAATTTAAGCCTGATGGTGATGGTGGTGCGCAGGGCCATCCCAGACACCCTCCCGCTGTTCGTCCCCGAAGCGGCCGACGAGACGGCAGCCTTTCAGATCAACATGATCGTGGAGGCTCTGGAGCGGCTCAAAGAGTAGGACTTATTTGAAACATGGTAACATGCCCAAACGCCGGCTCTTTTCCGCCATGCTTTGCCAATTTCCCTTGAAATACATCCAGTATTCCTGCGTCAAATTGGCTTCCTCTGGCGAAAAAATTTCTTGCCGTTGGGCACAGTTCCATTTTTTTAACAGCGCCTAATCAATTCCGTCCGAATATTCTGTCTCTGCTCCCATTCGGACGGAATTTATTTTACGCCAAATAAAAACAATTATAAAATTTTATCTTTATTCAATCTTGCTTAGGAGGAAAAATAATGGGTCTGTTCAGTAAATTATTTCAAGGTCCGAAAATTGACATGGAGAAGAGCGAGGCCAACAAAAAGAAAATGCGCGTACTGTTCAATCAGGCTGTAGAGGACGGGGAGGACTATCGGCTCATCTTCGGGTACACCGAGGATGTGAGTCGGTTCAATTACGGCTTTGTCCACGGCAGCAAGACAAAGATTGGAAATCTAATAGTTGGCTGGAACGAGGCCAGCCAAACCATTGTGGTAGTGCCCACCGTCCCAGACCTCTCCACCTGCGGCGACCCAGTTTACTACCGCCGCGCAGAGATCTTAAAGGCCTATCGGAACAAATATCCCACTGACGCGTTTATCATCTACCCGGACAAAACGGCTTACATCGGGATCAACGCCTACGACTGGCTGGAGGATGAAAAGCTATATGTCTATGTGTCCCAGGAGGAGGAACTGACTGCTTTCACCCACTTTTTTATGAACCAATTTGCCACAAAGTGAGAAGACCCATCCCTTTTCTGTCTATTTGGGTCCAGGGGACGGCGTACCTAGTTTCGCCGAAAGCCGCCTCGACAAGTACTGGCGGGGCAAGCCCCCTCGGCAGAAATATCCCAGCAGAACTGGAGACCGTGGTGCGGGCCAAGGGCAGCTGCACCACGGTCTCCAGTTTTTTGGCCCTCTGCCGTCCCCACACCCGCGCCGCCAAGCGCGGCAAAAAAGCCCTATTCATGCGCGAGACAGATTTTTTTCTTGAATCCATTTCAGGGTAAAGGTTTTAAAAATATCCGCCTGGGGGGAAAGCGCCGTATTGCCCTTATGCGCAATATAAGATGTACAGGTCATATCCGGGTCTGCAAAGTGCCGTATCACGGTATTCTCGGGCGCATGGCGGGCGGCAAGAAATTCAAATGACACCGCAATCCCCGCGTTTTGTCCAGCTAACCTGTGGCAAAAATCAATCTCAAGCGGTTCTACGATGACATGCGGATGTATCCCCGCGTGCTTCAAGCGATTCATAATCATATGGTAGGACGTGTAATCGCGGGAAGGAATAATCATGTTCTGACCATCTAAATCTTTGTAAGAAATGGTATCTTTTTGGGCCAAAGGGTGCTTTTCATGTACAACTAAGCACAAAGAATAGGTGACAATCGGGGTGGAAATGAAGACCTTTGGATCAATTGGCCCGCCAAAAATACCGATCTCTGCTTCCCCGCTGAGCAGATTTTGCTGCACTGCTTTATCTGTGTTTTCGCGGACCATCGGTACAATACCAGGATATGTGTTTTGAAAATTTTGTATAAAATCTATGCCCAGCCACTCCAGAGCCCTGGCGGCAAAGCTAAGCTGCAAGGTGTAGGATGAACGGGCCGTATGGATATCATCCAATAAATTGATAATCGTCTGTACTCGCCTATACAGAGAAAGTCCCTGTACGGTAGGTTCCAGTCCATAGTGTCTCCGCAGAAACAAAGGCACTCCCATCTCCATTTCTATCTTTCGAATAATTCTGCCGCACCCCTGAGGCGTTATAAATAGTTTTTGCGATGCCTTGTTGATACTCTTTGCCTCGAATACCGCCACAAAAACATGAAGATCTTTTGTATCCATAGACGCCACCTCCCCACCTTGTGCTTTTTCTCAAGTCCCTGCATACGTTTTTGCCCATATGTTCATGGCTGTTACCTCCCTAAGACTAGGGCTTGTTTGAAACATGGTAACATGCCCCAACGCCGGCTCTTTTTCCGCCATGCTTTTCCAATTTTCCTTGAAATACATCCAGTATTCCTGCGTCAAATTGGCTTCGTCTGGCGAAAAAATTTCTCGCCGTTGGGCATAGTTCCATCTTTCAAACAGATCCTATACGATTTCCTGGGAAAAAGCAAATGTGTACTCCATATTATCCCCCTTCCAAAATCCGGAAAAACCCTTGGAATCTGTGAAACGCTAAAATCCTTTCGTCAGGATTCTTCCTCTCACGACACGCAAACCCCTGTTGAATTTAATAAATATTATAAAACATTTTCTCCTCTTTTAGTTGATTGCAAACAAATTGTTTGGGCCTGACATCGCTTTTGTTTATTCCCACTATTTCTTCATTCCGCTATGATGAGAGCATCAAAGGTTCCTTTGTAGTGTTTCGGGCATGATATTCGAAAGGGGAGATTATAGTTATGGAAATGTCAGAAAAACAAAAGTCCAGTCCCTGGGGGTTGCTCATCATCGTATTGATACTGGCAACAGCCCCTCCTGCCGCGCTGTTTAAGATCGCCTCGGTACAAACCACCATGATGAATGCGCTGGGACTCACCGCCACCCAAGTGGGCCTTCTCTCATCGTCCTTTTCCCTGGCAAGTGTTGTAATGGCTATCCCCGGCGGCATCATTGCGGCAAAATTTGGCAACTGGAAGACCGGTCTTTTATCCTTTTTAGCGGTAATGGTCGGGGGTTCAATCGGTGTATTTTTCAGCGGCCTGTCCCTATTAATCCTGGCCCGTGTGATTGAAGGCGTCGGTCAAGTTCTGATCGGCCTGGTAGGCCCCAGCGTGATCAGCCAGGCGTTTGCGCCTGAAAAGCGCGGCAAAGCAATGGGCGTTTTTATGACATATATGTCGATCGCCTCCGTTATGGCCTACAACATCTTTCCGCGCATCGCGCGGAGCAGCGGGTGGAAGGGGACCTGGGTATTTACCACCCTTTTTGCACTGGCCTGCCTGTTGGTATGGGCACTCCTGAAAAAGCCGATCACCTCCACTGAAGTAACGGCCAGCAATGACGAGCCGCAGGTGCGTCTTACCGATGTGGTAAAGAATAAGTCCGTGTGGCTGATCTCTCTGCAAGTCACCTTCTGCACCATCGCTTTTCAGGGTGTCTTCCTATTCATGTCCAACTATCTTGTGACGGTACGGGGCATGGAAGAGGCGGCCGCGGGCTCGCTGTGCAGCATTTCCGGCACCATTGGTATCCTCGGCAGTATTTTAAGCGGCACAATTTCGGACAAGTTAAATACACGCAAATGGATCATCCTCTTTTTGGCGCTGGTGTGCGGCGCGCACTACATACTGCCCCCCATGTGGCCCACACAGGTCTTTTTTGCCTACATTTTCATCTTTGGCCTGTTGGGCAACGGCATTACGCCCGTCGCATTCACCGGGGTCACAGAAGTTGTCTCCTCCCCAAGGCTGGCAGGGGTGGCCGTCGCAATGGTAACGCTGATGATGAATCTAGGTATCCTGTTGTCAACCCCTATTTTTGGTATGATTCTGGACAGTTCCAGCTGGCAGACCGCGTATATCTGCATGGGCGTCATCTCGATGCTTGGAGGTGCTTTGGTGCTGCTCTGTAAAAATCTGAAATAATTCTTCACAAATTCCTAGGGGTTTGTACCCTGTGGATACACAGACGACGGCTTTGGCACAATGTCAACCATTGCTTTCCGGAAAAACACCGATCAACCCACTATCACGATGAAAAGGAGAATCTATGCCATGTTAATGCAACCTGGATGCACAGTCTTTGCCCTAAAACAAACTTCAGGCCACTACCTGTTAGGTTCCAACAGCGATGATCCATGGGACAGCCGCACAAGGTTAGTCTGCGAAAAATTAGGAAAATACCGGTTCATCGCAACACAACTCATATGCAGCGGCGACCAAAGCGTACCTTGGGCAAACATGTATACCCGCGGTCTGAACGAGAGAGGTCTGGGCTTTAACTACGCCCATGTTGAACCCACCGACGGCAACTGGGCCTCAGAAGAGGGGATGAGTTTCCGTGATTTTTCCATCCAGCTGCTAAGCGAATGCAGCGACACCTACCAGGCTGAAAAGCTGATTCGCTCCCATCCCCGCGCGTATCACGGGAATTTTGTCATGAACGACCGGGAGAACAACGCGGTCCTGTTTGAAATTACCACAAAGAAGCTGCGCGTCGTTCGGGCCGACGGCCTGACCGGATTGTATCTGCGCTGTAACCACTATCTCTGCAAGAGTATGCTAAAAGTGGACAGCACGGAGGGGGACGCCAGGGAAAATTCACTTGCCCGCGTAGACAGCGCCCGCCAGGCCTATTTGCAGTCCAGCTGTAAAGACTTTGAACAGGCGCGCGCGATCCTCTCCAACCACGTAAATCGTCGGGAAGACGAGCCAGCTTGGGGGTTTTCCAACTGTAACCACGGCGCGACAGGCGGCACCGTCAGTTCCGAAATAATTGATACGGCAAATGGCATATTTTATTACTGCTTGGGATGGCCATGCGGAGGGGCTCCCAAGTACCCCGGGCAGCTGTATCAGGAGCTGTCTTGGGGGGGCTATAAGGCATATTCCTTCAGCGACATTCCCGAATCCGGGGTCTTAGTTGACGTGCTGAACGCAATCGCGGTGGAGAAATAATACTCGACAAAGCCGATATCCCCATACATATCTGGGCTCCACCCCAGATCAATCAGAGAAAATTCCATTTCAGGACGACCCGTTTTCTTTGCCTGAATAGGGGGCGGTCCCCTATTCAGGCAAAGTATTGGGCTCCACCTTATGACTCCCAATGCCGAATGTCGCAGCCCACGAAAACAGGCCTCCCCCCCTCTCTCAAGGACTCTTTGGAGGCAGCCCGTTGGATTCTCAGCCTGCAGCAGACGGCAGAGATACGACACAGCAGCCCTATCAATACACCGGTTATTTAGGAGGAATTTTGGTTGTACAATATCGACTTAAACAGCGATCTGGGAGAAAGCTTCGGCAATTACCACCTGGGTATGGACGAAGACGTACTCCAATACGTCACCTCCGCCAATATTGCCTGCGGGTGGCATTCCGGCGACCCAATGGTAATGGATAAAACCGTGAAACTCGCAAAGGAAAACGGGGTTGGAGTGGGCGCCCATCCCGGTTTTCCTGACTTGCTCGGTTTTGGCCGGCGGAACCTTAGCCTCTCTCTCCCGGAGGCAAAAAACTATATGATCTATCAGATCGGGGCCCTGGCGGCCTTTGCCGCCGCCCACGGAGTAAAACTGCAGCATGTGAAAGCCCATGGCGCACTGTATAACATGGCCGCCAAGGATTATAAGCTGGCCCTATCTCTCTGCGAAGGGATTGCCTGCGTGGACCCCGGACTGATTGTGTTGGGGTTAGCCAACAGCGAATGGATCCGTGCGGGACGGGACGTAGGGCTTGTCGTTTGCAGCGAAATTTTTGCCGACCGCGCCTACCAGGATGACGGCTCGCTGGTACCTCGCAGCCAGCCAGGAGCGGTCCTCCACGACAAAGAGTCCGTCATCTCAAGGGCAATTCGAATGATTCAGGAACACAAAGTGACCACAATCACAGGAAAAGAAATTTCTATTGCTCCTGACAGCTTGTGTGTCCACGGCGACAGCCCCATGGCCGTGGCGTTTGTGAAAAATATTCGAGCCGCTTTTGAAAAAAATGGAATTACAATCCAAAAAGTGGGCGATCAGAGGGGCTAAAAATTGCCGTGGCAGGTCAGCAGACAAATGCCCTGCCGCAGAAAGAGGCGGAATATGTCAGAGGTAAAGTTTCTTTTGACCGGAGATACTTCGATATCGGTAGAATTTGGAGACGAGATTAGGGAAGAAATTAATCACAAGATCCGGGCCTTTCACTTCACGCTGACGGAATCGCCAATCCCTGGCGTTGTCGAAATCGTCCCCACCTACCGCTCCCTTATGATCCATTATGACCCTGGTATTGTTTTATACAACGATTTGCTCTGGCAGCTGAAACATTTACTGGGAAAATTGGACCAGGCCAGCATTCCGCCTCGTCATGTGATCGAGATTCCAGTGCTGTACGGCGGGGAGGAAGGGCCGGATCTGGAATTCGTCGCGGAGCACTGTAACCTATCCCCGGTTGAGGTAGTTCAGATTCACACTTCTACGGATTATTTAATTTATATGCTGGGTTTTACCCCCGGTTTCCCCTATTTGGGCGGCATGGACAAGAGAATTGCCGCTCCCCGGTTAAAACAGCCCAGGGTGAAAATACCGGCTGGTTCGGTAGGAATCGCTGGATCGCAAACCGGCGTATATCCCATCGACTCTCCAGGCGGGTGGCAGTTAATTGGCAAAACACCCTTGCGGCTATATGATCCAAACCGGGCAACCCCTGTTCTGTGTCAGGCGGGAGACTACATCCGGTTTCGTTCCATTGATCGAAGAGAATTTGATTCCATCGCTGTGCAGGAAGCGGCGGGGAACTATGTATGCAAACGTTATTCCAGAGAGAGGGGAGCATAAATGAGCATCACTGTATTAGATCCCGGGCTGTTGACCACCGTACAGGATATGGGCCGGGTCGGATACCAGCAGTTTGGCATTCCCGTCTCTGGCGCGATAGATCCTCGCTCCGCCGCTATTGCCAACATTTTGGCAGGCAACGCGCAAGAAGAGGCCGTTTTGGAGTGTACCCTCATGGGGCCGCGCCTAGCGTTTGACTGCGGCAATACGATTGCCATCACTGGCGGGGACCTGACCCCTGTGCTGGACGGAAAATCAGTCCCCATGTATCAGGCTATCTATGTGCAGAAAGGCCAGATACTTCATTTCTTGGCCCCTAAAACCGGCTGTCGGGCATACATAGCCTTTATGGGAGGGCTGAATATCCCAGAGGTAATGGGGAGCCGTTCCACCTATCTGAGGGGAAAACTTGGCGGTTTGGAGGGGCGAAAGCTCCAAAAAGGAGACGTGATCGGTTTTCAGAAAGCCGGTATCCTCCAGGATATGGAGGTCCGTGTCCTGACTCCGGAATTTGTTCCCCAGCAGGTCTACACGCTTCGGGTAATTCCCGGCCCACAGGACAGCGATTTTCTTCCAGAGGGAATTCAGACATTTTTTACACAGACGTATTCCGTGACCCACGACTTCGACCGGATGGGGTGCCGACTGGACGGACCCGCTATTCGCCACATCAAAGATGGCAATATCATCTCCGACGGAATCGCCTTTGGCGCCGTTCAGGTCCCTTCTGAAGGAAAGCCCATCATCATGCTGGCAGATCGGCAGACAGTGGGGGGATACACCAAAATCGCAACGGTCATCACGGCGGACTTTCGTATTTTGGCCCAGCTGAAGGCGGGAGATAAGGTTCGCTTCCAGACCGTGTCTGTCCAAAACGCACAGTCCATCCTGCTGGCCCAGCGAACCGCTCTGCACGTACTGTCGTCCATCAACACCTGCTGAACTGCAATTGTATCATTATCATCCTAGGGCTTGTTTGAAACATGGTAACATGCCCAAACGCCGGCTCTTTTTCCGCCATGCTTTGCCAATTTTCCTTGAAATACATCCAGTATTCCTGCGTCAAATTGGCTTCGTCTGGCGAAAAAATTTCTCGCCGTTGGGCA
>CAPGBJ010000109.1 GCA_948616425.1 uncultured Oscillospiraceae bacterium
ACTGGAGTTCAGACGTGTGCTCTTCCGATCTAATACACGCACAGAGCGCCCACTCCATCTGTACAATGGCAGAGCTGCCACTCACGGTACAGTCATCCGCTTGCAGGCCCCTGGTCCATAATCAGCGGGCACACTACATGCGCCCCCACTAGATTTCTCCTCATTCTTATGGTATAATCAGGCAACCAAAGATAAAGGAGGACATATCCATGTCTGTTACCGTCGGCCTGAAAGGCCGGGCAGAAACCGTCGTCAATGATACCAACACCGCACAGGCAGCCTGTTCTGGCGCCCTCCCAGTGTTTGGCACCCCCTTCATGTGCGCTCTGATGGAGGAGGCCGCATGGAAGTCCATCGCTCCTCATCTGGAAGTGGGGCAGAGCACTGTGGGCACAAAACTGGATATCACCCACGACAGCGCCACCCCTGTAGGGATGACGGTCTGGGCAGAGAGCGAGGTTACCGAAGTGGACGGCAAACGGCTGGTGTTGAAGGTGACCGCCTACGATGAGAAAGGCCCGATCGGTCAGGGGATTCACGAGCGGTTTATTGTCACTGATGAGCGTTTTCTAGCCAAGTGCACCAAGAAACTGGAGGGCTGAGGGGTGTCCATTGAAAAAGTCCGAAACTACTTTCTTCCCTTTGGACGGGCGGAAGATATTCTCGAGTTCCCTGTCTCCAGCGCCACAGTAGAGCTGGCCGCCCAGGCGGTTGGGGTGATTCCAGCCCGCATTGCCAAGACCCTGTCCTTTCTGGTAGAGGGAGGTTGTGTCCTTGTTGTGGCCGCTGGGGATGCCAAGATTGACAACAGCAAATACAAAGCCATATTCCACACCAAAGCTAAGATGCTCACCCCAGAACAGGTGTCCGACTTTACTGGCCACACCATCGGTGGGGTGTGCCCCTTTGCCAACCCAGAGGGGGTAAAAACCTATCTAGATGTGTCTCTTCAGCGATTTGGTACTGTCTTTCCTGCTGCCGGCAGCTCCAACTCCGCCATCGAGCTCACCTGTGACGAGTTGGCAGACTACGCCCACAGTTTAGGATGGATTGACGTATGCAAGGGGTGGCAGGAAAGTATTTCATTTCCCCCCAGTCCTCCGATTGGACTTGTTGACAAAATATCCGAGAAAGATCAGGTCTAACATGCACATCTTCTCAATTGCCCAGACAAAAAATAGGGGGATAGGTTTATGGGCCTTGGTCTCGCCATTCTATTTCTGACGCCCTGTGTGGGGACCGTGCTGGCCTTTGTCTTTTTCCGGGAGAGCTGGCGGATGTGGAAACAGGATCACAAAATCCAAACTGTCGTCTTCTTTTTCCTGGCGATAGCCTGCGCCGTCCCCGCCCTTTGGATGTCTTCCTTTTTCCTGGAGGCCATCCAATTTCTTCAGTCCTCTTTTTAACCAGATTGTAACCCCCGCCCAATGGGCGGGGGTTACAACAGTTATAAAATAATACAAATCAGGCCACCAGAGCCCTCATTAATGATACGCTGTAGCGTTTCTCGCAACTTGGTGCGAGCATCCTCAGGCATACGATTGATCTTCGAGTTCAGGTCTTCGTTTACCAACTCATGGAGGGATTTTCCAAAAATATTGGCCTCCCAAATACGGCTGGAATCTCCCTCATACTCCTGGAGCAGATAGTGGATCATATCTTCACTCTGCTTCTCCCCGCCTACAATGGGGGACACCTCCGTCTCAATATCTGCTCGGATCATGTGGATAGAAGGCGCACTGGCCTTCAGACGTACGCCGTATCGGCCGCCTTGCTTCATGATTTCTGGCTCTTCCAACACCAGCGAGTCGATAGGGGGTACCACAATACCGTAGCCCGTCTCTTCCACTTGCTGAAGCGCGTCAGCCACCTTGTCGTAGGCCCGCTTTACCCCGGCCAATTGAGTAAGCAGAGCCATCAGGTCACCGTCGTCTTCAATCTCAAAGCCGGACTGCTGGGATAAGGTATGGTAGAACAGCGCCCTGGGTAGTTCCAACATGGCCATAGACACGCCAGTTCCCAGATCGATGGTAGAGATGCGGGCATCACTGACCACCTCGCACCCCCGAAAGGCATCCACCGCACTCTCCACGTCCCGAACACGGCGCAGCTGAGCAGTTCCCTCCCGAATCGCGGTGAGATCGGAAGAGCGTCGTGTAGGGAAAGAG
>CAPGBJ010000110.1 GCA_948616425.1 uncultured Oscillospiraceae bacterium
GCCGTTGGACATAGTTCCATTTTTCAAACAGCGCCTACGGGTTATAGCGATAAAATTCCTCATTTTCCCAGGCAAGACGCTGGGTCTCGGGGGTTAGTTCCACGCCGCAGATGGCGTCTAGCAGTTCATAGCCGTCTTGGGGGACAGGGACGACGGGCACTCCCAGTTTCTGTTCCACATCAACCGTAGTTACGTCGTCCAGAAAAACATTCTCCCCGGAGCGGAGCATGCTGGCAGGGATCAGGAGACGTTTCCCCAGGTCCTTCCCCTGGAGCTGCTGAATGAGGTCGCCTCCGGTGACCAGCCCGGCCACTGTGATGGTCTCGCCAAAGAAATGGTTGACGATGGGGTAGACATTCCCCTCTATTGTACCGCATTTTTCCTGCGCCTGGGTGACCAGCTTGGCCAAAAATGGGGCGGCAGACACGCCGGTGGCGATGGAAAAGGGGAGGACTCCTTCCAGCTCCTGGGGTTCCATCAGGTCCAGGGCCCGGCCGAACTCCTTCATCAGCAGAGTGAGCATCCCCACCCCGTTGTCCAGCTGGGTGAAGTCCTCAAAGTAGTCCTCGCCGGGCAGCTCCCGGCCGGCCAGCAGGTAGAACTCGTCGGAGCACCATACCAGCCTTGTGCCGTGGGTCTCCAGGTGCCTGGCAGCGAAGGACTCCACTTGATCGATGAGGGCGGCGGCGGTCTGCCTGGTGTAGGTTTTCAGGGGATAGAGTCCCGCGCGGTATTTGGTCACCCCCACCGGAACTACCGACACGCTGTTGACCGCCGGAGACATGGCGGCCAGGTCGGCCAAGCTTCTATCCAAGGCGGGGCCGTCGTTGATCCCAGGGCAGGAGACAATCTGGCAGTTCATGGTGATGTTGTGTTGGGCGAACCGCTCCATGATGTCGATGCCCTCTCCAGCCCTGGGATTTTTCAGCATCTCGGCCCGCAGCGCCCGGTCAGTGGTGTGGACCGACACGTTGATGGGGGAGATACGCAGGTCGATGATCCGTTGGACCTCCCGGGGAGAGAGGTTGGTCAGGGTGAGGTAGTTGCCCAGAAGGAAGGACAGCCGGGCGTCGTCGTCCTTAAAATAGAGGGAGGGCCGCATTCCCGGCGGCATCTGATCTACAAAGCAGAAGATGCAGTGGTTGGCACAGGACCGGGCTCGATCCATCAGGTAGGTCTCGAACTCCAGTCCCAGGTCTTCCCCCTCGGATTTTCGTACCCGCAGAGTGCGTACGGCCCCGTCCAAGCTTTTTAAGGTCAGCTCTAGGCGGGGATCGTAGCCGTAGAATTTGTAGTCCAGCACGTCCACGATGGGGTGGCCGTTGATATGGGTGAGGGTGTCGCCTACCCGGACCCCGGCCCGGTGGGCGGGGCTGCGGGGGTCCACCGATTTCACGGCCGTCATACTCATGGATTGATCTCCTCCTGATGATATTGCCAGGCGTGGACAGTGCCCGTATCTAACCATTTACAGCTCATAGCAGATGTCTTCTTTTTATTATACCATAAATGAGGGTTGCATTTCAACGGGAAACTGCAAGGGGCGCGGAGGGTATCCTTCGCATAGGATAGGATAAACGGCGGAGGCTGTTCGCCGTTTTCAGGAGGTAATTTCATGCAAGCAACAGGAACGTTAAGCGTCCGGGTGTACACTTCCCAGGCGCAGATTCCCCTAGAGGGGGCCACCGTGGTGGTGGCCGCGCCGGGGGAGGAGGGCAAGTGGAAGCTGCTCTCCATACAGTGTACCAACAGCAGCGGAAAAATCAACACCATACAGATCGACACTCCCGTCCCGGCGGAGAGCACCTCCCCCAATGGACTGCCCGGAGACGGCGCACCCTGCGCCCTGTGCAGCGTGTGGGCGGAGCAGCCGGGCTACGCCATGCTTCAGGTGGAGAACGTGCAGGTCTTCCCCGATGTGGAGACGGTACAGAACATGGAGCTCATCCCCCTGCCCCAGGGGCTGTGCAGCCTTCAGCAGCGGGACGAGCGGGACATCCCGGTCCAGAACCTGTGAGGTGGAGCCGTGCTGAATATCCTTCCATATGTGCCCCGCACCATCACGGTGCATATGGGCCTGCCCGACCAGTGGGCGGAGAACGTCACCGTCTCCTTCCCCGACTATGTGAAAAATGTGGCCTCCAGCGAGATATACCCCACCTGGGAGCCCTCCGCCATCCGGGCCAATATACTGGCCATCATCTCGTTCGCCCTGAACCGGGTATATACCGAATTTTACCCCAGCCGGGGCTACAACTTTCAAATCACCTCCACCACCCAATATGACCAGAAATTTATCCGGGGCCGGAACATCTTTGAGAATATCAGCCAGATGGTGGACGAGATTTTCAACGACTATATCCGCCGCCAGGGCTTTGTAGAGCCCCTGGCCGCCAAGTTCTGCAACGGCACCACCTCCACCTGCGACGGCCTGTCCCAGTGGGGCAGTCAGGAGTTGGCTCAGGAGGGGGCAAATTCCATGGAAATTCTGCGCTACTACTATGGGGACAATATTGAGCTGGTGGTGGATGCGCCCATTCAGGACCTCACCGACTCCTATCCCGGCACGCCGCTGCGCCTAGGCTCTGTGGGGCGGGATGTGGTCATTGTTCAGGCCATGCTCAACCGAATTTCCCAGAATTACCCTGCCATTCCCAAAATTTCCCCCGCCACTGGAATCTTCGGGGAGGACACCCGGTCCGCGGTGACCACCTTCCAGCGCATCTTCAATCTGACGCCCGACGGCATTGTGGGCAAGGCCACCTGGTACAAGCTGGTATACATCCACTCCGGCATCCTTCAGCTGGCTGAGCTGGTGAGCCAGGGGCAGACCTTTGTCACTGTCCAGTACCAGTTCTCCGGCCCTCTGGAGGAGGGGGACAGCGGCCCTGAGGTGGGCATCCTTCAGTATATGCTGGCCCTGCTGGCCCAGTTTGACAACTCCCTGTCCCCCATAGCGACAGACGGCGAGTTCGGCCCGGCCACCACCCAGGCGGTGCGCACCTACCAGCAGCTGGTGGGCCTCACCCCCAACGGCTATGTGGATGAGACCACTTGGAATTCCATCTACAGCAATTTTGCCCTGGCGGACTATTTTCTCCGCAGGGACACGGTACGGGCCCAGTCCCTGCGGGAGGACGCTGTTCCGGTGATGTCCGGGGCGGGGGGCACGCCTGGGGAGGAGCTGGAGCGATGGGGCGACACCCCCCGAATGGGCCAGTACCAGGGCCGCCCGCTGGAATTGGGTCAGATGGATGGCCAGAGTGGACAGAGAGGAGTGAAGATATGAGAGACAGCGCGGCAGAACGGGAGCTGCTGGAGCGGGAGATGCTGTCCAAACCGGTGAGCAGTTTGCAATATATGCTCCGTCAGCTCTCGAAGACCTATCAGTTTTTGCCGGAATTGGCAGTAGATGGGGTCTACGGTGAGCGCACCTTAGAGGCAGTGATGCGCTTCCAGCGGGAGGCGGGCTTGCCCGTCACCGGGGTGGTGGACCAGGCCACTTGGAACGCCATCCACAGCTGCTGGCTGAAACAGCAGGCCAGGGAGAGCTACTCCCGGGCTACCCGGGTGTTTCCCTCGGAGGGCATCCAGGTCCACGAGGGAAACAGCAGGGAATATATGATCGTTCCCCAGACCATGTTTAATGTGCTTTCCAAGCACTTTGAAGGGATTACGCCGTGTGAGGCGGACGGCAATCATGGCCCTGCCTCGGCGGACAATGTTCGGTGGCTGCAAAAGGCGGCCGGTCTGCCGGTCACAGGCTGCATGGATAAGGCCACCTGGGACGCCCTGTCCCATCTGTATGAGATTTTCGTGGTTCAGGATACCGACTGTCAGCCGGAGTTCACCGGCGGCTGGGGCTGAAACTCAGCTGTCTGCTAGAGCTCTGTGGCCGCGGCAGCTGCTAAAAACAGGGGGCGGCCGGCTCTACAAATGCCTGCCGCCTTCTTTTGCAACACACCTGAGCTGAAAGAAGTATGAATATATACTGATTTGGATAGATAAGCAGTAGCAGCGCGAGGTTAATAAGGGATTTTGAATTTAAAACGCCTAGCGGTCCAACGGACCGCCAGGCGAAAATGTAGATGGGGATACTCGGGATGGGCTGGTGATATCGGCCTTACTGCCCCTGCTTTTCCAGGGTGGCCAGCTTCAGACAGGTGCAGAACACCTTGGCGGCCATTTCCACATCCTTCAGAGCGGGGTAGGAGGGAGCGATACGGATATGGCTGTCCTCCGGGTCATTTCCATAGGGATAGGCGGCGCCTGCGGCCGTCATGACCAAGCCGGCCTCCTTACACAGGGCTACCGTCCGCTTGGCGCAGCCAGGGGTGGTGTACAGACTGATGAAATAGCCGCCATTTGGATTGGTCCAGCGGGCGATATCCAAGGGTTTGATCTGCTCATCCAGTTCTTTAAGGAAGGTGTCAAATCGAGGACGGAGCACGTCGCCATGTTTCTTCATCAGCTCCAGGGTATGCTTTTTGTCTTTCAGGAAGCGGACCTGGCGCAGCTGATTGAGTTTGTCACAGCTGATCATCTGAGCGCCCATTAATTTGCTCAGGTGTTTGATGTTGGCTTCGCTGGCAGCCATCACTGCCATGCCAGCTCCGGGCAGCGTGATTTTGGAGGTGGAGGCAAACTCAAAGACCAGGTCGGGATTGCCCTTCTCTGCGCACAGTTTCAGAATGTCGGGGAAGGGCACGTAGTCCCCGCGAATCTCGTGGACACAGTAGGCGTTGTCCCAGATCACGATAAAATCAGGGGCGGCGGGCTTCAGGGAGGCAATACGGGACATTACCTCTTCCGAGTAGATAAAGCCGTCTGGATTGGAGTATTTGGGGACGCACCAGATGCCCTTTACCTGGGGATCGGCGGCTAGGCGCTCCACCTCGTCCATATCGGGACCATTCTCATTGGTCTTTACCGCGATCAGCTCGATTCCAAAGGACTCTGTGACCCGGAAATGTCGGTCATAGCCGGGGACGGGGCACAGGAATTTTACCTTTTCCTCCTGGGACCAGGGTTTTTCGCTGTGGAGAAGACCGTTGGACCAGGCCTTTGCTACCAAGTCATACATCATATTCAGGCTGGAGCTACCCCCCACAAAGCACTGCGCAGGGGTCAAATCCAACATCTCCGCCCAGTACTCCCGGGCACAGGGCATACCGGCCAGCTCGCCGTAGTTCCGGGCGTCTACGCCGCCAGCCACGCAGTCGTCAAAGTCCAGAATGGTCAGCAGATCACGGGAGAGCTCCAGCTGTTCCAGGCAGGGCTTGCCCCGGTCCATGTTCAGGGACAGGCCCTGCCCCTTCCACTGCTCAAACTCCTCTTTGACGGCTGCGTAATTGAATTCTTTCATCGCGCAAACATCTCCTCTCAATAAATATATAAATGGGATACAACGCTGTCAAAACCGGCCGGGTCTACTCAGCGGTTCCCAGGCCCGGTACGGTTGGGTGTCATGGCCCCGGCAGATGTCCTCCAGATGGCAGTCCAGCTGGGTTTCTGCTTCAATACCGCAGTTATTTGCCGGTAGGCCACCTCTGTTTATCTGGAAATTCCC
Organism: uncultured Oscillospiraceae bacterium; assembly: GCA_948616425.1. GTDB lineage: Bacteria > Bacillota > Clostridia > Oscillospirales > Oscillospiraceae > Lawsonibacter. The sequence goes on from CAPGBJ010000110.1 coordinate 5,570, forward strand.
TCCGCTCCATAGCCCGCCCCTGTTCCGCCGACCCCAGCGAGAATCAGGGGACTTTCCAACAACGCCTCGCAGAATCTTCCTTTTCCATTGGGCCGTTTCTTTCGTGCCGGGATTTTTATCAGTATACCATATCTTGCCCACAAAGTCGAGAGGCAGTTGTACTGTTTCACAAAATCTTCCCATTTCTTCTCGCCAAACAGTACAAAAACACCAGGCAGAGGTTCTCAGCCCTCTGTCTGGTGCTTTTTATGTCCTTGACAGCCGCGGAATACAGTCTTTGTCCCGATTTTCCCTCAGCCGCCCACCAGAATAGCCATATGGGCCAGGGTGGCGCTGTTGTTTTGGAACAGCTCGTTCTGCAGGCGGGAACGTTGGGCGGGGGTATGGATCAGGGAGCGGCTGACGTGTACCAGTACGTGGAACAGTCTCTCTCGGCTGGTCTGTCTACCCATGGAGCAGACGGCGGCAAAGCGGTAGAAACTGTAGAGGTTGCACAGGTTGACATAGCTCTTCCACAGCTCCTCCGGCGTCGTCAGAACGGGGAGAGACAGGAAGAAGGAGATGGTCACCAACAGATTCTCAAAGAAGTGCTCGGAGTGCTCTAGCAACTCCTCCAGTTTGTCTTCCGCCTCCTGATACTGGCGGGCATGGATGATTACCCGATCCGGGTCCACCTCCGCCAAGGTACCCTGGTCGGTGATGGAAGCCAGCAGTTCCCCGGCCAGGTCGGGCCCCAGTATATTAAACTGACGGATCAACAGCTGTAGGTTATGGCTTAGGAACATGTTCCGGTTCCCCGACATCTGCTCCAGCTGGGCGGAAAGCACAGTGGGATCCCCCATCAGGGCCGCTCTCGCGGCCAGCCAGCGGTCCACCGCCTGGCCGTCGTCCCAGTTCAGAGTTTGCAGCTGCTGGACCAGCAGACCCAGCAGAGTCATCCTCTGGGCCAGTGGCAGAGCCCTGGCCTGGAGAACGTCGATCCAAAGTTCTCGGATGGCGTCAAAGCGGGCCTCCACCTCGGTATTCACCAGGGCCGCTTTTTGACTCTGGGGCGGCAGGGGCTCCGCGATAAAGTCTATCCCGTCCTTCAAGTCCCACAGCAGGGCTAAGACCCCTTCGCAGGAAGGGCTCAGGGTGTATTCCAGGGCGGCGGAGGTGTAGACCTCATTCCGGGGGTAAGTCCGGCACACCTTGGGCAAGACCTCCTCTCCACACTCTAACTGGAGTCGGCACAGCCCTTCCGGGGTGTGAAAGGCGCAGCGGCCTGCCTCGGTGATGCGGAATTCGGCGTACATCCCGTCGTGCTCTCGCTCTCGAAGCCGGAACATTCCTGCCTGCATCTCCGCCTCCACCTCTGGACTCTTGGGGGCCCGCTTAATTGCCAGGTAATCCTTTTTGCTAAACTCAATCTTCCAGCTGTCGTCACAGCAGTTGTCCTGACAGGCCCCCATGATACAGTGGAAGTCCTTGTAATATGCGGGCATCAGCAGAGTCTCTATTTTGATTGTTTGCTTGGCCATGGTCACACCTCATTTGTCGGTTTGATTTGATTATACCATCCCTTCATCGCCAGATCAATACTTCCCACCTTATCCGTCATGATTCCTGTGTTTCTGTATTTTCCCAGGTTGTACCATCTGACCGATGGCCTTTATTCGCCTTGGTTCCAAGCTGCCGCCTTCGCCCCAAGGGGAAGAGAGAGGACCGGACATACGGCCCGGTCCTCCCTCTGTGCATATTTGTTCGCGTTTGGTCAGATGATTAGCCCGGCAGCTGCAGCACGCCCTTCGTCGACACAAGTTCCGTATCCTTCGCTTCCGGCTCTCGCCGAAAGCTCACTTACTGCGCTGTGTCTCCTCTCCAAACCGGACCCGCTTCGCTGGGCTCCGGTTTGGCAGCGGCCTGCGGCCGCTTTAGGTTGTCCCGCCTCTCCCAGCGCGACCCGCTGTCGCTGGGCTCGCGCTGGGTTCCCGGACGGCCATGCTGTCCCAGGCCGGCGACAGACTATGCTGTCTTTAGGCTACTCTTAGCCCAGCAGCTGCAGCACGCCCTGGGGCACCTGGTTGGCCTGGGCCAGCATGGCCTGGGCGGACTGGACCAGGATGTTGTTCTTCACGTAGCTCATCATCTCTTCGGCCACGTCGGTGTCGCGGATGGTGGACTCGGCGTCCTGAATATTCTCGGCCATCACGGACAGGTTGTTGGCGGTGTGGTCCAGACGATTCTGGATCGCGCCCAGGTCGCCACGCACGCCAGAGACATAGTTGATGGCGTTCTTGATGACGTTGACAGCTTCAGCGGCGCCAGCCTGGGTGCCGATGTTGATGCCCTCGATGCCCATGCCGGTGGTGTGCATATCGCCAATCGAGACCTTCATCTGGTTGAAATCGTCGGAGGTGTCGCCAATCTGGAGAGTCAGGGCGCTGGCGGTCTTGACATCCCGCAGGGACTTGGCGTCCACGGTGGAGATCTTGATATAGCTGGCGATCTTCTCCCGGGTGGTCATGTCGGTGCTGTCCTTCACCTCGGTGAGCTGCTGGAGAGTGGTGTTGCCCTTGCCGTCGTGGCCGATGGAGAAGGTGCCGTTGTTGTTCTTGGCCACGGTGGTCAGACGGGTGGCAGCTGTCTTGGCATCCACAGCGTTGGGCTCGAAGTCGGTCAGGTCAATGACGTTTTCGGCGTCCTTAAACTTGCTGTCCTTGCCGACAGCCACAGTGTAGGTGGTGTCGCCCAGGGTGATCTGGGTGCCGTCCTTCTGGAAATAATCGCTCAGGTCGATGGTGGTGTTAGCCACGCGATCGTCGCCGCCGTCGCTGCCCTTCTGGATGTTCTGGGTAGCGCCGTTGATGGTGCCGGTAACAGTGGCCTCCTTGCCCAGCTTCGCCACAGTCTTGCCGTTGGCAAAGGCGTCCTGGAAGTCAGACTCGGTGGGATTGACATCGGGGTCGGCACCCGTAGCGGACATATCCACAGTGAAGATAGTACCGCCTTGACCAGCCAGTTCCAGCTTGCCGGCAGCGACAGTGGCAGTGAGTTCAACCGTCTGACCATCAGCAGTCATTTCCCATCTGCCCTTAGTGCCGTCAGCATTCGTAAAGGACTTGTTGTAGGAGACAGATACATTGCCGGAGGCCAAGCCGTCCAGGCCCGCAGCAACCAGTTCATCATTCAGTTCATCAGAATCAACTTCAATGTTCGATTCAATGTTCTCGGCGCTATTGATAGTCAGGCCAGTGCCGACAGTGACTTTGCCTGCAACATCTGCACCGCCGTCAACGGTCTGGCCCGCAGCAACCGTGAACGATACCTTGCCGTAATCGCCAAAGTCGACTATAGAGTTACCGGCAGCCAACGCGTTATTGGTGAAGTCAGTGTCGTTACCATCCTCGGCAATTTTCTCAGTGCCGATATACAGACCAGCCTTGCCGTCATCACCAATCTTGACAGTGACATCACCGGTCAGGCCATCTGCTTTGGCCTTAGCAATAAGCTTATCCACATCGAGCTTGTCAGCAGCGGTATTACCGGCATCGCCGTCAGTCACAGTAAAGTTGGCAACATCAGTGGCAGCGGTGATAGTAGCGTTTGCATCGCCATCAGCCTCAGCATAGGCATTAACAATCACCTTGTTGGGGGTGGCGTCACCTGTAGCGGCATCCTTGGGGCCAGGCAGACGGATTTCGATATCATCTGTAGCCTTTTGGCTAGCAGAACTGGTGAAGGTCACGTCCTTGGGAGGATCAAAGGCAGCGGCAGTGGTGGCCTTGAAGTTCAGGATGTTGTCCTGAGCAGTGATCTTGAAGGTGACGGTGTTGCCCTGGTCGTCGGTCAAATCGACTTCCTGGCCGTTGAACAGCTCAGCGATCTGGTCGGAGTTCATGCCCTCCTTGACGCTGACAGCGGCCAAATCCTTGCCACCGATGTTCAGGACGAAGTTGTTGTCATCCTTGACAACGTTCAGATTATCCAGCTTCACAGAGAAGGAGGCGGGAGTGGCCTTCTCGCCGTCGGCCTCCACAATGGTCTTGTCGGTGTCCACGGCGGGCTGACCCTTGTTCAGTTCGGGGGGAATCAAGCCGAGAATGTCCGCGGCGTCGATGCTCTCATACTTCGCGCCGGTGATCTTACCCTCTTGCAGAGAGCCGTCCAGCAGCTTGATGCCGTTGAAGTTGGCGGAGTCGGCGATACGGTTGATTTCGGTCTTGAGCTGCTCCACCTCTTTCTGGAGGGCGGCGCGGTCCACCTCGTTGTCATAGGTGCCGTTGGCGGACTGGGTGGCCAGATAGTCCATGCGGTTGAGCATGTCCTGGACTTCCTGCATGGCGCCCTCAGCGGTCTTCACCAGGGAGATGCCGTCCTTGACGTTCTTAGAGGCGGCGTTCAGGCCGGTGATCTGGGCGCGCATCTTCTCGGAAATGGCCAGACCGGCGGCGTCGTCACCGGCGCGGTTGATCTTGTAGCCAGAGGAGAGCTTCTCCAGGTTGCCGGACAGAGCCTTGTTGTTCAGGTTGTAGTTGCGGTAGGCATTTAAAGCCATAATATTGTGCTGAATACGCATGAGATGTTCCTCCTTAAATGATTAAGTGCCCGCTAATCCATGCAGGTCACTCCGCTTGGTGGATGTGCGCCGCCCCGCCCGACCATCTGGCCAGACTGCCCGGACTGTTTGGCGCGGTACTATATTTCAACCGGCTGTACAAAACCGTTTGAAACCATGCCGCAGGCCAAGCATTTCTGCCTCGACCGCTCACATTTTGTTATTCGGCTGATTTTAGTGAAACATAAGGGGTATTTTAAAAATTTTCCACCCATGTCCATTTTTTCTCCCTGCCCGCCTGAGCGCAAAGTGCGCGGGCCTGGGTGATTCCCCAGGCCCGCGCGCCCTTTGACGTGCTGAATGTCAGTTTCCGGTCGCCTGTTTGAGCATGTTTTCTGCCAGAATTCCGTATCCTCGAGTGGGATCGTTGACCAGAACGTGGGTCACCGCGCCCACCAGCCGGCCGTCTTGCATGATGGGGCTGCCGGACATCCCCTGTACAATGCCTCCAGTGGCGTCCAGCAGCGCCGGGTCAGTTACCCGGACCATCATGCTGCGGGTGCCGTCCCCACCGGGATACAGGTGGGTAATCTCCACATCGAACTCTTCCACCTCGTCCCCGCGGATATTGGACAAAATGGTGGCCGGACCGGTCTTCACCTGATCCCGAGTGGCCACCTCCACCGGTTCGACTGCTGTGCCCACCGTCTGCTTTGGCATCTGACCAAAAATACCCAAATTTGTGTTGGCGTACAGGGTACCCAGGTCTCTGGTGAGGTCAAACTGACCGTGGAGTTCCCCGGGGCTGCCGCAAGTTCCCTTCTTTACCTCGGAGACGCTGGCAGGCATGATGCTGCCCGATTCCAAGGGCATGAGCATAGCTGTGTCCACATCGTTGATTCCGTGGCCCAGGGCGCCAAATACTCCGCTGGCTGGGTCGTAGAAAGTCATCGTGCCAATGCCGGCCATCGAATCCCGCAGCCAGACGCCCAGCTGGTAGATTCCCTGGCTGTTTTCCACCGCAGCCGCTTTCAACTGGAGTTGCCGCTGTCCCCGTACTGCCTGAATGGTGAGGGGTTCGTCCTCACTCTGGGCCACAAGTGCCTGGATTTCCTCGATGGTGTCTACCTCGCCGCCATTGATGTGGGTGATGACATCCCCTGTTTTCAGTCCGCAGTCCCGGCCGGGATAGGTGGCCCCGCCCTCTGTCTCCACTGGGGACAGGCCCACAACCAGCACACCATCTGAGAACAGTTTGATGCCCACGGCCTTACCCAGGGGGATGACAGTGCGGACGGCCTCCCCTTGGGCAGGCTGGGAGAGGGTCTCCATCGGCGCCATAGCCGCCACGGCGGCTGCCCGGGGGCGCCCCGCTGTCATCGACAGGGCGAGACAGACCGCGGCCCCCACCACAGCCAGTCCCAGCACCCCCGGACCTTTTTTCTGTGTTTCCATCGTTCCACCCCCTTGCCATAAATCTAGGGCTTGTTTGAAACATGTCAACATGCCCCAACGCCGGCTCTTTTTCCGCCATGCTTTGCCAATTTTCCTTGAAATACATCCAGTATTCCTGCGTCAAATTGGCTTCCTCTGGCGAAAAAATTTCTCGCCGTTGGGCATAGTTCCATTTTTCAAACAGCGCCTAGTTCTCCAATTCGTTTTTGACTTCCTGCAAAAAATCAATTTTGCGCCTTCTGTCGAAAAGAATCGGGAGAAATAAAAAAGAGCGGACGGACTGAAAATCCGTCCGCCCTCTCATTATGGCCGGAGTTTTTCCCCTTCAACCGTGGGGAGGAATTCCACCCTTTCCAGCAATTCTAAAGCCGGCTTTGAAATAGCCGGGTCAGCAGATTTAAGCTGGTGGTTCTATGGGAAATTGGAACATTTTACAGTTTTTCCTCCCACTCGCTCTGGCGGAAGCCGACAAGGACAAAGTTTTCCCCTACCAGGATGGGACGTTTTACCAGCATACCGTCTGTGGACAGCAGCTCCAACTGTGCCTCCTCGCTCATGGCGGGCAGCTTGTCCTTCAGACCCAGTTCCCGATACTGAATGCCGGAGGTATTAAAAAATTTTTTGAGTGGAAGGCCGCTGGCCTGCCACCAGGTCCGCAGCTGCGTCGCGGTGGGATTTTCCTCTTTTATGTGTTGCAGGGTGTAGGAAATCCCACGTTCATCTAGGAATTTTTTGGCCTTCTGGCAGGTCGTGCATTTGGGGTAACATAGAAACAGCATGGCGCCACGCTCCTTTTTGTTTTGAACATCGTACCACGTTTTGCCAGGGCGCGCAAGTTATTCCTTAAACTCCTCCGCCAGCATTTTCAACTCTCCCAGGGTGGATACCGTGATGCTGCTTTCCAGTAGCCGCAGTTGGGCCCGGGCAGGCATGGTATCCCAATAGGACAGCAGCGCGGCGTCATGGCCTACCACATCCTGGGGCAGGCGGTAATATTGCTCCATAGTCCTTTCCCTCCCGTTCCAGTTTGCCCGGAGAGCGAAAATTCCATGCGCACAACGACAGAAGAGACCGCCTCAGGCGGTCTCTTCTGAACATGATTTGATCAGTCCTGCTTCTCGTCTGGCTCTTCCTCGGCGGGGGCGGCCTCAGAGACCACCAGAGTCTCTGTCTCCGCCAGAGACGCAACCTCCTCCACCTCGGGTTCAGGGTCGCCGGGCTGCTTCAACTCCGCTATGCGCTCGTTGTTGGTCTCAATCGCTGCCTTGGAGGCGGTGACCCGCTCACAGGCTGCGGCAAAGGCACCGTCAGGAGTGGCACCTTGCTCAGCATAGTACAGCTTGCCAATCTCAATATAGGCCTTCTTAATAGCGTCCTCTTCGGCCATGTTGGCTGCTTTCAGCTTGGCGATTTCGGCCAGCCGCTTGGACTGGGCTACGCCAGCCTGGGCCAGATCGGTGGCTTTGTCCTTTAAAGTCTCAAAGGTGCTCTTAATATCCATGATAGTGACCTCCTTAAATTACGGTTTCCCGCTTGGTGCCTCTATTCTATCTGATTTTTTTCCAAGGTGCAAGGGGCTTTGTCTTGATTTAATGATTTTTTCATCTCTCCTACATGCCCCTTTTATCTATTCGGTCAAGCACCTGACAGAAAGGACAGCTTGGGGTTAGTACCGTCCGAAATCGCCGGAGCGGCCTTTGGTCACATCGGAGCCGAACTGGTAATCTTTTCCGGGAAGGATGGCGTTGAGGGCGATTCCGGCAATGGCGGCAATGGCCAGAGAGGTGAGGGTGATGGAGGTCTCTCCCACATAGAAGGTGAGGCCGGAGAACTCGTTGTTAAAGCCCCAGATCTTAAAGCCCAGACCGCACACCATAATGACAGCGGCGATGATCAGGTTGCGGGAGTTGGTGAAATCTACCCGGTTCTCCACCACATTGCGCACACCAATGGCAGAGATCATGCCATAGAGGACGAAGGACACGCCGCCAATGATGGCGGTGGGGATGGAGTTGATAACGGCGGCGAACTTGGGGGAGAAGGACAGAACCACCGCATAGACAGCAGCCAGCCGAACCACCTTGGGGTCAAAGACCTGAGACAGTTCCAGCACGCCGGTGTTCTCTCCGTAGGTGGTGTTGGCGGGGCCGCCGAACATGCCGGCCAGGGAAGTGGCGACGCCGTCGCCAATGAGGGTGCGGTGCAGGCCCGGGTCCTCAATAAAGTTCTCCTCCACGGTGGCGGAGATGGCGGACATGTCACCGATGTGTTCCATCATAGCGGCAATGGCAATAGGGGCCATAACCAGGACAGCGGTCACATCAAATTTGGCCAGCACGAAGGGTTGAATACCTATGGCATTGGCCGCGGCCACACTGGTAAAGTCCACCTGATTTGTGACGAGAGCGGCGGCGTAGGGGATGAGAACGCCCAACAGGATGGGGATGATTTTAATCATGCCCTTGCCCCAGATGTTGGCGGCCACGATGACAGTGATGGACAGCAGAGCCAGCCACCAGTTGGTGGAGGCGTTGTTAATGGCGCTGGGGGCCAGGGAAAGGCCGATCAGAATAATAATGGGGCCGGTGACGACCGGGGGAAGAAAGCGCATAACTTTGTGAACTCCCACCGCCTTGATTAGTCCGGCTAGTACCAGATATAGCAGTCCGGCCACCACGATGCCGCCTAGGGCGTAGGGAAGTTTCTCCTCGCCGGTCATACCGGCGTAGATGCCGGAGTTCAATTCAGCCACAGCGGAAAATCCGCCCAGATAGGCGAAGGAGGAGCCCAGGAAAGCGGGAATCTTCCACTTGGTGCAGAAGTGGAAAAACAGTGTGCCAGCACCGGCAAACAGTAGAGTGGTCTGGATGGACAGGGGCAGCCCGTAGCCCCGAACCAGGATGGGTACCAGCACGGTGGCCCCAAACATGGCGAACATGTGCTGGAGGCCCAGAATCAGCATCTTGGGCAGACCCAGCTGCCGGGCATCGCGAATAGGTTCATTGTGGTTCATTTTAATTTCTCCCTTCTCTTTTCCAGACGTACAGACCTACACGGACATAAAAAAAAGACAATCAATAGATGATTGTCAACGGGGAATAGAAATAGAAAGGCCAAACTGTGCCGAACTGCCGCAAAACACGCATCGAAACACACTTGACCCCTCCTTTCTCGAAAAAGTATTCTATCAGAAAACGCTTGTCTGTGCAAGAAAAATTTTTTTCTTTTAAAATATTTGGTATTTCAAATAAGAAAATGAATTTATTTATAAAATTATATACGTTTCAACCAAAAAACTCCGCTTTATCGTTTCCGTCTCCCTACCCACTGGTCAGAGACGATCAAAGCTGCACACCATACCAGCAGCAGAATCAAGATCAGAAGGGCACAGTTGCGGAAAAAGTCCTGGGGCAGGAAGAGAATGATGGGGTCGGTCTGCCAGTCAAAAATCCAGTTGTCCTTGCCGGGGAAGAAGATGCTGTGAAAGATGACAAAGGCCCGGTCAAAATCCAGGGCGGCCAGCCCGCCTACAGCCAGAAAAGAAGTACCAAGTCCCGCCGCCGCCCAGAAGCCGGGACCACGATTCAGAAAACGGTGGGGGCGTACATTTTTTATTTTACAAATGATCAGCGCCGCCAGCAGCACAGCCAGCGCAACCTTCAGTACCCGCAGATCCAACAGGAACAGCTCTCGTACGTCGGAAAAGTGGTCCGCTCCCGACCGAGAGAAAGTCAGCACCCCGGCAGAGAAGTCCTCCCGCCCACCCAGGCAAAAGTCCATCATCTCGTCATAAGCGGTCTCAATTTCTGCCCGAGACAGGCCGTACGCCTCCAGACGCATAGGGCCGATATGGGCGTAGTAGAAGGTCCGACACAGCAGCGGCACAGCGATGGAGCCTGTCAGCACCACCAGGGCGATCAAAATAGACAGGGCGATGGAAAGGGGCTTGCTGATTTTCATAGGCTAACCTCCCAGGGGATCGTAATGCGGGGCGAGGGCCCCGCATTAATAGCGGATTTTTATATTTTACCACACATTCCGCTCCCAGGCAATCAGAAAGCGGGCCCGATTGTTCGGACCCGCTTTTTGCTCTGTTTGGATGGAACAGGGAATGTTAGGCCTTCTTCTTGCCCTTGCCGAAGATGGTCATGCAGCCCTCAACAGCCAGCACGATGGCCAGGATAAAGAGCAGGGAGCCCAGGATAGCCTGCGCGTAGGTGCCCCAGTCCACCTTGGCCAGCACCTCGGGGTTGTCGCTGGTGATCTGACCGATACGGCTGGTAATGGTCTGGAACAGGGAGGTCAGGGTAACGATGAGCATGAAGACCATGGGGAGGTAGAACATCTTGTTGTTCCGGCCGATGTTGCCCAGCCAGGCGCAGACGGTGAGCAGGGCCAGGGCGGCCAGCAGCTGGTTGGCGGCGCCGAACAGGGGCCAGATCTTGCCGTAGCCGGTCATGCCCAGGCCTACGCCCAGCACTACGGTGATGACGGTGGCCACAAAGGGGTTGCACAGGGTGGCCTTGAAGCCGGTGACATCCTTATAGGTCTGTCCAGGCTTCAGCCAGAACTCCTGGAACATATACCGGGCCAGACGGGTGGCGGTATCCAGAGAGGTGAGGCAGAAGGCGGACACGGTGAGGACCAGCAGGGAGGCGACGGTGGTCTGGGTGGCCTCCAGGCCGGGGATGGAGGCCACCATCCGGGAGATACCGGTGGCGAACACCTGGGTGGGGACGCGGATGTCGCCAGCCACGTACTCCTTCCAGATGAAGGAGACGGCAGCCAGGGAGATCAGAGCCAGGGCGCACTCGATAAGCATACCGCCGTAGGCGATGGGCTTGGCGTCCTTCTCATGATCCAGCTGCTTGGCGGTGGTGCCGGAGCCCACCAGGGAGTGGAAACCGGAGATGGCGCCGCAGGCGATGGTGACGAACAGGGCGGGGAACATGGTGCCCAGGCCGGTAATGGGGTCCTTCCAGGCAGTGAAAGCGGGCATATCCATGTGGGCGGCGTCTGCGCCAGTGAGGCCCGCGCCGATGACGCCCACGGCGGCGATGACCATCATGCCGTAGAGCAGGAAGGAGGACAGGTAGTCACGGGGCTGGAGCAGGATCCACACCGGGGCCACCGAGGCGATGAGAATGTAAACGGCAATGATCCACATCCAGACGGTGTTAGACAGGTAGATGGGGTGGAAGTTCAGGCCGATGACCAGGCAGATGATAATGCCGATCACGCCGGCCACAGTGGCCACGGACAGGGGCGCGCCCCGGCGGTAGACCAGCAGGCCGAAGACAATGGCCATCAGGATGAACAGAATGGAGATCATGGCCACGGAGGCGTTGGTGGCGGAGGCGGCCATATCCACAGCGCCGGTATCGGTGTACTTGGCCTCGAAGGTGCCGGCCACGATGGAGGCAAAGGCGGCCACCACCAGCACCAGGGTCAGGTAAGAGAAGACCAGGAAGAGCTTCTTGGCCCGCTCGCCGATGTTGACGGCCACCACCTCGCCCAGGGACTGGCCCTTGTGGCGGATGGAGGCGAACAGGGCGCCGTAGTCATGGACGGCGCCGAAGAAGATGCCGCCGATCAGCACCCACAGCACCACGGGTACCCAGCCGAAGACGGCCGCCTGGATAGGGCCGTTGATGGGGCCGGCGCCGGCGATGGAAGAAAAGTGGTGTCCCATTAGGACAGGGGCTTTGGCAGGGACGTAGTCCATGCCATCCTCCAGCTCATGAGCTGGGGTGACCTTCTTGTCGTCCACGCCCCACTGCTTGGCAAGCCAGCCGCCGTAGAAAATGTAGCCTACGATCAGAATGGCAATGCCGACAATGACAACTAACATTGCGTTCATTGGGTTTTCTCCTCTCCTATTTGATGTGCGTAGATGATGCGTTCCACCATCCGCTTCAGGTCCTTTGCAGGTCTCATCCCAGCGCGGTTGGCGGTGATATTGGCCGTGGGCAATTCCACGGCAGCTATTCTAAACTCCATCCATCCATGGAGCGATAGCTTATAGTTCCGGCGCCTTTTCAGCTTTTTCAACTGAGCCAGAGCCTCTGGCTGAGCACTGTCATACAGCACGACCGCCGTTAAATAGGTATACATGTGCTGAGCATGGGGTTTTACCCGGGGCTCCCCATCCTTCAGTGTACGGCAGAACACCTCGTCCACCAGGTTTGTGTCCAGATGCCCCGCGTCCCAGAGATAAATGTACTCGTGGCACTCTGCCGACCAGAGCTCCGCTTTTTTTACCAGCACGTATTGACTATCCCGCAGATGGTAGGCACACAGGGCTTTCAGAGCGGTACCGTCGTCAATTTCCTCCACATCGAAGTAAGCGGCATAGGCATTTTTCATCCACTCTATGACCTTTACGCTGAGTTGGGACACGGACCTTCCTCTCTTTCTCCTCCGCTGGAGCGGATTTTATGAATAAACTGTGAAGTAGAGTTATCATATCAGATTCTTCCACTTTTTTCAAGTAAATTTCTTGGTGTATCTATATAAAATACGAGATTTTTTTCTGTTATTTTTCGCCATGTTGTACAATCTGAGAAAAGCGGGTACCGTTGACAAGCGGGGAGCAATCCAGTAAAATAGCCAGGAACTAGGGCGACCCTGGCGCCGCTGTACGGTTCAGAAATTGGCAGACAGAGGTGGGGCGGCGCAAAGATTGGCCCCATATGCGGAGGTGATTTCCCTGGACGGAGAAAGAAGCGTTCTCTCCTCATGGGAGAGCTGGAGGCAGCTGGCGGCGCCTTCTCTCTTCCTGCTGGTAGTGATTTACTATGAGGAGTTATTTTTAAAGGTATACTGCTTCCACATGTTGACAGTGGAGGGCATGGTCTTCACCTTTTTGTTCACAACGCCTGTGGCGCTGCTGCTGGGCCTGCTGTGCGGAGGACTGCCTGCACGCCGGGGCAGAATCCTGCTGCCGGTGTTTACTGGGCTGGTGTCTCTTTGGGTGGGGACCCAGGTGGTCTACTACCATCTGTTTAAGACATTTCTCACCATCTTTTCCCTGACCAAGATGGCCATGGTGGCTGGAGCCTTTGGCGATATGGCAGTGGGTGAAGTGCTGTCCAACTGGTTTCCCATTTTGATGATGGTCATTCCCACGATTCTGGCCTATTTGTTTCGAAACAGACTGATCTCCGGCGCAGACGCTGGCAGGAATCAATGTCTCCGCTGGGCGGCCTTGGCCGCCGCTGTCCAGTTGGTGTCGATGGGACTGGTGCTGCTGTGTGGAGGCGGGGTGCTGTCTCTTCGGTATATTTACTACCGCACCGCCACCCCGGAACTGGAGGTGCAGAACTTTGGCGTGTTCACACAGACTCAGCTGGAGATCTCTCGGGTACTCTTCGGCATCAAGCCGGACGCGCCGGATGGGGAACCGGAACCTGCTCCGGACAGGGCGCCGCCCGACCTGGAGCCCACTGTGCCTGCCCCCGGTTCTTCCAGCTCCAACGTCAGTACGCCCCAGCCTGAGACGATTCCGGGTTACCACACGCTGCCGATTGACTTCAGAGGTCTCATCGAACAAGAGGAGGACGAGGGACTAAAAAGCGCCCATCTCTGGTTCTCCCAGCGGGAGCCCACCCCGGAGAACCTATGGACGGGCTACTTTAAAGGGAAAAATCTGATCTGGATTGTGGCAGAGGGGTTCTCCACCCTGGCTATGGACCCCCAGCGGACCCCCACCCTGTGGAAGCTGTCCCACCAAGGCTTTGTTTTTGACAATTTTTACACCCCTCTGTGGGGGGTATCCACCTCTGACGGGGAGTATGTCACCACCACTGGTCTGATCCCAAAATCCGGCGTGTGGAGCTACTCCATATCTGCTGATAACTACATGCCCTTCGCGTTGGGGAACCAGTTCCGCCAGAAGGGCTACCGTACCTTTGCATTCCATGATTACCTCTATGACTACTACGACCGGGATAGATCCCACCCCAACATGGGTTATGAGTACTACGCTCTGGGTCAGGGTCTGGAACTAGAGGAGGTCTGGCCCCCCTCTGACCTGGAGATGATGGAGAAGATTGTCCCCATGTTTGTCCAAGAGGACAAGTTTATGGTCTACTGTCTTACCGTCAGCGGCCACCTGAACTATACGCTGGACAGCAATGCCATGTCCGTTCGCCACTGGGACGCAGTGTCCAGCCTGCCGTTCAGTGAGGAGGTGCGGTGCTACCTGGCCTGCCAGATGGAACTGGAAATGGCGATGACAAGTCTGCTCGGTCAGCTGGAGGAGGCGGGAAAGCTGGAAGACACGGTGATTGTCCTATCTGCCGACCATTACCCCTATGGGCTCACCGATGAGCAGTACAGTGAACTGCTGGGCCACCAGGTAGACCCGGTGTTTGAAATTTTTGAAAATACGCTTATCCTCTGGAGCGGCGACATGGAGGGGACTGCAGTCCATGTAGACAAATTCTGCTCTAGCTTGGATGTGATGCCAACGCTGTCCAACCTCTTTGGTTTGGACTATGACTCTCGGCTCATCATGGGCTCGGATATCCTGTCCAGCAACGAGGCGCTGGTCATCTTTGCCAACTACAGCTTCATCAGCGAGGAGGGCTTTTACAACTCCATTACCGACCAGTTTACCCGGTGGGATGGGGATACCCCCGACTTAGAGGAGGTGGCCAGCATGGTGGCTGAGGTGCAGAATCGGGTGGCCTATTCAGCCACCATTTTAGACTGTGATTATTACCGTTTGGCGCTGAAGGCCCCGCACCGGGAGCGGGAAAGACGGTAAAATAGAGAAGCAGAAGATAGATTTTGACAGACATACAGGCCCGCCGGCTCAGCCGGCGGGCCTGTATGCAGAAAAAGAGAGGGAGGAATTATATGATCAACCGTCTGCAGACGGGGGTTTTTGGTCTGCCGCGCCGGGGGCGAACCCGCGGGGCGGCAGTGGGGCGCATACCTTGCGCCGAAAGGTTTTGGTAAACAGAAGGGTTACCAGGTTGTCCGGTATTTCGCGCGGGTTGCCGGACTGCGGAGCAGCTTCTGCCGCTCCAGAGGAAAAATCCAAATCAGTGACCTGATCTGTCCCAAGAATACCACAGCTGCCCCCTGCAATCTTCACCATATTTGGAACTTTTTGTGAAGATTGTGTGAATTACCCGAAGAGAATTCCAAACCCTCTGTGAGTTGTCACATGTCATGACCTTCCCGCTTCATTCGCATCTCTAGGGGATCGGCCATGGGGTCCTGGGCGTTGGTGGCGGTGTCTGTGCGGTTTTGACCGGCAATGGGGGCAGAACCCCGCAGATCTCTGCCTGCTCGGCTGTCACGATTTCGCTGATTTTTGGGCTTGCTCATGGGTAAGACCTCCTTGTATTTGGATGGCCTTAGTATGTCTCAGCAGGTTGAAAATCATTCCAGAATCATTCCGTCGCTCTCTTAAATATCCGCCTCAGTTCTCATTCCAGATGGAATGAGTAGGTGAGCTCTTTTTTCTCCTCCGGTTGCAGAGTGGTACAGAAGGGTTTGTCCTCAAATTTACCGCTCTCGTCATCCCAAGCGGCGCAACCGTGCCAGGGCTCCAGACACAGATAGGGCGCGCCCGGTTTGGTCCAGAAGGCCACCATGGGGAACTCTTTAAAGTTCAGCCGTACTCCACGACCGGTCTCTCGATGGAGCAGCGAGACATTTTCAGACCGCAGAAGGCTGAAAATAATTGTGTCCAGCTGGGCAAAGGTGCTGTAGTTCAGAGGCAGCCGGCCGTTTCCGGTCAGCATTGGCTGCATACAGTTGTGGCGGATGACCCCCGCAGAGGTCAGCAGATGGCTGTCCGCCCGCTCGGGCACATCAAACACCAGCTCATAATCCTCAAATTTCTCCCCCTCCAAAAGCGGGCAGCGGATCGCGGTGTGAGCTCCAACACAGAAAGGCATGGGGGTGTTTCCAGTATTTTCTACGGAAAAGGTGGTAGAAAAGCCGCTGGCCAGCAGCCGATGGGTCACCCGAAGGGAAAAGGGGAAGGGGTATTGAGACAGGGTCTCTTCGTTCTCCCTCAGCTCCAGCGTGACAAAGTCTTCCCCCTGTTCTAACGGGGAAAAATCCATTGCCCTGGCAAAGCCGTGGCGCCCCATCTCATAAATTTTGCCGTTGATCTCGACCTTACCGCCCTGTAACGTCCCAACAATGGGGAACAGGATGGGGTTGCGGCCCGACCAGAAGGCCGGGTCCCCCTGCCAGATATACTCTAGACCGTCTCCATCCCGCAGAGAGACCAGCTCCCCGCCCTTCGACTGAGCGGTTGCCCGCAGGGTTCCTTTTTTCAGTTCAAATGTCATTCTTTTTTCTCCTTCCCCGTTCACTCTCAGTTCCAAATGCCGCAGGATGCCGGAAGTATAGGGGCATCCTTCCCGGCAAAATACAAAAAATTGTGGGGGCAGCGGGCCGCCCGTTCCAGCAGGCGGCCCGCTTGGCGCGGGGCCAAGATATTTCCTCCCCCCGGATTGCCCAGAACAAAATGCGCGTTGCCAGTCTGATGCGACGGCCTGTAAATATCTGGAACAGCGGATGTGTTGTGCTCAGAACGCTACTTTGAGGAACAGGGCGACACAGCACAAAATCACGGCACAGGGGACATAGAGATACCGGCCTACACAGTACCACACCGATCCAGAAGACTTTTTCGCCCCCCGGTTGATCTCCTCCATCAGGGTGTCCCGCTTCATGATCCAGAACCAGGACAGAGAAGCAGGC
>CAPGBJ010000111.1 GCA_948616425.1 uncultured Oscillospiraceae bacterium
CGGGGGTTTGACAGGGAATATGCCCGCAGCGGCAGCCTGTTTGTCAGCGAGGGCTGCACAGAGCAGGGGAACCATGTGCTGATTTATGGCCACAATATGAGGAACGGAACCATGTTTGGAGAATTGGACGCCTACCAGTCTCAGGAGTATGCCCAGGCGCACCCCCTCATTCGCTTTGATACCCTGCGGGAAGAGCGGGTGTATCAGGTGCTGGCGGTGTTCCGCAGCCGGGTCTATTGGCAGGAGGAGCGGGGGGTGTTCCGGTACTATCAGTATGCCGACTTGAGCAGCCGGGAGAGCTTTGAGGAGTATGTGGCCCAGGTGAAGCGGGCGGCGCTTTTTGACACCGGGGTGGAGGCCGCCTATGGCGACCAGCTGCTGACACT
Organism: uncultured Oscillospiraceae bacterium; assembly: GCA_948616425.1. Classification (GTDB taxonomy): domain Bacteria; phylum Bacillota; class Clostridia; order Oscillospirales; family Oscillospiraceae; genus Lawsonibacter. The sequence goes on from CAPGBJ010000111.1 coordinate 387, forward strand.
GTCTACGTGCAGCTACCATACGCAGAACGGCCGCTTTGTCCTGGTGGCGGTGCGCCTACGGGACGGGGGGGATGGTTTGGCAGGACATACCCTGTTTTCCGCGACGTAAGCTTATGTTCAATTGTGTGTTACCTTTCGTCCCGTTGGAAGGAAATGGGAATTGTGAAGTGTCAACACCAGTATTTTTCCGGTCTTTCTATTGTGGGCATGTAATTTCAATCTTGTACCTTCCCTTAACAAGATTATACAAAAATACAATGATGAAATAGGTTGTCAACCTTACGAAAAACACCGCTTCCGGTAAAAATCGGAGCGGTGTTTTTGCATATCTTCTGGACACCGGAGGCGTTTGCGGCATGGGAGAGGATGAAACGCTTCGGAAGGTCCAGTGCCCCTCCGTTCTGATACGTCAGAAATTGGACTGTGAATTGAGCAGGTCAGGCAACTTCTCATAGGTAGAGAACACCTTGACGGCGGCGTCATAGAAGCAGGAGATATAGCGGGGGGTATAGTGCTGCACCCGTGATGCGAGAAAAATTTGATGACGCGCCTCGGCATAATCCAGAGGAAACAGGTTGATCTGTCTGTTGCTGCAGAAAGACTTTAAGTCAAACAGTTCCTTAATCAAAATTTGGGGCAAAAAGGCGATGCCTACACCCAGTTGGCTCAGCCGCGCCATCAGTTGAAAGCTCAGGGATTCACAGACAATTTGAGGGTAAATTCCCTCTCTCAAAAAGATATTGTCGAGCAATCGGCGCACATTGTTTCCAACGGCGGGCAGAATGAAGGGCTGCGTATAAAAATCCTTCAAGCGAACACCCTGAGACAGACGAACCTTGAGACTAGTGAGATCTTCCTTGAATACTTCGGACAAAATCTGATCCGAGACCATCATATACAGCTGTTCCGACATCAGAGGGACGATGGATAGACCGTCATAGGGCGGACTGCCCAGGCCAACAAACAGATCAATTTCGTCCGCCATCAGCTTTTCATAAAACTGAGCTGTCATCCCGTTTATCAACATGAACCGAACGGCGGGATAGCTCTTTTGAAAGATCGTCATGATCTCTGGAATGCACACCAGGGCCCGCATGGACGAGATCCCCAGGCGGAGGACTCCCTGGTTCTCGTGGGAGACATCCAAAAAGTGGGACTGAAGCTCCCGTTCCAAGTGCAGTATCTGTTCCGCATACTTGGCCAAAAAATGACCGGCGCGGGTCAGGTGGGGCTTAGGGTCACGTTCAATCAGCTTGACGCCGTAATATTTTTCCAGACGCTGTATGTGGCCGCTTAAACGCTGCTGTGAAATATAGAGCCGGCGCGCCGTGTTGGTAATATGCAGATCTTTTGAGACCTCATAAAAATATTGCAGACTGTTTAGATCCATACAGACCAACTCCACAAGATTATTTTGTAAAATTGAAAATATTTTAGTGTTTTACTTTTTTATTCAATCATACTACACTTAAAAAGTCAATACTTGAGAGAGAAACTTGTGCAAAACACAAATGCCGCTGGAGAAAGCGATTTGAGCTGACAGCACCGCGTTTAGAAGCTGTATCCCCTAGCATGGTTCAGATGAGGAGATGTCATCTGTTTCATAAATAAAAATAGGAGGAAGTCAAATGAGAAGAAATAAGTTGTTGAGCCTTGCAGCCGCTCTGGCGCTGCTGGTCACGGTGCTCTCAGGCTGCGGAGGACAGCCGGGCAAGCCCACAGGCAGCAATCCCTCAGCCAATGGCTCTACGCCAAACGTCAATCCCGCGGGGGATGTGACCTACAAGTCCACAGTTACCATCGGCACTGACGGCGCCATCTATGAGATTAACCCCTTTACCATGAGCAACTGGACGCACAACTGGGTATTTAAGATGATCTACGACCGGCTGGTCAGCGTGGACAGCACTACCTTTGAGGTCCATCCCGAGCTGGCCACCTCCTGGGAGTGGACCAGCGACACCGTACTGGAGATGAAGCTGCGCAATGATGTGGACTTCCACAACGGCGACCACATGACGGCGGAGGACGTTGTGTGGAGCTTCCAGCGGATGCAGCAGGACGACGCCACTGTGACCAACACCATGCTCAAGGGGCTGGAGAAGATTGAAGCACTGGATGAGTACAGCATTCGTATGACACTTTCCGCCCCCAACGTGGACTGGATGATTATTTTGGCCCACCCCTCGTTCGCCATTCTGAACCGGAACGCCGTCGAGGCCGACAGCAGCACCGGCTACTATGTGGGAACCGGCGCGTTTCAGGTTGAAACCATGCTGGCCAACGACACCACCACCCTGATTCGCAATGACGCCTATTGGGGGGATAAGCCCACCACGCAGAAGATGATCCTGCGGTATATCGCCGAGGACGCGGCCCGGCTCATCTCCCTTCAGACCGGCGAAATTGATGTGTGTGCCCGCCCATCCACCCTGGAGTTGGGGTATATCGAAGACGATCCCAAGTTGGAGCTGGTCCAGTTTAACTCTGTCAGTGAGGTCTATCTGGCTTTCAACACCACAAAATTCCCCGGAAATGACAAGAATTTCCGACTTGCTGTCGCCTATGCCCTAAATCTGGATGAAATTATTGAGATTGGCGCCAACGGCTACGCCACCACCACTGCCACCCACTGGGGCCCGAACACCTATGGCCGAAACGACAAGATTGAACCCTACGGCCAGAATCTGGAGCTGGCCAAGGAATATTTGAACAAGGCATTCCCCAACGGGAATGCGGAGCTTACCATCAGCACAACGGGGAACGAGCGCGTCACTGTCGCCCAGGTCATCCAGGAACAGCTCCGCGCCATCGGGCTGACCGTCAAGGTCAATGAGGTGGAGAGCGCCGCCATGTCCGCCATGTCCAAATTCGACGTTGCGGAGCACGAGGCCATGGTCTATAACTTCGGCTGGCTGTCCCAGGGGGACGACGTACGCCGGCCCTTCTACCCCAATCAGAATACCAACAAGGCCATTGTCACCAATGACCGGATCATTGAGCTGATCGACAACGCGGTGAAGGAGTTTGACGAAAGCGCCCGGACCCAGATGTACGCTGAGATCCAGGAGATCAACCACGAGGAGGCGTACTACCTCCCCATCTACTTTGCCGACCAGTTCGCCGGCGTGAAGGCGGGCACGACCGGTGTAATCTGGGAGCCCAACCGGGCCTACGATTTCACCTATATCGCGGTCCCGGAATAATACCAGCGCAGGGCGGCGCCGGGACTTTCGCTCCGGCGCCCCCTTAAATAGAAGAGGCACAGCGCCCGGGAGGGCAGAACCGCCGGGCGCTGTGCCAGTCAATCCATTTCCTTGATCCGGTTAGGAGGGATATACTTTGCGTCGCTACATTTTACGAAGGATTCTGATGATGATACCGGTCTTAATCGGCGTCTCCTTTATGATCTTCTTCATCATGGATCTGGCTCCGGGAAACGCCATCGACATGATGGGCGATTTGACTGCGGAGCAGGAAGCGGCCATGATCAGCCTATACGGCTATGATCGCTCGGTGTTTTATCGCTATTTCCTCTATGTCAATAATTTGCTCCATGGGACTCTGGGGACCACCGTCATCACAGGGCAGTCCATTGCGGCCCTCTATTTCCAGCGCCTGCCCGCCACGCTGGTGCTGGCCCTGGGAACCATTGTGGTGTCCCACCTCATCTCTCTGCCCCTGGGTATTTTCTCGGCCGTCCGCAGCGGCTCCCTCTGGGACAACGGCAGTATGGTCCTGGCCTTGATTGGCCTGTCCATGCCCAACTTCTGGCTGGGGCTGATGCTGATTATCCTCTTCGCGCTGACGTTGGGGTGGCTCCCCTCCGGCGATTTTACCGGCTTCAAAAGCGTCATCCTCCCCGCTATCACCGTGGGGACAGGGCACACCGCCATGCTGACGCGTACAACCCGATCCAGCATGATCGACGTGATCCGCTCCGACTATCTGCGCACCGCCCGGGCCAAGGGGGTGCCCGAAAAGATCGTTATCCGAAAGCACGCCCTGCGCAATGCCCTCATCCCCATTCTCACCGTCTCCGGCACCCAGCTGGCCGGCTGTTTGGGTGGGGCGGTGATTACAGAGGCCGTCTTCTCCTGGCCGGGGGTGGGCCGTCTGATTATCGACGCCATCAACTCTCGTGACCCCAACGCGGCCACCGGCTATATCATTATGACCACTCTTTTGACCAGTGTATTGCTGTTGATTGTGGATCTGCTGTACGCCTATGTGGACCCGCGGATTAAGGCGCAGTACACCAAGGGAGCGAAAAAGCCATGAATAACATATCCATATCCAAAAAATACCGGCGCAGAAGTCAGGTCGGCGAGGTGTGGCACCGGCTGAAAAAGAACAAGGGGGCGATGATTGGCCTGGCGATTGTTCTGATCCTAATTTCCGCCGCGATCTGCTCAGGGTTTCTGCTGGACTATGAGTCCCAGATTATCAAGCAGGTGACCCGGGAGCGGCTGCAGTGGCCCAGTCTGAAGCACTGGATGGGCACCGACCAATATGGGCGCGATATCTTCTTCCGGCTGCTTTACGGCAGCAGATTTTCCCTCTCGGTGGGGTTCGTCGCGGTCGTCGTCGCGCTGTTTGTGGGAGTGCCTCTGGGGGCGGTAGCCGGGTACTTCGGCGGTGCGACAGAAGATATTATCATGCGCATGACCGACATCTTTGCCGCTGTGCCTAATATTCTGATGGGAATTGTGCTGGCCTCCGCCCTGGGTCCCAACACCATCAATCTGATGCTGGCGGTGGGCATCACCAGTGTCCCGCAGTTTGTGCGTGTCACACGCGCCTCGGTGCTGACGGTGCGCAACCAGGAGTATGTAGAAGCCGCGCGCGCCGTGGGCATCTCCGAAGCCAAAATTATCTTTACCCATATTCTGCCAAACTGCCTATCCCCCATCATCGTGCAGACCACGCTGCGCATCGCCTCCGCGATTATCGCGGCCTCCTCTCTGAGCTTTTTGGGACTGGGCGTTCCGGTCCCCGCCCCGGAGTGGGGCGCTATGCTCTCGGACGGCCGGGGATTTATCCGCGGTTACGCCTACATGACATTTTTCCCCGGACTGGCCATCATGATTACCGTCCTCGCCTTCAATATGGTGGGCGACGGACTGCGCGATGCGCTGGACCCCAAGTTAAAAAAGTAGAGGTCATGCCATGAACGATAAGAAGAAAGCCATACAGGAAGGGGACGAACTTGTCCTGGATGTCCAAAACCTCACGGTTCACTATGAGCTGGAGGAGGAGACAGTCTACGCAATCAACGATATCAGCCTCTCCTTGAGAAAAGGCCAGACCATCGGACTGGTGGGGGAGACTGGCGCTGGAAAGACGACCACGGCCCTGGCGATTTTACAGCTGGTGCCCGATCCCCCCGGCGTTATCAAGCAGGGGAAGATTACCGTCTGCGGACATGACATGAGCAGCATGACCACAAAGCAGCTGGAGACCATCCGAGGCCGGGACGTCTCTATGATCTTTCAGGACCCCATGACCTCTCTCAACCCGGTGTTCACCGTGGGGGAACAGATCGCCGAGAGCGTGGAACTCCACGAGCACGTCACAAAGGAGGAGGCGTGGCAGCGGGCCTGTGAAATGCTGGAACTGGTGGGCATCCCCCAGGAGCGCGCCCACGACTACCCCCACCAGTTTTCCGGCGGTATGAAGCAGCGCGTGGTTATTGCCATTGCCCTGGCCTGCAACCCCAAGCTGCTGATTGCGGACGAACCGACCACCGCTTTGGATGTGACCATCCAGGCCCAGGTACTGGACCTGATGGGGCGCCTGAAGAAGCAGTATGAGACGGCGATGATTATGATCACCCATGACCTGGGCATTGTCGCCGAAATCTGTGACGAGGTGGCGGTCATGTATGCGGGGAAAATTGTGGAGCGGGGCACCCTGGAAGAGGTATTCGACCACACGAAGCACCCGTATACAGAGGGGCTGTTCAACTCTCTGCCCAACATCCAGAATCGAAAAGCGGAACTTACCCCGATTCCCGGGCTCATGCCGGACCCCTCCAACCTGCCTGCCGGCTGCGCGTTTGCGCCCCGCTGTCCCTACGCCACCGAAGCCTGTGAGCAAAAGCCGGCTGCGCTCCAGCGGTTCTCCCCCACGCACGAGGCCCTCTGCTCGGCCTATGAACGCCCCGGCTTCCACATTGCCCGCAAGGAGGTATCCGCCGATGGCTGACTATATTTTGGAAGTAAACGGGCTGAAAAAGCACTTTAAGACCAAAAACGGCACGCTCTACGCGGTGGACGACGTGAGCTTTTCTATCCAACGGGGCAAAACCCTGGGCATTGTGGGCGAGTCCGGTTGTGGAAAATCCACCACCGGGCGGTGTATCCTCCGGCTGCTGGAGGCCACTGCGGGAGAGGTGCTGTTCGAGGGCAAGGACGTCAACAAGCTGACCCGCAGGGAGATGCGGCAGATGAGGCGGGACATGCAGATCATCTTCCAGGACCCGTTTTCCTCGCTGGATCCCCGAAAGACGGTGATGCAGACCATCGCAGAGCCTATCTTGAACTATAAGCTGATTCATGGCAAAGCGGCGGTGGAGGCCCGGGTACTGGAGCTGATGGAGACCGTTGGACTGACCGAGCGGCTGATCAACACCTACCCCCACGAACTGGACGGCGGACGCCGCCAGCGCATCGGGATTGCAAGGGCTCTGGCTGTGGAGCCGAAATTTATTGTCTGTGACGAGCCCGTCTCCGCGCTGGACGTGTCCATTCAAGCCCAGATTCTCAACCTTTTGAAAAAACTCCAGCAGCAGATGGGGCTCACCTATATCTTTATCACCCACGATCTGAGCGTGGTCAACCACTTTTCGGATGATATCGCCGTGATGTATCTGGGGAAGCTGGTGGAGAAGGCGCCAGCCGAAGAGCTCTTTGCCTCCCCGCTGCACCCCTACACCAAGGCGCTGCTTTCTGCCATTCCGGTGCCCGACCTGCGCTATCAGCAGAACCGTATCCTGCTACGAGGTGAGATCTCCTCCCCCATCAATCCCCCGGATGAATGCCGGTTTGCCAAACGGTGCTACTGCCCTTCGGATCTGTGCCACAATAATTGTCCCGTGCTGCGGGAGGTAAGTCCCAATCATTTTGTTGCCTGTCATTGCGTATAAAATTAAGACTGATTCCATCGGAATGGGATAAAAAGGAGAAAAAACAGACATGATTCGAGTCGATTTGGACCAGTATTTAAAGGAATTAAAATATCTATGCTCCTTGGATACGGGGAAATTTTACAGGCCGGGAGTGGATGCCGCGGATACATTTTTTGAAGAGAAGTTTCGCGATTTAGGGCTCACAGTGGAACGGGTATACGACGGTTCGGAGGAGTATGCCCCCATGGTGGTTGCACATAACTGCGACGGAACAAGTTTTGACGTCATGTTTGTGGCCCACCTGGATACGGTGTTTCCGGTCGGGACCGCCGCGGAGCGGCCGATGACTGTGGACGAACAAGGCATTGCTCGGGGTCCGGGCGTTGAGGACTGTAAATCGGGGGCCCTGTCTATTTACTATATCGCGAAGGCGCTCATGGAGCAGAAGACCAGCAGCGTTCGATTCTGCATTATTTTAAACAGCGACGAGGAGGTCGGGTCCTCCCATTCCGTTGATTACATCAGTTCCATCGCGAAAAAGAGTAAGTATTGTTTTGTGTTTGAACCAGGCCGGGCCAATGGAGACTATGTCATCAGAAGACGCGGAACGGTATTTTATAAGCTGCGTTTTCATGGGATCGCGTCCCATTCTGGGTCGGCCCCGGAAAAGGGGGCCAATGCCGTCACCGAGCTGTCCCATTGGGTCCTGGCCTTGGAGGAACTAAGTGATCCAGAGCGGGGAATCAATGTCAACTGCGCGGTTTGCAGCGGAGGCAGCGGCGCGCTAAATATTGTTCCGGCCTACGCCGAACTTTCAGTCAGCTTCCGTTACTTTGACCAGGAATCCTTGGAGAAGATTCACAATGCGATTGTTCAGCGGGTGAAGGAACCCTTTAACCGCAACATACAAGTGGAGATGGAGCGAAGCGGAGGGCGGATGGGAATGACGCCCTCTGCTGAGACAGAAAAGCTGATGGAGCGCATGGTTGAGACAGGGAAAAAAATGGGACTCTCTTTTGGATTTACTTCCAGCGGCGGCGGATCTGACGCCAATGAGGCTTCCATGTTTATTCCCACGATCTGTGCCTGTGGGCCAAATGGATTTTGTGCGCATACAACAGACGAATACATCAAAGTGGACAGTATTCAGCCGCGGATTAATTTGATTTATAACCTCTTAGAGGACATGTTCCCGGTGTAATCGAATTTTCTCTTTTTCCTCTTCCCTCTGAAAGGACCGACGTTTTCATAGACGTCGGCCCTTTCATTTTGTCCATGCGCCGCTTCCAGAAGAGCAGATACAGGATCACAACTTTTAGATGTAAAAATTGATTTAAAAAATTTGTACAAAACGCATGGAAATTCCAAAATATACAGACAAGTTTTCACGATAAAAACAATGACCATACAACTTTTTGAACTTACGTTTAAAAGATGTTGAATTGGGCCGGGGGTTATGTTAAATTGGGGATACCACAGGTGCGGGGTGAAGCGACCTGAACCGCATCTGATATAAAATGGAAAAGGAGCACAATTATGAAAAAGAGAATGCTCAGCCTTGCCCTTGTTGGTGCCATGTGTGTGACACTTCTGGCCTCCTGCGGCGGCAAGAAGAACGCCACTTGGAAAGTCACCTGTCCCTGGGCCCCCTCCGGCGTGGCCGCGATGGTGAGCCAGCAGGCCGCCACCAAGTCCACCAACTATTCCGACACCATCACCCTGGTGGCCGAGGCCATCAAGGGCGACGCCGCCACCGTGAACACCTGGGTGGCCGACACCAAGGCCAACGACACCGAGCTGGTGTTCGTGGGTGAAGGTCTGCTGTCCATCACCTCCATCCTGGACCCCAGCAAG
>CAPGBJ010000112.1 GCA_948616425.1 uncultured Oscillospiraceae bacterium
ACTGTAAACTGTGCTGTTACACAAGAGGGCCTGCGGCCCTCTTGTGACACCCGCAGAAACCGTACACCCGCTTCGCGTCTGTACGGTTTCTGCGGGTCAGATAATGTTCACGATAACCCCCGCTGCTATTTGACCTCTCGCTTTTCGTTTCCGTTCCATTCCCTTCCGGCGGCTTTGCCGCTTGCCCTCAAAGGGAAGGGGTAGGGGAAGGGATAGGAATGGGTAATTGATAAGTCTTTACTTGATTTTTCTTTATTTACTTATATCTTTATTTTATTGCATCGGATTTACCTACATAGGATTTTCCAACATCGGTTTTCCCGACGCAGGTTATTCCAACGTCGGTAAAGCTGACGGCGCTTGCGGCTGTTCGTAGATGGTGTACTCTGATTCCAGCAGTCGCCCCCGGCTGTCTCGTTCTCTCGTCCGCACAATATATCCAGCCCGTTCCAACTCATGGACGGCCTGACGGATGGCGTCAAGCTGTTCCCGGTTGATGTGGGCCAGTCCTTGCAGGGTGTAGTCCCACTTTTCCGGGAGACTGAGCATCTGCGACAGCAGGCCCTTGGCTTTTAGGGATAGCTCCCGGTTCCGCTAATGATGGTTGGACATGACTGTGTAATTTGTGTTCTTCGCAACATGAAATACTGTCATTTCTGCTCCTTTCAACGTATAAAGCGGTGTTCCCAGCCAAAGCAAGGCGGAGAACACCGCTTTTTTGTTTCATACATACCATGCTTGCCTGCCGTCCATACCCATTGATTTTCTTGTGTTTTGAGAAGTATCGTTATCTAACGCCGCCTTTTGACCGCCCGGAATTTTCCAGAATGATTGAGCTGGTCAGGCGCGGGGAGATCAGCTGTATTGTAGTGAAGGACGATTACGTTATAATTAGGGACAAAGTCGGAAAGCCTTGAAAACACTGGTGTTTCGCTGATTTTGTCCAACTTCTGCGTACCAGATAATCATGGGCGGGAAGGCTTGCGGTGGGCTGCAACCGCACAGGAAGGAGGAGGGCAGCAATCACAATTCAGCTATAGGAGCATCCCCGCAGCCGACGCACTTTTGTCGGTTGCGGGGCTTTTTTATTTCCCCTAAAATTCTGTGGGAGCGTAGCGCCCTGGCCGTTGACGATAGCGGCCAGGGCGCTTTTGTATTTTACCGCAAAAAAAAGAGGCTGTCAAAATGTCGCTGGATTTAGCGTATTTCTATGGCAGTGAAGCCGAACAGTACAGCTTTTACCGCATTCTCAAGGTCTTGCTCACAGACCGGCGATACAAGGGCGTGTCCATGGAGGCCAAGGTACTGTATGGGCTGATGTTGGACCGTATGGGGCTGTCTGTCCGCAACGGCTGGCTGGATGATGAAGGCAGGGTGTATATCTACTTCACGATGGACGACGCGCTGGCTATGCTGGGTTGCGGCAAGGACAAGGCTGTCCGGCTGTTCAAGGAGCTGGACAAATCCGGCGGCATCGGCCTGATCGAGCGCCGTAAGCAGGGCCAGGGCCGGCCGGCGCGTATCTACGTCAAGAACTTCACCCTGCCGTCAGAACCCGAAAAGGGTACGCCCGTCCCAACTCCGGGAGGCCCGCAGACCCAGACTTCTGGCAGCTTCCACAGTCTTGACTTCTGAAATTCCGCAGTCTGCACTTCTGGAAAAGCGAAGCCAAGACTGCGGAAAATCCGTCGCAATTAAGACTGATAAGAATAATACTGAGTTTAGTGATACTGAGCCATCTATCTATCCCCCTGCCCCCGCGCCGTCTCCGGGCCGCCGTCAGAGGGGCGTAAGGGCCAGGATGGATCGGATGGATGCTTACAGAGCATTGCTCCATGAGAACATCAGCTACGGAGATTTGATTCGTGACCACCCATACGACGCAGACCTGATAGACGGCTACGTGGAACTGATGGTGGAAGTCTGCTGTACTCAGCGGGAGACTGTCCGGGTCAACCAGGAAGACATACCTGCCGCAGTTGTCCAAAGCCAGTTCCTGAAGCGGACAGTCAGCAGCCGATCCCGAAAACGGTCCTGACCGTCAAGGCCCTGGATGGGACCTATCAGGACGATTGGACCACTGGCCCAGACGGGACTGTTTCCCTGCGGGTGGAACCGGGCACTTACGAAATTACGGAGAAATCCGTGCCCGCACCCTACTACCTCCCGGACAAGGATGCTGACCGTACCCAGACCATTACCCTCAGCCCCGGCGATGAAAAGACGCTGGTTTTCCGCAACCGGAAGGCCCCAGAAGTTACGATTTTGAGATTTAAAATTCTATCACTGGTGAGGCCATAGAGCACGCAAAATTCCATATCACCTATACCAGCAACGGTGAGGCCGCAGAGGCTCCCGCCACCATCGACTATGGTGAAGTGTTTACGGATGCCCGAGGTGAGATCAAGGTCCATGAGCTGGGTAAACGGCTGTACCCCGGTGAATTTACCATCACCGAATTGGAACCGGCGGACAGATTCCAGCTCAAGGAGCCTATTACGCAGACGGTCATCATCCACGGCAACGAGAGCAAGACTGTCCGCTTTCAGAACACACCCCAGACCGCCTATATCTCTGGCAAGGAGCAGGATGTGGTGCAGCTCTATTTCGGCAACAGCCCCAAGGGCTCCCTCCTGATAAAGAAAATTGACGCCAGCACCCATGAGCCGCTGAGTGACGTGGTGATTCGCGTCACCCGGACGGACGGCACTGTGGTGGGAGAATCCAACGGCGAGTTCCGAACGGACGAGGCGGGCTTCATCAAAATTCCCGTAGAACCCGGCGGTTACATCGTGCAGGAAGTAAAAAGCAAACCCGGATTCCTGCTGGACGATACGCCGAAAACCATTGAGGTCAAGGGTCCCGGCACCTATAATATCGAGCTGTTTAATCAGCCGCTGGGGTCTCTGGTGATCCACAAGTACAGCAGCCTGGACCGCAAGACGCCCCTGGCCGGAGTCCAGTTCAAAGTGACCTACGCCCCCGGCTGTGTCGTGGACAATGAAAACGGCAGCGTGTCCTCCAACGGCATCTATTATACCGGACCGGATGGGACCATCACCATCAGCGGGATTGTGGGCACGGTGGTCATCACGGAGCAGGCCACAATCCCTGGCTACACCATCGACCCGGAGACCAGGAGCCAGACCATTGTGGTCAACCCGGACGATGTGCAGCACGCCTATTTTTACAACAGCCCGAAGAACACCCTTATTATTGAGAAGTACATTGAGGAGGGCAGCGAACACAAGCCCCTCAAGGGCGTCACCTTCTTGGTCACGGATTCTTCCGGGGCCGCAGTCGGCAACAGCAACGGCGAGTTCATCTCCGGTGAGGATGGCCGGGTGGTCATTGCCGGAGTACAGCCCGGTACTACGGTCATTGCACGGGAGATCAAGGTTCCCGAGGGCGTGGTGCTGGATGGCACACCCAAGACCATCAAAATCAGCGACAGCGGGGCGAACATCCTCCGTTTCTACAACAAGAAAACCGGATATTTGGTGGTCCAGAAACTGGATTCTGTCACAAAGCAGCCGCTGGCGGGGGTTGAGTTTGAATTGACCTATGCGGACGGAAGCTATGTGGATGACAACTTCGGCCATCTGTCCAGCAAGGGGCGGTTCAAGACCAACGATGCTGGGGAGATCCGTGTTCCTGTTGTCGGAACCGTCGTGGTCAAGGAGGTAAAGACTCTCCCCACCCATGTCATTGACCAGGCCACTCAGATCCAGACCGTCACCGTCAACCCTGCGGACACCCAAACAATCGTGGTGTATAACGAACCCCTTTGTTCGCTGACGCTGCGGAAATTGGATGCAGTTACGGGGAAGCCCGTACCCAACACTGAGTTTACCTTGAAGGATGGCAACGGGACGGTCCTGGGCCGCTACACAACCGGGACCGATGGGACTGTGACCGTCACCGGCCTCATGCCTAACTCCACCGTCGTAGTAGTGGAAACCAGGGTCCCCTCCAATTATGTCCTGGACCCCACGCCCCGGACCATCATTGTCCGCAACGGCAGCAACAGCGTATCCAGCGGCGGGACCAGCAACGGCGGGAGCACCGGCCCAGTGGACGGCAGCGGCAATGACCTGACCGTAGAAAATATTCCCAAAACTACATTGACCATTGAGAAATACTTGGAAACTGAAGCTGGAGAACAGCCCTTGAAGGGCGTCACCTTCTTGGTGACGGATTCCAGTGGTGCGGTCATCGGGCCCAACAACGGGGAGTACATTTCCGATGAAAATGGCCGCATTGTGATTCCCAATTTGGAGCCGGGCATCACGATTACCGCCAAGGAGATCAAGGTTCCGGACGGCGTGGTACTGGACTCCACACCCAAGAGCATTGAAATTAAGGGCGGCGAAAGTGGGCAGACGCTCCGCTTTGTCAATAAGCCTACCGGGTATCTCGTCATCAAAAAACTGAACAAGCTCACTTCCGAGCCTTTGGCTGGGGTGGAGTTCAAATTGAGCTATGCTTCCGGCGAGTTCGTGGATGACGCCTATGGGCATCTGTCCTCCCTGGGCCTCTACAAAACCGATCAGAATGGAGAAATCCGGGTCCCGGTTGTGGGCACCATCGTAGTCGAGGAAACCAGGACCTTGCCTGGATTCACCATTGACCCCGGAACAAAGCGGCAGGTGGTCACGGTGCATCCGGCAGACACACAAACCCTCACCGTGTACAATACCCCTGGAACGACGCTCACGATTCAGAAGCTGGTGACTGGCACCAAGGACAAGCCTCTGGCCGGAGTCGAGTTCCTGATCACCGACAGCAGCGGCGCCTATGTTGGCCCCAACAAGGGCATCTACAAAACGGACGAATATGGCCGCATTGTACTCTCTGATTTGAAGCCGGGCACGGTTATTACCGCGAAAGAAACCGCCACAGTAGACGGGTTCGTGCTGGACGGTACACCGAAGTCCATTGAGATCAAGGAGGGTGAGGCACAGACACTGACCTTTTACAACGCCTCCGTGGGTGGCTTGGAGCTGATTAAGGTTTCCGAGTCGGACAAATCCCAGCGCATCAAGGGCGTGACCTTTGAGATTCGAGAGATGGACGGCGGGCTGGTGGATACCATCACCACTGGGGATAATGGCCGGGTATTCCTGCCCATGGACGCCGGCGATTTCTATGCTGTGGAGATCGAGGCGGCGGAGGGGTTCAAGATCGACAGCACGCCCCACTACTTCACCATCCAGGACGGCAAGACCACCACTCTGACCGTGACCAACGCCCCCTTCTCAGGCATCATTATTCATAAGGTGAACAGTGTCACCGGCGAGGGAATCTATGATGTAAAATTCCTGCTCTATGACCAGAATAAGAACCCCATCGGGGAGTATTCCACCGATAATGAGGGGTACATCTACATCGACGACCTCACCGTACAGGGCAAGGGAAAACTGTTTATCCGTGAATTGGAAGCGGCCCCTGGCTACGAACTGGACAAGGAGTACAAGACCGTTTACGTCCAGCCCGGCAAAACCATTGAAATCGAGTGGGAGAATACCCCCATTACCGGACAGATTCAGGTGATGAAGTACGCCGCTGAGTACAACGAAGTTACAGGTACTCCCGCAGGAACGCCCCTCCAGGGCGCGGTTTATGAGATTAGCGATCCCCGCAGCAATAAAGTGGTGGATTGCATCACCACCGACGCAAGGGGCATCGTAGCCTCCAAGCCGTTGCCGTTAGGCCGGTATAAAATTGTTGAAGTAACCGCTCCCGCCTATTGGCAGGTCAGCGGCAAGACCTTTGACGAAACTTTGGAGTATTCGGGCCAGATCATCAAGGTGAGCGACTACGATAAGCCCTCCAATCTGGGTGTGGTTATCACCAAACGGGGCAACGCCGAGGTGCTGGCCGGGAGCCAGATGCGGTATGATTTCACCATCGCCAACACCAGCAATGTGCCTCTGGACAGCTACTACTGGCATGACCGCATTCCTACCGACGCAGCCAGGGCCACGGTATTTACTACCGGCACTTACAGCGCCCGGCTCCACTACCGGATTCTCTATAAAACCAACTACTCCGGGACGTATCAGGTGCTGGCGTCCAATCTAATTACCAGCAGCAGCTACTCGTTCTCTCTGAACGCCATCCCCATGCAGGCAGGGGAGTATGTCACGGACATTTATCTGGACTTTGGGAAAGTACCAGTGGGCTTCCAGTCCACCAGCAATCCCACGCTGACCGACAGCTTGCTGCGGGTCTGTTCTGCCGCCGCTGTTATCCCGGCCCTGTCCGCACTGGAGATCCGGCTGTACTCCACCTTGGCCCTGCTCCATGATGTAGGCAAGCGGGCCATACCCCAGGAAATCCTCAATAAGCCCGGAACACTGACCGAAGAGGAATTTGAGGTGATGAAGACCCATACCACCCAGGGCTGTGATCTGCTGGAGCGGGTGCCGGAGCTGCGGGAGTGCGAGGTGTTTTCCGCCATCTGCGATGTGTGCCGCCACCACCATGAGCGTTGGGACGGCAGCGGCTACCCAGACCGGCTGGCCGGGGACAGCATTACGCCCTGGGTACAGGTGGTGGGGCTGGCGGACGCATTTGACGCTCTGGTACATCCGCGGGTCTATAAGCCAGCGTTCACCCAGCGGCAGGCTGAGGAGATGATTGTGTCCGGGGCCTGCGGCATCTTTAATCCGCTGCTCCTGGCCTGCTTTGCCCAGCACATCGGCGCCATTGGGCGGGCGGTCTATGCCTGAGCGCGGCGGTTCATGGGCCCGGTTATTCCGCTGCCAGCGGCACCCGAACAGGCTCAACGTACTCGGCTACGCTGGTATAGCTCAATTCCAATTCCACAGCGTCCCAGGAGTAGTTGTCCAGGTAAAAGACCTCTTTGTGTTTGGCTTCTCCGTCACCGCTGTCCTCGGCATCCACGCGAATGGTGGACATCTGATGCCATTTATGCTCGCCGCCCTCCGGGTCCCAATAGTTGTGGGAAAAGCTCTGGGCAAACTGCTCCCGCAGTTTTGGCGACAGGATCGTAAGCTCTACACCGGTTCCGATGGGGTGAACATCCACAAGCTCAACCCCCGCAGGCAGGCCGGTGGCCTCGCCGCTGATCAGGTCCACAACCACATGGGGCGCATCCTTGTCCAGCCACTCCGCCTTGTCGATACACAGGGTCAGCCCCTTGGGCGGGTCGTAGTAGAAACTCTGGAAATAGTAGGTGAGCTGGGATGGGGATTCCAGTGTACTGCTGGAAACCAGAGAGCCGTCCTTTTCATCATACCGGCGGCCGGACTGATCTTCAAAACGGAATTTCAGCGATTTGAGCCAGGCGGTGTTAGCCTGATCCTCGCCCAGATAGAGGATGGTGCGGGTAGGCGTATATTCCAGCCGCTCCACCTGGATGCGCTGTCCGTCCAGTTCTATCCAGCGGTTCACCGGGACAGTGATGGGCTGGGCGATGCGGTTCATATCCAGGGCCACATCAAAGGTAAAGCACAGCACGCCGGGGTCATTCCGTGGGTCTGTCCAGTCCTCCATCGACTCGCCCAAGGATGCCTGTGGAGCAGCGGGCGCGGCCGATGTCTCCGGCTGTTTCTCCGCGAGGAAGTACATATTGATGGTGAATCGCTCAGGCAGGTCGTTCGGTGCGCTGAAGGAGAGGATCATGGACTCCATGCCGTTTGCCTGCCCGCTCATATCCCCTTTGACGTTGGATGTGGAGTAGGCGGCAGCAATATGATCCCCGTTTTCATCAAGCAGCTCCGGGCTGCTATAGAATCTGCCCCCATCCACTGAGTAGACAAATACCATCTGGTGCTGATCCACAATGGCGTATCCTAGGTCTACCTTTATCCCATCCACCGTCTGGGACTGCCCGATATACTGCACATAGTCGTGGGCGACGGCGGCGGACAGGCTGGGGGAGAAGGCAACGGCGGCCGCCAGTTCCCGGATGACCGGCACACTGGAGCAGGCCAGGGCGAAGGTGGGGAAAAGGTTTACCATCAGCACGAAGCAGGCGGCAACCGAGGCAACCGTTCCAATGGGGGCCGTGAAGCGGCGGAACATCCGGGTGTGCCGGGCGCGTCTCCGGGCACGCTCCACGCTGGTCTTCAGCTCTTTGGGCGGCTGGGCCAATTCGTCCATCATGGCTTGAAATTCTACAGTTCGATTTTCCATCTGGCATCCTCCTTTTAATTGTCAGTCAGCTCCAGCCGGAGCAGAGTAAGGGCCTTCTTCTGCCTGGTGGAGACAGTGCCCCTTGGAATATCCAGGGCGTGGGCTGTCTCCTCCAGGGTGAGGCCGGTAAAGTAGCGCAGGACGATCACATCCCGCAGGTCTTTGGGCAGACGGCGCAGGGCCTCCTTCAAGGGCAGGGCGTCAAATTCCTCCTGGGCGGTTTCGGGCAGCTCAGCCACGGCCAGCTCCCGCTTGCGCCGGCGCAGTTCACTGTTGCAGACGTTGATCAGGATACGGGTGAGCCAAGTATCGAAGAACTCCAGCTGCCGCAGCTTTTGGTAGGCAAGAAAGCCTTTATAGAACGCTTCATCCACCGCGTCTACAGCGTCGGAAGGACTGCCCAAATAAGCTGCTGCGGTGCGGTAGAGCTGTTCTTTTAAGGATTCTGCCCGTCGGATGTACTCCTGTTCGGTCAAGCGTTCCCCCTCCTTTCTGCCCATTAGACGCGGGGCTGAGTTATTTTGCCTTTACATTCCAAAAAAATTTTTCGGAGGAATAGCAAACGGCGGGAGACGTTTGGCGCGTCTCCCGTCTGAAATGGTTTGCAACAGGGGCAGACCATATTTATGAACTTGGTTATCACTCAGAATCCAGAATAAAACCCAAATCTGATATATATTTTTCTGATTCAGCCCCTAACTCAAATGGGATTTTGCTATAAGACTCCTCGGAAAGCAACTGCTTAATTCTTGAAACTATTGGCTCAGTTATGAGCCCCTTTTCTCTATATTTGAGGACCAAAAAGATATGGATGCACATATTTTCTGCCGGTGAATAATTTTCTCCATGTGCATATTCGTTCAAAACAGCTGGGAATATCTGCTTTTCATCATATCCCATATTGTAAAACCGTTCAAAATCTTCTTGTACGCATTCTTTTAATTCATCGTACTGAAAAATCATACTATTCCCCCAACATGAAATAAATGTTGGCTCCAGTAGAACACATCAGAAACACGCTGAATCGTAACAGGCTTTTAGCCCCAAAAGCTGTGGGCAATCTGTGTCAAATAGTCCTGGGCGCTGCCGTGGATGCTGGGCGGCTCCTCCAGGCCCACAAAGTAGTCAATGAAAAAGACTTCCACATCCGGGTCGCCCTTCAGCTCCGCCAATACCTGAAACGCCTCCACCTTCAGACTGCAATATTGGTCCCCCACGGCGGCGCACCGGAGGGCGGTATCCTTCAAGCGGGAATCTCCCCGGTCCCGCAGAACCACCAGCGCCCCCCGCAGCTGGGGACGGTAGAGGCCGGGGTCTGCCAGCCAGGTTTCCAGATTCTTGTCCGTGGGATAGCTGATCTCCGCCGCCGACACCAAGGCATATCCCTCGGCGGTAGGATAGCGTTTCCCGGCGGCCAGCAGCGTCTCCGGCAGTTCCGTGTCCGCCAGACGGCCCTTCGGCAGAGGGGAGGAACTTTCGGTGAGCTTCCAGGGCTCTTTCGGCAGCGGTATCCCGTTCATGTCCTCAATAGGCACTGTGAACGGGCCAAAGCACCCAGCTTTCTTCTCCTGGCTTCTGGATACAGACAGCGGACGCAGTTGATAGTGCTCCAGCCGCAGAACTGTCAGGCAGGGCAGGGGCCGGCCCAGCAGAGCCGCGGCAGCGGCTTTGTGATGCCCGTCCAGTAGAACAGACATCCCCACCCCCACATAAAGGGCGATTCCGTGGGGCAGGGAGCCCTCCTGTTGGAAGCGTTCTTTGTAATAGTCCACTCGCTCCATATCCAGCCGCGACCGCCGCTGGGAGGGGTAAAGGAATACCGGCGGCACACATTCGTAGTTGTAGTCGTAGTCATCATCAGAGAGACAAACGAGGGCGGTGGCAGAGCAAGGCTCCAGGCAGTCAGACACGTCCCAAAAGAATTGTCCATCGCCGTCGGTGGGATAGGCGTCGCTCTCAGCAAGCACATAGACGCCCGACCGCAGCAGCTCCAGCAGGGGCGACAGGGCGGGAACAGTGTCCTCCAGCCGGGCAAAACCGCCGTTGAGGGTTTCCCGCAGGGCGTCCAGTTCCGGGCAATCCGCTGTATCCAGGCCCCAGCCGGTGCAGAGCCGGCTTTCGCTGGTCTCACATGCTGCAAAATGCCCGGACAGTAGCGGTGTGCCTCGGAGAGTGAGGCAGCGGGCCGATTCATAATAGTCCGCCTCCGGTGGCAAGGCGCGGGTTTCCCAGCGCAAAGCACCGGTCCCGCAGACATGGAGCAACAGGGCCTCCCGACACCAGGGCTGTCCGGCCAAATCAATTTTTGTAGGGAGGATTCGGACGGCCTCCCGGCTCCAGGGCATTTTCATAGGCGCTCTCCTCCTGACCTTGCGTTTTGAACCTATTCCTCTGCCGGCAGAGAACGCTTTTCCTCCGCTTGGGCGCAACGTTGTCATAGCTCAGTTCCAGTAGGGGCGTGATCTGATCATCGGGAACAGAGTTGTCCAGGACAATGGAGGTCCAATGGTTCTTATTCATGTGGTATGCCGGTAGAAACCCTTTTGTGGAGAGCAGGGAACCAATCATAATGGTGCTGCATTTTATATCCATCACATCAAGGGCTTCTTCTCCTGTTAAGCCCAGCTTTTCCGGGAGGATGCGCATCATGGCGGCGTACCACTTTTTGCTGGCAGAGTGGCGGAAAATCGCGTTGCCGGGGCTGTCGGCCCAGAGGTATTCTGCCTGCGTTCCATAGGTGTCCTGTATGTACCGCGTGATTCGCTCACGCTGAGAAGTATCAGCCATTTTATATCTCCCGCGGCTCCTTCAGTCGCTTTTCATATTCCTGCCGCTGCGCCTCATCCGCTGGACGGACCGCATACTTTCCGCAGTCAGGGCACTGCTCCGGCTCGGCGGTGCGGCTGAAAAGGAAGTGGCAGTTATCACAAGCATAAATCATTTTATATCACCTGCAATTTTCAAGAACATAGAAGAGACGTTTTTATGTTTCTCTTAATTTGTTTTGTGTTCTTTGTACTTTATAAACGAAAAACCTTCCGCTCCAGCTAACTGCGAGATTATGTCCATAAGTCGCTTATCAGGATTGCATAGAATAGCGGTACGTTTTTCCGTCACCCGCAGCTTGTGCAAAAAATGCACAAACTGAATTTTCGTCCAACTCACCATCCGTAAATATCTTTTTGAGATGCTTAGTGACTACGCTGCGGTCTACATCAAAGAGCTGACCGATGGCTTTCTGTGTCAGCCAAACATTCTCCTCCTGCACTCTTACCTCAATGCCGTTTTCTTCCGCATCTTTGGTAAAAACCAGAAAATCAACGGTACTATTGCGGATTTGAAGTTTTTTACCTTCGCCCATGGTACTGTCCTCACAATGTATTTTCAAATTTCTATCCAAATTATAGCAAAACGACTCTCGATTTACAAGGTATCCAAAATAGAAGCAGACGGGCCCCAGTCCATCGACACGGGGCCCGCCCTAGGAGCGGGAGTAATCTTCTGATTGTACCGCTCTACTGAAACAATTCCTCCAGCAGAGTGTAAAAACCTTCGTCCATAATCCGATAGGCGCTGGCGTGGGCGATATTGGTTACTCGGTCGTCAATGAGGCAGCAGGCACTACCGTCCATAAACACCAGATAAAAAATTTACTTTTCTCTGCAACGATGTTACCCTGTCTTACGAATATATCAATAAGGGAAGGTGGCGAGGCCATGGAGCAGGAGAACAAGTGGATACGGGACATCCAGCGCAGCGGCTCCTGTCAGGCGGCGGAGCGGCTGGTGGAGCGGTACTACAACGAGATATACGTCTTTGTCTACCGTCAGACCGGGCATAAGGAGGACGCTATGGACCTGCCCCAGAGCATCTTCCTTGCGGTTCTCCGGGCACTGCCCACCTATGACTCGAAGAAGGCTGCCTTCCGCACATGGCTCTATCGCATCGCCGCCAACAAGGTCATCGACGCCCGCCGCCAGTCCCGGCCCGTGACCACGCCGTTGGAGGAGATTGAACTGCCTGTTCAGGAGGACTTTGTCTCCCGAATCCATGACCGGGAACTGCTGGAGCGGATCGAGGGCTATGTGTCCGGTTTGGCTCCTTCGCTTCAAGCCGTGTTTCGGCTAAGGCTCTACGGGGAGCAGAGCTTCGGAGAAATTGCCGCCGACCTGGGCCAGTCGGAGGCGGCGGTAAAGAGCCAATACTACCGCCTTTTGGGGCGGATCAGAGAGGAGTTTGATCCACATGAGTGAAAAAATCCCCATGCCCACAGGCGAGGAGCGGCAAAAGGCTATCCGGCGCATTGTGGATCTGAGTGGGGTAGAGCAGAGAGTCAGACGGCGGAGTGTCCCCCTGTCCGTGGCGTTCTTTGGGGTGGAGGACTGTCTGTTCCTTCCCGTACTGGCGGCGCTGCTGTGGCTGATTCCAGGAGCGGCGTTGGCACGCTTTGACACCGTGGTCCCGCTGCTGTTTCTGTTCTCCCCTGCGCTGTATGCCGCTCTCTACCTGTTGACTGCCTGGAAGGACGCAGTGAGCGGTGTCGCGGAGTGGCGGCGGAGCAGGCCCAAATGACAACCGTAACCCTCCGTCACTATGATCGCATTGGGCTGGTCAAACCCAGCAAAGTGGACAAACGCCCCCAATATCGGTACTACACCGCTGAGGATGTGGTCCGGCTGAACACAGTCCACGCCTTGCAGCAGATGGACCTGCCATTACAGGAAATCAAGCGGGTTTTGGAATATGACGACTTGGAAAAAATCATTGAATTTTTGGAGCAGGCGGAGCAGAAGGCAGACGAAAAAATTGCTTCCTTGCGGTACAGCAAATCAAAAATCCAACTGGCAAGAGCTGACTATGAGAAAAAGCTCCACCACTGGCAGACCCCAGAAGGGACGTTCACAAAGAAGTTTCCAAAGCGTATAGTCATGCTGGCCGACCCTGTTGAAAAAATTACGGTAGATGATTTGTGGAGCTATCAACGCCATTTTTATCAGCGTCTTTCTCCCGGACAGGAAAA
>CAPGBJ010000113.1 GCA_948616425.1 uncultured Oscillospiraceae bacterium
CCTGGCCTGCGGCTCCTCCTGGACCGCCACCGCCACCATGGGCATCGCCATGCTGGGCATCGGGGCCGGCCTGGGCATCCCCGCCCCCATCACCGCTGGTATGGCCATCTCCGGTGCCTATGTGGGCGACAAGTTCTCCCCTCTGTCCGACACCACCAACCTGGCCGCCGCCGTGTCTGAGACCGGCCTGTTCGACCACGTGACCGCCATGGTGTCCACCACCGCCCCCACCTTTGTCATCGCTCTGGTCGCCTACGCCATCCTGGGCGTGGCAATCAGCAACGGTAACTACGACCCCACCGTGGCCACTGACATCCAGAAGGTCATCGCCGAGGGCTTCAATATCAATCCCTTCCTGCTGGTTCCCATCCTGGTGGTCATCGGGGCCTGCATCATGAAGCTGCCCGGCCTGGTGGGCGTTGCCATCTCGGTGTTCACCGGCGTTATCTTCGCCGTGATCTTCCAGGGCGTGGGCACCCTGGCCGACCTGTTCGCCATGCTGCACTATGGCTACGGCTTCAGCCTTGAGGAAGCCCAGGTTGCCGCGATGAATCTGACATCTTACCTTGCTCCCAGTGGCGAAATGACCAATGCCTATGAAACGGTTTCCAGCCTGCTCAACCGGGGCGGCATGGACCACACCATGTGGACCATTAACCTGATCCTCCTGGCCGTGGCCTACGGCGGCGCTCTGGAGCGCTGCGGCTGCACCGAGGCCCTGTTCGGCAAGCTGAAGAACAAGATCAACTCCGTGGGCAGCCTGATCCTGGCCACCATGGCCACCTCCCTGTTCTGCGACGCCACCATGTGCGACCAGTTCCTGGGCATCGGCGTTCCTGCCCCCCTGTATGTGGAGAAGTACGACGAGCTGGGCCTGAGCCGCAACATGATGTCCCGCACCCTGGAGGACTGCGGTACCCTGTGGGCCGCCATGTTCCCCTGGACCGGCTGCGGCGCCTATCAGCAGGGCGTCTTCAATATGAGCCCCTTCACCTACTTCCCCTTCGCCTTTGTGAACCTGCTCAACCCCATCTACGCCGCCATCACCGCCTATCTGGGCCGCAACATCTTCTGGGCTGACGGCTCCTACACCAATATCCTGGGCAAGACCTGCGCCGGCAAGCCCGCCGCCGCCCCCGCCGAGGCCCACGAGAGGGCCCTCAAGGCGCTGGAGGCCCGCCGGGCCGCCGGCAAGGCCCCCAAGATCAGCGCCTGATCCAGAACTGCTGTAACTGCTTGTAACAAATTCGCTCCCCTCTGGGGAGCGGACGCCAAAATCCATTTGGCGAAGAAAGGAACCTGCCTGTGAGCGCAAAACCTCTCCCCTGGGCTGATCTGACCGGCCCCATCTACATCCCCCGGGAGCTGAAGCCCCGGAAACCCTATGTCATCTATGCCTGCTGGGCTATGGTGATCCTTCTGCTGGTGGGCGGTATCTTCACCCGCTTTAAGATCGCCCTGATCTTCGGCGTGCTCTATACCCTCACCCTGGTGACGAAAAAGGATATAGCGGTGACCGAGCGGGGGCTGGAGATTTTCTATCAGATGAAGATTACCACCAACTATAATTTCTGGCCTTGGGCAGAGATCAACGCCATCGTGGTGGAGGATCGAAACCACCCGGAGGTGATCGCCCTCCATTTTGGACATGGCAACGCCAGCAAACGTTTCTTTTTCACCCGGCGGGACACGCAAGACATCCTGGTTCTGGCCCGGGAAAAGCACCCCGGTGTCCCGGTGCGCCAGGCCACCGACAACCCCAGATCCGGCGGGTTCTCCCGCAGGAGCAGGGGGCTATGACACCCGCGGCCCTCGAAGGGACCTCCCCCCTTTGGGGGCCGCGTTCACCTTTGTAAGTTCTCGGCGTCTTCGGCGCTGAAAAAATAAATTGATCTGACAGAAGGAGACTGATAACCATGATGAATCCCAAGGAAACGAAGCATGTCGTCCTGGACGGCCATAGCCTGACGCTGGAGAGTTTTGTAGCGGTGGCCCGTTACCACGCCACGGTAGAACTGGCCGACTCCGCCCTGGAGGCGATGAAGAAGTCCCGGGCCCTGGCCGAGAAGATCGCCGGGGAGGGCCGTGTGGCCTACGGCATCACCACCGGCTTTGGCGACTTTCAAAAGGTGGCCGTGCCCGAGGAGATGAGCAACCAGCTGTCCACCAACCTGATTCTCAGCCACTGCACCGGCACCGGCGAGCCCTACGGGGAAGAGGTGGTCCGGGGGATGCTGCTCCTGCGGGCCAACGCTCTGTGCGTGGGCGTGTCCGGTGTGCGCCCCCTGCTGGTCCAGATGATGATTGAGATGCTCAATTCCGGCGTCCACCCCTGGGTCCCCCAGAAGGGCTCCTTGGGCTCCTCCGGCGACCTGGCCCCCCTGGCCCACATGACTTTGCCCATGCTGGGCAAGGGTCAGGCCTACTACAAAGGGGAGCTCATGTCCGGCGCCGAGGCCATGTCCAAGGCGGGCATCGCCACCCTAGACACTCTGGTGTGCAAAGAGGGCCTGGGTATGACCAACGGCACCTGCGCCATGACCAGCGTGGGGTCTCTGGCCCTGTACGACACCATCTGCGCCGCCCAGCTGGGCGACGTGATCGGCTCCATGGACTTCGAGGGCCTCACCGGCCTGCGCAACGCCTTTGACCCCCGTATCCACGCCGTCCGGGGCCAGAAGGGGCAGATGCTGGTGGCGGCCAACATGGCCAAACTGCTGGAGGGCTCTGAAATTCTGGACAACTGCCAGAAGGACCGGGTACAGGATGCCTACGCCCTGCGCTGCATCCCCCAGCTTCACGGCGCCGTCCGCGACGCCCTGGACTACGTGCTGGCCAAGGTGGAGATTGAGCTCAACGCCGTCACCGACAACCCCCTCATCTTCTTGGAGGACGAGGCGGTCATCTCCGGCGGCAACTTCCACGGCGAACCTATGGCCATCCCCTTCGACACCCTGGGGATCGCCTGTTCCGAGATTGCCAACGCCTCTGAGCGCCGCACCGAGCGGATGGTCAACGCCGCCCTGTCCAACGGCCTGACCCCCTTCCTCACCACCAAGCCCGGCGTCAACTCCGGCTTTATGATCGTGCAGTATGCCGCCGCCTCCATGGTGTCGGAGAACAAGGTGCTGGCCCACCCCGCCAGCGTGGACTCCATCCCCTCCTCGGCCAACCAAGAGGATATTGTGTCTATGGGCACCACCGCCGGCCGCAAGGCGGGCTGGATTGTCCAAAATACCTTCTCCGTGCTGGCCGACGAGCTGCTCACCGCCTGTCAGGCTATCGACATTCGCCGCCGGCTGAATACCCACGGCCAGGGCATCGCCCCCGTCCACGAGGCCCTGCTCAAGCACGTGCGGGAGAAGGTGGACTTCTACGAGATTGACCGGGAGATCTGGCCCGACATCCAGGCGGTGGAAAAGATGGTCCGCAGCGGAGAACTGCTGGACATCGTCCGGGCGTATATCCCAGACTTCCAGTAAGCCGTGAGGCTGAAGGTCCTGCGGGCCGACCCGTCAGGCAACATCACCCTCTTCGTCCTGAGCCCGGTCTCCAGCGGGGACCGGGCCGGGCTGGCCGCCCGGCTTATGGCGCTGCCCAATACAGATGCAGAACAGGTGGGCTTTGTCTGTCCTGCGCTGGAGGGCGGGTCAGGCCGGCTGGAGATGGCCGGGGGCGAGTTCTGCGGCAACGCCGCCCGGGCCTTTGGAATGCTGATCGCCCGGCAGCTGGGGGGTCTGTCTCAGCTCCAAGTGGAGGTCAGCGGCTGTGACAGCTTGGTAACGGTGGAGATTGACTGGGACCAGCAGACAGCCCAAGCTCAGATGCCCCTGCCCCGAGCTGTGGAGCGGACCCGGGCGGGGGGCCAGCCCGGCACCCTGGTGGACCTGGTGGGCATCGCCCACTTTGTGGTGGAGGGCGTCCCGCCCAGCCTGGACTTTTTCAGGCGGGCGGAACCCCTGTTTTGGGACATCGCCGGCCTGGAGGCCTACGGCGTCATTTTCCTGGACGCGCAAAGGGGTACTATGGCCCCTCTGGTCAAGGTGCCCAGGCTGGATACTCTGGTGTGGGAGGGCAGCTGCGGTTCCGGCTCGCTGGCCGCGGTTATTGCCCAAAGTCAGGGGGCCCCAGACGGCCTCTTTGTCCGGGAGTATATCCAGCCCGCCGGCGTGGTGAAGGCTGCCGTCCTCCGCCAGGACGGCAGGGAGGTCTCCGCCTGGATTGGCGGTCCGGTGCATCTCGGCCCCCCTGTGGAGATCGAGATATAGGGGGAGGCTTGGACTGTACCCCGTGTCCCCAGCGGCCGGGGCCGCTCCGGGGACAGCTGGGTGATATTGGACCGGCTGCCCCTCCCCTGAATCGAACAACGCGCAGCACAGCCGCACCCCATTTGTTGGACCGCCCTGACAAATGGGGTGCGGTTAATTGTCCAGCGGGGCGGAGAGGGGGGTCAGTCTTTGCGGTCAGCCGGACTGGGCCCCAGGGGCGAAATTGCTTTGGTCCCCATCCTCCCCGGTGAAATCCCGCTCTGGACATTTTCCTGGAAAGCGGGTATAATACCATCAATTCATAAGGAGCAGCACAGTTTTTTGGGACGAAAACCGCGGCGCTACCTCCGCGGCGGGGCGGCGGTCCAGGCCGCCCCCTCGGCCTGGACGCCTCTCACCGCCAGGTCCAAGGCGCTCCGCAGGAGGAGATGACGCCATGTTCTACCGTTTTCTTTGGATATTCTTCATCTATGCTTTCCTGGGCTGGTGTACCGAGGTGAGCTATGCGGCCCTGGTCACGGGGAAGTTTGTGAACCGGGGCTTTCTCAACGGCCCGGTGTGTCCTGTTTACGGCTTTGGCGTGGTGATCGTCCTGGTGTGTCTGACGCCGCTGGAAGAAAATCTGCCTGTGCTCTTTTTGGGGTCGGTGGCCCTCACCTCCGCCCTGGAGTGGCTCACCGGGTTTGTGCTGGAAAAGCTGTTCCACCAGCGGTGGTGGGACTACTCCGACCAGCCCTTCAACCTCAGCGGTTACATCTGCCTCCGCTTTTCTATCGCCTGGGGCTTGGCCTGTCTCTTCGTGGTCAAGCTTCTCCACCCCACTGTGCTGCTGTTAATCAAGACAATCCCCCACGTGGTGGGGGTCGCCCTGCTGGCGGTGTTGGGGGCGGTGATGGCGGTAGATCTGGCGGCCACAGTGTCTACCATTGTCAAACTGAACCGCCGCCTGGCCCAGATTGATGAGCTGGCCGCTAAAATCAAGGAGGCGTCCAACGAGTTTGGGGAAAATCTGGCCGACCGGGTGTTGGAGGCCGCCGAGCGGGGGGCCGGCTGGAGAGAGGACATCGAGGAGCTGTCCTTTAAGCTGGCTTTGCGCCGGGCGGAGTTGGCCGACGACCTGGAGAACTGGGAACAGCGCCGGGAGGAGCAGCGCGCCCAGGTCCGGCTTCAGCTGGAGGAGTGGCGCGCATCGGTTCGGGCTCTGCACGAGGGGGAGTTTTTTGGACGCCGCCGGCTGCTCCGGGCGTTTCCCCGTCTGCGTTCCATTGACCACCGAAACAGCCTGGAGCGGCTGCGCCGGTGGATCGAATCAGACCAGAGGCCGTGACCGTCCCCGGGTAGGCGGGACGCTTTCCACCTTCCCCCGCTTCCCCTTTACAATCTAAGAAATTTCGTGATATAATCTAACGTGCGAGGTATCGCGGTGAAAAGGTTGCCGCCTGGGTATATTGGGAACCTGAGACGGGCCCTGGATTCAGATATTTGGGAAAGAAGGTCCAGCTATGGACGAACTTCAGAATTTAAGAACGCGCATGGAGCAGGAGCGTCCCACCCCCTGGGAGGACCTGCCCGACATCGCCCTGTATATGGATCAGCTGATCTCCTATATGCCTCGGCAGCTGATCCGGTTTGACGAAGGGAACGCCCTCACCTCGGCCATGGTGAACAACTATATCAAAGACGGGCTGGTGCCCCGGGCGGAGGGCAAGCGGTATGGGCCCATTCACCTGGGCTACCTCACGGCGGTGGTGGCTTTGAAGCAGGTGCTGTCTGTCCGGGACATCGGCGCCCTGCTGGGGGCCGGCCGGGCCACGAAAAAATCCCCGCCGGAGCTGTATGGCTACTTCTGCCAGGCCCTGGACCAGGCCCTTACAGATACAGCCCAGACCATCAACCCGGAGTCCCAGAGGGAAGATCTGGCCCGGATGGCCCTGGATTTCGCGGTGCGAAGCTACGCCAATCAACTGGCCTGCCAGCGGATTTTGAGCATCCTCCAGCCGCAGGAGGAGAAATCAAAGCATAAGTCCTAGGGCTTGTTTGAAACATATCAAAGCGCCCAAACGGCGCCTAGGCCAATCTCCCCGCCAGTCCGCGTTTCAGACCGATATATCAGCAGCAGACCGCTGGGGGCGGCCTCTGCCTTGTAAAAAGGAGCATTCTTTATGTCTGACTTTGTGATTCTCACCGATTCCTCAGCTGACCTAGGGGCCGAATTGGTCCGGGAGCTGGATGTGCAGGTTCTCCCTCTGGGCTTTGTGCTGGACGACCACACCTACTACAACTACCCGGACAACCGGGAGATGGACCCCCACCTGTTCTATGAGCGACTGCGGAAGGGGGATGGGGCGACAACCAACGCCGTCAATGTGGCCCAGTACACCGAGGCCCTGGAGCCCATGCTTCAGGCGGGCCGGGATGTGCTGATTTTGGCCTTCTCCTCCGGCCTGTCCACTACCTACAACTCCTCCCGCCTGGCGGTGGAGGAGATGAGCGCCAAGTACCCAGAGCGGAAGCTGTACACCGTGGATACCCTGTGCGCCTCTCTGGGACAGGGCCTGCTGGTGTGGTACGCCGCCAAGGCCCGGGAGAGAGGGGACAGCATCGAGGAGGTCCGGGACTGGATCGAGGAGCGCAAGCTGAACCTGTGCCATCAGTTCACTGTGGACGATCTCTATTTTCTCAAGCGGGGCGGCCGCATCTCCGCCGCCACCGCGGTGGTGGGCTCCATGCTCCACATCAAGCCCGTTCTCCACGTGGACGACGAGGGACATCTGGTCAGCATCGGAAAGGTCCGTGGGCGTCAGGCTGCGCTGAAGGCCCTGGTGGACCGGATGGAGGAGACCGCCATTGACTCGGGCAGTCTCACCGTCTTTATTAGCCACGGCGACTGTCTGGAGGATGCCCAGACGGTGGCGGATATGGTAAAAAAACGCTTCGGGGTTCAGGAAATCTACATCAACTATGTGGGGCCTGTCATCGGCGCCCACTCCGGCCCTGGTACCGTGGCCCTGTTCTATGTCGGAACCAACCGGTAAAGCCATGGCAGAAAGCTGGAAATTTTGCTCGGAGGAGGGGCAGACCATCTCCCTCCACGACCACTGTATTACCAAGACAGAAGAGGTTGGGGCAGACCTGGTCCTTTATTTCACCGATGACGGCTTCGATGTGGAAAAGGAAAATCCCTGTAACCCCACAGGCCGGCACCGAAACACCGGCCCGGCGGCACTTGTACTGAAGAACTGGCGCTTTTTAGATGGGGCGTTCTACCGCAATTGCTATGAGCTATGGCCGGACGGGACAAAGCGGGAGCTCCCGGAAGTGCCCCTGACCAAGGAGATGTTCCTCGGCGGCGGGATGAGTATCGAGGTGCTGGCCCACGACTGGAAACCGGAGACGGGGGTACTTTCGCTGGATGCCGATGGCGGTCTGTACTGCGATGAATCGGATATTCCGGACGGCCCAGAGGGCTTTATGACCCTGGAACTGTACGCGGAACGGCTGCTGTTCTGCTGGAACGACCTGCCCGAGGACGCCTGGTTTCAAGAGCGGGGGGAAACATAGAATGGACGTGTTAGGATGGAAGAGATAAAGTGGTTGGAAGTGGCGGTCAGCACCACTCCCGACAGATTGGACCAGGTGTGCGCCAAACTGGCCGCCGCCGGGATGGACAGCTTGGTCATTGAGGATGAGAAGGACTTTCTGGATTTTCTGGAGCAGAATAAGCAGTACTGGGACTATGTAGACCAGGAACTGCTGGACCGGATGAAGGGGGTCACCCGGGTCAAGTTCTACGTTACCGACGACGCCGACGGCCGGGCTCAGCTGGCGGAGTACACGCGGGGGCTGGAGGAGGAGTGCGCCGCCACCCCTTTGGCTGACAACGACTGGGCCTACAGCTGGCAGAAGTACTACAGGCCTCTGGAGATCGGGCGGCGGCTCTATGTCGTGCCCGAGTGGATGCGGGAGGAGACCGTTCCAGCAGGGCGGGTCCCCTTCTACCTCAACCCGGGCCTCACCTTCGGCACCGGCTCCCACGCCTCCACCCAGCTGTGTCTGGAGGGGGTGGAGGAACACACTGTCCCGGGGCGGGAGGTGCTGGACCTGGGCTGCGGCAGCGGAATCTTGTCCATCGCCGCGCTGTGTCTGGGGGCAAAGAGCGCCGTGGCGGTGGATATCGACCCCAAGGCGGTGGATGTGGCCTATGAGAATGCCGCTCTCAATGGCATCGGCCGGGACCGGTATTGCGTCCGAGCGGGCAACGTGCTCTCCGATCCCTCTTTGTCGGCAGAGCTGGCCCAGAGGAGATACCATCTGGTGCTGGCCAACATCGTGGCTGACGTCATCATCCCGCTGGCCCCCCAGGTGCCGGCCCTGCTGGAGAGGGACGGGGTATTCCTCTGCTCCGGCATCATCGACACCCGGGCCCGCGAGGTGGAGGCGGCACTGCGGCAGGCGGGTCTTGCTCTGGTCAAAAAGCGGGAGAAAAACGGCTGGGTTGCGCTGGAGGCCAAGCTGTAATCTCCGGGGCGCAGAGTCCGCACCCGACCAGTAAGGAGGCTTTATGAAAATTCTGATCTACGGGCCCAGGGCCCGCTACGACCTCTACACCCCGGCTTTTGTGAGTGAACTGGCCGTGGAACTGGTATTCAGCGGCGCCCACCAGTCCACGCTCCAGGCGGCGCAGGCCAACCCGGACGCCGAGGTCATCTTTGCTGACGCCATCACCCCGGTGGGCCGGGAGATCATGGACGCCCTCCCCGGGCTGAAAATGATTCACTCCGAGGGGGTGGCTTTCAACGCCATTGATGTGGATGCCGCCCGAGAGCGGGGAATCTTTGTGTGCAACAACAAGGGGTGCAACGCCGTCTCTGTGGCGGAACATACGGTGATGCTGATGCTGATGATCCTGCGCTGCGGGGCGGCTGGCCATCAGGCCGTCAAGGCGGGGGAGCAGATCGGTTTCAAGGAGCGGTTTATGGTGTCCAGCGCCCCGGAGCTGGGGGAACAGGCCGTGGGGCTGATCGGCTTTGGGGACATTGGACAGGCCACGGCGCGGCTGCTGCGGCCCTTCGGGTGCGAGCTGTTCTACTACACCGCTCACCGCCGCCCGGCCCAGCTGGAGGCGGAGCTGGGCGTGTCCTATCTGCCCCTGAAGGAGCTGGCCGGCCGGTGTAATATTCTGTCGCTCCACTGCGCTGTCAACGAACACACCACCCATATGATAGACGGGGCGTTCCTGTCCCAGATCAAACCGGGGGCCATCTTGGTCAACACCGCCCGGGGCCAGCTGGTGGACAACTTGGCCGTCCGGCAGGCGCTTATAGACGGCCGCCTGGGGGGCATTGCGGTGGATACCCTGGACCCGGAGCCCACTCCGGCGGACCACCCTCTGGTGGACCTGCCTGCGGAGGCTGCCCATAGGGCGGTCTACTCCCCTCATCTGGGCGGCATCACAGGGGGCTCGTTCCGCAGGGCACATGCCAATATGTGGCGCTCTGTCCAGCTGTTGGCAGCGGGACAGAGACCCAATTTTGTTGTAAACGGGCTATAATTGCAAGGTCCTCCAGCGCCGCTGGAGGACCTTTCTCTAGAACTTCTCCGATCTGCCTCAAAACCAAATCGAAGCCCAGCGCAGCGGGTTCGATTTGGAGAGGAGGAGCAAGGGAGCGGAGCGGATGACGATTTTGATAAAAAATCGTCGGAGCAAAGCGGACTTTGCCTCGACGTGGTAGAGAGAACAGTCAAAACCGAACCTCTTTCAGGTCTAGGTGAAAAACCAAATCGAAGCCCAGCGCAGCGGGTTCGATTTGGAGAGGAGGAGCAAGGGAGCGGAGCGGATGACGATTTTGATAAAAAATCGTCGGAGCAAAGCGGACTTTGCTCCGACGAGGTGGCGCAGCGGGAGGGATTCGAACCCTCGTGGGATTGCTCCCAAACTGATTTCGAGTCAGCCCCGTTATGACCACTTCGATACCGCTGCCCATATGGCCCCACCACTTCACGACAGGGCCTATTCAGGATATCAGACATTTGACAAAAAATCAAGACATTTGTTAAAATCTTTATGAGCGGACTGCCTCTACTGCCAGACGGCAGCAGAGGGAATAAGTTTTCTTTGACCGCCAGGACAAGGACGGCTGCATGGGCGGTGTGCCGCACGGTTACAATATGGACCGAACTGCGCCGCGGGTGACTGTCCGACTTCCTCGGGCGGCATATCACTGGGAAAGAGAGAAGGAATTGATTTGTGTAAAGAAACTACCCTCCAGGCGGATCTAAAGTGGCTGACCGACCCCACTGTATTTCAGGTGAACCGCCTCCAGGCCCACTCCGATCATGTTTGCTACGCCTCCCTCCAGGAACTGGAGCAGGGGGAGAGTTCTCTGCGCCAGTCGCTGGACGGACAGTGGGGCTTTCTCTGGAGCCGCGCCCCCTCCGCGCGGCCGGCGCAATTCTGGCGGGAGGACTTTAATGACGCCGCCCTTGGCGCCATTCAGGTGCCCGGACACATCGAACTGCAGGGCTATGGGCAGATCCAATATATCAATACCCTGTACCCCTGGGACGGGCGGGCACAGCTGCGCCCCCCTGAGATAGACTGGGAGAATAACTCGGTGGGCAGCTATGTGCGGACCTTCGACTTGGAGCCCGGCCTGCGGGGACGACAAGTGTGCATCAGCTTTCAGGGGGTGGAACAGGCCTTTTATCTCTGGCTCAACGGGCACTTTGTGGGCTATGCCGAGGACAGCTTTACCCCCTCGGAATTTGATCTGACTGCCTGGATTCGGGAGACCGGAAACCGCCTGTGTGTGGAGGTCTACCAGCGCAGCAGCGCGGCGTGGATAGAGGATCAGGACTTCTTTCGATTCAGCGGCATATTCCGCCCGGTCTACCTCTGGGCAAAGCCGGCCCTCCACCTGGAGGATCTCTGGCTTCAGGCGGGGCTGGAGGAGGACAACCGCACCGGAACCCTGTCCGTTCGCCTTAAGCTGGAGGGCGAGACCGCCGGGATGTCGGTCCGCTGCCGCATTGAACACCCCGCCCAGGGGGTGCGCTTCGACGGCGTTTTGGACCTGGAGCAGAGGGACGGCTTTTATTGGACCCGGCCCCTGCGGCTGGAACAGGTCCTGCCCTGGCGCCACGAGACCCCGGAGCTGTACCAGGTGGTGCTGACGCTGATCACTGCAAAGGGCGCTGTGTCCGAGGCGGTCCCCTATTCCATCGGTTTTCGCCGCTTTGTAAAGCGGGATGGGCTGATGCTCCTTAACGGGGAACGGATTGTTTTCAACGGCGTCAACCGCCACGAGTGGAGTCCGGAGCGGGGACGGGCCATTGGCCCCAGGGAGATGGAGGCCGCCATAGAGGTGTTCCGCCGAAATCACATCGACGCGGTGCGCACCTGCCACTACCCCAACCAGACCCTCTGGTACCACCTGTGCGACCGACATGGAATCTATGTGATGGATGAGGCCAATTTGGAGAGTCACGGCTCCTGGCAGAAGCTGGGGAAGGTGGAGCCCTCCTGGAACGTGCCGGGCAGTCTGCCCCAGTGGCGGGACTGTGTGCTGGACCGGGCTCAATCCATGTTCGAGCGGGATAAGAATCACGTGTCCATCCTCTTCTGGTCCTGCGGGAATGAGTCCTATGCCGGGGAAAATATCCTGGCCATGGCCGACTACTTCCGGGCCCAGGACCCCAGCCGCCTGGTCCACTACGAGGGGGTGTTCCACAACAGGGCATTTGACGACATCTCTGACGTGGAGAGCCGGATGTACGCCTCGCCAGAGCAGGTGCGGGCCTACCTGGAGGGGAGCCAGGGCGGCAAGGGAAAACCCTTCCTCCTATGCGAGTATATGCACAGCATGGGCAACTCCCTGGGCGGCATGGAGCGGTATATACGCCTGGGGGAGGAGTTCCCCCAGTATCAAGGGGGCTTTATTTGGGACTATATGGACCAGGCCCTGTGGCGCACCGACTGCCGGGGCCGCCGGGTCCTGGGCTATGGCGGAGACTTCGGCGAGCGGCAGACCGACTACGCCTTCAGCGGCAACGGCATCGTCTTTGCGGACGGGACCGAGAAGCCGGCTATGCAGGAGGTCCGTTACTGGTACGCCAGCCCGGCGGAGCGGGCGGCCCACGACAGGGCCAATAGGCGGCGGGACGCCTGTCTGTCCCCGGGGGGAGAGAGGACCCTCCCCCTGCGCGTTGTCCACGGGGATGGCGCGCTGGGGGTGCGGGGCGAGGGCTTTCAGCTTCTGTTCTCCTACCCGGAGGGGGGGCCGGTCTCCCTCCTGTCCGGCGGGCAGGAGTGGCTGTGGCGGGCTCCGCGCCCGGCCTACTGGCGGGCCCCCACTGAAAACGACCTGGGCTGCGGCTTTGGGGCAGAGAGCGCCGTGTGGAGTGGGGCAGATCGTTGGCAGGTCTGTGAGGAGCTGTGCGTTTTGTCAGAGGATGAGGGGCAGGTCTCCATTCGCTATATCTATTCGACTCCCGCTATACCCGATCTGCGCACAGAGGTGGTCTATACGGTGGATCACGCCGGCTGGATGGAGACGGCGCTCCACTACTGCGGCCGGCCGGGGCGGCCCGAGCTGCCTCTCTTTGGGCTGCGCTTTGCCCTGCCGGTTCCGGCAGAGCGGGTGGAGTGGCTGGGCCTATCCGGCGAGACCTACCCGGACCGCAAGCGGGGGGCCAGCTTTGGATGGCACCAGGAGTCGCCCCACATTCCGCACTATCTGGTTCCCCAGGAGTGCGGCTGTCATGTGGATACCCGGGCGGCCCGCCTGTGCATGACAGGGGGGCAGAGACTGACCATCGAGATGGTGGACGCCCCCTTCGCCTTCTCCGCCATCCCCTACACCCCGCAGCAGCTGGACCAGGCCGCCCACCGGGAGGAACTGCCCCTGCCCGTCCGCACGGTGGTGACGGTGTGCGGCGCCATGCGGGGTGTGGGCGGGATTGACAGCTGGGGGAGCGATGTGGAAGAGGCCTTCCGCATCCGCTCTGACCAGGATATCTCCTTCTCGTTCCGATTTAGACTGTAGTCAGCCCATCCCTCAAAAGACCGTTGTCCCCCTGCCGCAGGGGATCCCCGAATCTGTTTTGGACAGCAGCCCTGGAGTTCATCTGTACTCTGGGGCTGCTGTTCTATGATAAAAAATGAAAAAAACGCTTGACACAGAGCTTGATTGGTGATATGGTTAGTTACACAAGTAGTTAACCAATAAACAATTGAGAGAGCTCACGGAGGTGATCGAGTGCGCGGAACGTTAAACGACCAGTCCCTGATCTATTTGCAGATTGCCCGGATGCTGGAGGACGACATTCTCCGGGGCGTCTATCGGGAGGAGGAGCAGGTGCCCTCCACCAACGAGCTGGCCCGGGGGTATAACATCAACCCGGCCACGGCGGCAAAGGGCATCAATCTGCTGGTGGCGGACGGAATTCTGTACAAGCGCCGGGGGATCGGCATGTTTGTGGCGAAAGGAGCGGGAGACAGGGTGAAGCAGAAGCGAAAGGCCGCCTTTTATGACGGTTTTGTCAAGCCTCTGGTGAAAGAGGGGGCCTCCCTGGCCCTGACCGGGGAGGAGATTACAGCTATGATTCAACAGGCGATTGGAGAGGAGAAAAGGAAATGAATGCTGGAATTTTGAAGGCCGAGGGCCTGTGCAAGTCCTACAGGGACAAGGAGGTCCTCCACAATCTGGACCTCACCATAGAACCGGGGAAGATCTACGGCCTGATCGGCCGAAACGGGGCGGGAAAGACCACGCTACTGGGCATTCTCACCGCCCAGAACACCAAGGACAGCGGCGAGGTGACCTACGACGGTCAGCCGGTGTGGGAGAATCAGAAGGCCCTCGACAACATCTGCTTCTCCCGAGAACTCCAAGCTACCCTGTTTTCCGGGCCCAACAACCTGAAGGTGAAGCACTACCTCAAGTCTGCCGCCATCTATTACCCCAACTGGGACATGGACTACGCCCTGCGCCTGCTGGATGAGTTCAAGCTGGAGACCAAGAAGAAGATCTCCCAGCTGTCCAAGGGGCAGATGTCTATGGTGACCATCCTGATCGCTCTGGCCAGCCGGGCCCCCATCACCATCCTGGATGAGCCGGCAGCCGGGCTGGATGTGGTCATGCGGGAGCGGTTTTACCAAATTCTTTTGGAGGACTTCGCCCAGACCAACCGCACCTTTGTCGTCTCCACCCACATCATTGAGGAGGCCGCCTCCGTCTTTGATCGGGTGATCATTCTGGATGAGGGCCGCATCCTGGAGAACGCCGAGACTGAGGAACTGGTGGGCCAATTCCGTTACATCTCCGGCCGGGAGGACGTGGTGGACCGGGTGTGCAATGGACTGCAAGTCCTGTCCACCCACCAGATGGGGCGGCACAAGACGGTGGCCGTCCGGGGGAACGTGGGAAAGCTGGCGGCCGCTCAGGAGGCCGAGGTGGATATTTCCCCCATGAACCTGCAAAATGTCTTCGTGTCCCTGTGCGGCCACGGGGACGCCCAGTAAGGGGGGGCGCACCATGGGTAAATCGCTCCGGTTTCTCCTCAACTATTCCTTGGTCAACCTGGGGGCCGTCTTCGGCTTTGCCGCCATCGTGATCGTGGGCTGCTACGCCACCGGCGTGCCCCACAACCCCAGGGTGGGCAACCTCTTCGAGACCTACTACGCCATGTTCCCCACCATGATCCTGCTGTGCCTGTTCCTGTACGCCTTCTCCATGTGTACCAACAACCTGAACCTTGGGCTGTCTATGGGGGCCCGGCGGGTGGACTTCTTCTGGGCCATCCAGGCCAATATGGCCTGCTACGCGGTGATCTGCTGGGGTCTCCAGCTGTTTATGTCCGCCTTCCCCGCCCTTGCCAACTGGGAGATTCGGGACAAATGGGCCCTGCTGGACCCGTTCGACGGCCGGTTGTGGGCCTTCCCTCTGGTGTGCATGATACTGATGGTGCTGGGCTGCCTCAGCGGAATGGTGATGGTGAAAAACAAGATTATTGGGACCATCCTGGTCACACTGTCCGTCTTTGTGATGATTGGTGTCACGGTGTTTATGATGCTCTCCGCCGACACCGGGCTTATGGACTACCTTCTGGATACCAAGTGGGGCTGGCTGTGGACCGCCCTGCCCAAGGCGATGGCCGCCGTGCTGGCAGCTGGTGCGATAGGCGGAGAATTCCTGATCTGGCGCGTGATCCAGCGATATGTTGTGAGGTGAGAGAGATGTTTCAGACTTACAAGAGGCTAGTAAAGCTGAATCTGGACGACTTATTTCTCTACCTGGGGGTAGAGGCTGGGGTGTTCCTTCTGATTCAGATTATCATCGGGGGTGTCATGTACTTCGCCCGGCCGGGCACCAGCGTCACCGTGTCCTGCCTGCTCCTCCCCATTGTGGGTGGATTTACCGCCCTGGTGGCCGGCATCGCCCACGTAGGCGTCAGCTTTGAGCAGGCGCTGCGCTTCGGCCAGACCCGGAGGCGGGCCCTGGGGCTGATCTTGGGCTTAAGCGCCTTCCAGTCCGCCTTTGCCCTGGCCCTAGCTGGCCTCCTGGCCGCCATTGAGCATTTCCTCTGCGTCCCCCTGTGGACCAGACTGGCGGGGATGAACGGCTGGAGTTTGAGTGGAATCCCCATGCCCACACCGGAGCCGGGCGGGGCGGTCTCAATCCGGGCGTCTGTGCTGTATGTGGAAAATTTCACCCTGGACTGGTACTGGTGGCTGCTGATTTTCGTAGCTGCTGTCGTCGGCGGGACCATTGTCGGGGCGCTGATTCAGCGGTTTGGGTCCAAAGGGGGGTGGATCATCTGGGGCATCTGCATGACCCCCATGATC
Source organism: uncultured Oscillospiraceae bacterium (assembly GCA_948616425.1). GTDB lineage: Bacteria > Bacillota > Clostridia > Oscillospirales > Oscillospiraceae > Lawsonibacter. The sequence continues at coordinate 16,114 of CAPGBJ010000113.1, forward strand.
CTGGGGCAGCTGCTCCCCTGGGAAAAATACGAGATCACCAACTGGCTGTTCCCCATGATGGCCGTGATCTTTGTGGCCGGCTTCCTCTGGTCCGTCTGGTCGCTGCTTCACGCAGTGGTCAGAGCTTAGGAGAGGTGGAGACGGGGATGCTGATTCAAATTCTGGTTATCCTGCTGGCCCTGGCGGTGGGGGTGGCGAACGCTAGGAGATTTCGGAAATAAACGCAGCCTAAAAAAACCAACAGCCCATCCCGGAGGAGGGGGCTGTTGGTTTTTCTTGTTGGGACGCTTATTTCCGGGTGGGCACGTGCCAGATATCCCGGGCGTAGTCTTGAATGGAGCGGTCGGCGGCGAAGATGCCCGACCGGGCAATATTGATGAGGGACATCCGGTTCCAGCGGGTGCGGTCTGCGTAGGCGGCCACGGCGCGGCAGTGGGCGTCGCGGTAACCGTTGAAGTCGGCTAGAAGCATGTACTCGTCGGCCTGGCTGCCCCCCGCGCCGAACAGAAGCCGGTTGGACAGGTCGCCATAGGCCACCTTGTCGGCAAAGCCGGCGGTGATCTGGTCGAGAATCCGCTTCAAGTTTTGGTCGTGGAGGTAGATCTCGTGGGGGCGGTAGCCCTCCCGCTTGCGCTGGTTCACCTGGTCGGTGGTCAGACCGAAGAGGAAGATGTTCTCATCCCCCAGCTGCTGGTGCATCTCCACATTGGCCCCGTCCAGGGTGCCGATGGTGAGGGCGCCGTTCATCATGAATTTCATGTTGCCGGTGCCGCTGGCCTCCTTGCCGGCGGTGGAGATCTGCTCGGAGATCTCAGAGGCGGGCATCAGCTTTTCCGCCAGGGAGACCCGGTAGTTCTCCAGGAAGACCACCTGAAGGCGGTCCTTGCAGATGGGGTCGGCGGCGATCTGGGCGGCCAGGGAGTTGATCAGCTGGATGATCTGCTTGGCCACGTGGTAGCCGGGGGCCGCCTTGGCCCCGAAGAGGAAGGTCTGGGGGGTGAACTCCATGTTGGGGTTGTCCCGCAGCTGGTTGTACAGGTGGATGATGTGCAGCACGTTGAGCAGCTGGCGCTTGTACTCGTGGAGGCGCTTCACCTGTACGTCGAAGATGGCGTCGGTGTTCAGGGTGACGCCCGACTCCCGGGCCACCCAGGCGGCGAAGCGGCGCTTGTTCTCCTGCTTGATGTCCTCCAGCTGCTGGAGGACGGCCATGTCGTCCGCCGCCTTCTCAAAGTCCCGCAGGGCCTCGGGGTGGAGGAGGTACCGGTCCCCGCCGGTGCAGTCCCGGATGAGGGCGTCCAGCCTGGGGTTGATCTGGGACAGCCAGCGGCGGTGGTCGATGCCGTTGGTCACGTTCTTGAACTTGCCGGGCTCGGCCTGGTAGGCGTCTTGGAAGACATCCCGCTTTAAAATCTCGGAGTGGAGGGCGGACACGCCGTTGATGGCCTGGCAGGCGCAGACGCACAGGTTGGCCATGCGCACCTCGCCCCCCCAGATGATGGCCATGTGGCCCACCTTGCCGGTGTCGCCGCCGTAGCGGCGCTCCAGCTCGGTCTGGTAGCGGCGGGCGATCTCGGTGAGGATCTGCCAGATGCGGGGCAGAAGGGTCTCAATCAGCTTCTGAGGCCAACGTTCCAGGGCCTCGGCCAATACGGTGTGGTTGGTGTAGCACACCGCGTCGGTGACGATGTGCCAGGCCTCGTCCCAGCCGTAGCCCTCCTGGTCCAGCAGAATGCGCATCAGCTCGGGGATGACCAGGGTGGGGTGGGTGTCGTTGATCTGGATGACATGTTTCCGGGCGAAGTTGCGCAGGGTGCCGTACTGGGCCTTGTGCTGGCGGACGATGGACTGGATGGTGGCCGAGACGAAGAAGTACTGCTGCTTCAGGCGTAGGGACTTGCCCTCAGCGTGGTTGTCGTCGGGGTAGAGGACCTTGGCGATGACCTCGGCCATGGCCTGCTGCTCCACCGCCTTCAAATACTCGCCCCGGGAGTAGAGGGACATGTCCACCGGCAGGGGGCTTTTGGCGTCCCACAGGCGCAGGGTGTTGGTGTGGTGGGTGTTGTAGCCGGCGATCTTCATGTCCCGGGGGATGGCCAGCACGGCGGTGTAGCCCACGTGCTCGGGGTGGTTGGTGCCGTTCTCCCAGCGGTCAATGATCTGGCCGCCGAAGCGGACCTCCTCGGCCTCCTCCATCTTGGGGATAAGCCAGGCATCGCCCAGGCCCAGCCAGTTGTCGGCCAGCTCCTGCTGCTTGCCGTCGATGATCCGCTGCTTGAAGATGCCCAGCTCATAGCAGATGGAGTAGCCGGTGGCGGGAATCTCCAGGGTGGTCATGGAGTCCAGATAGCAGGCGGCCAGGCGGCCCAGGCCGCCGTTGCCCAGCCCCGCGTCCGGCTCCATGTCGAAGATCCTGGCCGGCTTGAAGCCCATGTCCTCGATGGCGGCCTTCATAGGCTCCAGCACGCCCAGGTTGTAGGCGTTCTTCATCAGGCTCCGGCCCATC
>CAPGBJ010000114.1 GCA_948616425.1 uncultured Oscillospiraceae bacterium
ATAATATTTGGGCCGCAATCGCCAACGGGAACCCCTACCCGGCGCATGAGGCTTATATTCGTAGCAGACGGTCAGGCCCGGAGCATGAGCAACAGCGAAGTGCTCTGCGCTCTGCTTTGTGGCGTGTGCTGGGGACAGAGGAACAGCAAGCAGAAATGATGTTGCCCGCCGCCGAGGAAGCAATACAAATCGCCATAGCAAGACTGAAAGACTGGCTTGACGGGTATCACTTTCGTTAAGACCGCCGAGGCGGGAGAGGTTTGCAACCTCTCCCGCCTCTATTCTTCATCGTCTGTTTTGGTGTCGGGCTTTTTCTCCCATCCTAAAATTTCCTCCATGATGAGGGCGAGGGGCAAGTCTGTATCTGGGAACATCGGCAACGCTCCTATTCTCTGACGTATTCTATTAAATCCCCCGGCTGACAATCAAGTAACGCGCAAATGGTATCCAGCGTTTTCCATGACACCAATTCCCCGTGTCTGATTTGTTGCAAATAGGATTGACCGATTAACTTTTCTTCCCGTATCCGTGTGGAGGAATAGCCGCGCTCCTTGAGCCGCGCCATTATGTCTATTTTGTATCGGATTGCCAAAAAAAATCGCCTCCTTTTCCATTGTCCTTATTGTATCACCGTTTTACACTAAAATCAAGTGCTAAAATCGACAAAAACAGCACGAATATTTAGTGCAAAATGCCAATGGACAGCACGAGATATTAGTGCTATAATATAGACAGTTAAGGGGAACACCCCAAATAAAACAAAAGGAGATTTGAACATGAGCAGAAACGAATTGGTTGCCAAGATTGAAGCCCTCAACGAATGGGAGGTCGTCATTGAAGAAGCCAGGGCAGAGGCCGAAGCCATCCGGGACAGTATCAAGGCTGAAATGCTGGAGCGGGAAACAGAGGAATTGACCGCTGGACAGTACATCGTGCGCTGGACTTCTGTTATCTCCAACAGGTTCGATACCACCGCCTTTAAGAAAGTCATGCCAGACGTTTACAAAGCCTATACGAAAGCCGTTTCCAGCCGCCGCTTTTCCATCAGCGCATAAGAAAAGGCCCTTGCGTGAACACCGTCCAAAGTAGACACGCAAGAGGCCCCACCCGTACCAGCAAAGGAGCGGGCAAGAGATATTATAGCTTGCCCGCTCCACAAAATCAAGATAAAGGAGCAAAAAGACATGAAAGAATTGACAAGCTATAATCGGGTAGCCGGGTATCTGAACAAAATTTTTGACCTGCTGAACGCTGAATTTTTTGAAAGCGCACTTTCAAGGCCCACCATCACCATCCAGTCCACGCCCCGCGCATACGGTCACTTCTCTTTGCGTGAGGATACCTGGGTTTCCAAGCTGGGCGGGACGCATGAAATCAACATCGGCGCGGGAACGCTGGCGCGGCCCATCGAGGAAGTAGCGGCAACCTTGCTCCATGAGATGGTACACTATTTCAACTACGAAAACGGCGTACAGGATTGTAGCCGGGGAAACACCTACCATAATAAGAAATTCAAAGCGGCGGCAGAGGCCCACGGGCTGAACGTGGAGCACAGCGACAAATACGGATGGTCACATACTTCCCCCAGTGACGCGCTCCTTGACTTCATCCTTGAAAACGGCTTGACCGACATTTTGATTAACAGAAACGAATACAGCGGGTTTCAGATCACGGGAACGGGCAGACACAGCGGAACAAATACCACCCCGCCGCCGCGCCCGTCCAGCACGAGAAAGTATATTTGCCCCTGCTGTGGAAATTCCGTCCGGGCAACGAAAACGGTCAATATCGCCTGTTTGGACTGTGATACGCAGATGGAACTTGTAAAGTGAACTTCAAAAATGGGCGGGAATAATCCCCGCCCATTTGTATATATTACCGCCCCATTTTGATTTTACTGCCCTCCGCACCTTTTATCTGTGTCAGTGGGGAAAAGCTATCATAGTTTTTGGTAATGTCTGCGTCAAATATCGCGCAGTAGTGTTTTGTCATGTCAAGGGTGGAGTGGCCCAAAAGCCGCTGGAGCGTGAACGCATTTCCGCCGCAGTCCACCAGATACTTTTTTGCGAATGTGTGACGGAACAGGTGAATACTTGTCTTTTCCACGCCCCGCCGTTTGTTATAGCTGGCAATACTACACCGCAGGCCGTTCTCCGTCAACTGTGAGCCGTTTTCATTGGGAAACAGGTAATCATCCCCATCACCGCCGCGCACCCGCATATACTCCCGCAGAACGCCGCAGAGGGCTTCACAGAGGGGGATAACCTGTGCCCGCTTATTTTTGGTATGCCGCAGATAAATCACTTTGTTGTCCATGTCCACATCTTTGATTTGAATATTGCGGATGGTGGCGGCGCGGCAACCGTTATTGAGTAAGAGATTGATAATTGCCCAATTCCGATATTCGGGAAAGTCGCATTTCTTCGTGTCGGGCTTCTTTAACAGCTTTTTCAATTCTTCGTCCGAGTAGGTTTCTTTTATCGTTTCCTCCGCTTTGTAGAGTGGGATATTGAGCTGGGTAATTCCCGCTTCGTTGCACCACGACAAAAAGGATTTGAGCGTCCGCGTATAGCTTTTGATGGAGTTAGCCGCAAGGCCCGCGTCCCTCATGCTGGCAATCATGGCCTCCAAATCGGCCTTGTTCAGCCCGTCAATAGGGATAGAGGGGGACAGGTGCTTACTGATAGCGGAAAAGTGCTGTCCGTAGGTGGCAAGGGTCTTTTCGCTGACCCCCGCCGCTTTCTTTCCAGTGAGGAAGCCAGCGAGTGTGTCCGCAACCGTGACGCTGTGTTTCATCTTGATTTTAGCCATTTTTCAACACTCCTGATTTGTCAAAATTTTTTGAAAAATCAAGCGTGCTGTGCGGCTAATCAAGCGTGCAAAAAAAGCAAACAGAAAACCCGCAAACCATTGTGTTACAACGGTTTGCGGGTTTCGTGGTCCGAGTGACTGGATTCGAACCAGCGGCCTCTTGAACCCCATTCAAGCGCGATACCAAACTTCGCCACACCCGGAAATATAAAGCAGCTTTTGACTGCAAGAGGCATGATAGCATAGTTCAAAAGTTTTGTCAAGTGTTAATTTCTTTTGACTCCTTGAAAAATAATCGTTGCGGAGATGTCACTCTGGCGATTTCGCAAAAATATCCAATCAATATAGGATTTGGACGACTCACGATGCAAGTAAATCCTTGATTTATGACTGTGCTTTGGGTATGATTGTGCTGACAAGGGAAAGCATGAGAGCAGATAGTCCATCTTTCAATGTGATTAGGGGCACACTAAGAGGACGAACAAAAATAAATCGGGATTATTGTGTGAGCCGGGCTCGAACCGGCAATTTTCAGCTTGAGCGACTGGTCTCCTGACCAATTAGACGATGCTGCCGTTTGGAGATAGGGGCCGGACTTGAACCGGTGAAATAACAGTTTTGCAGACTGTCCCTTTGGGCCACCTGAGCACTGCATTGTGGATGAAATCACTGCATAGGCGGGGAGCCCTGAACTCTCTTAGGGGGTATTCCTAAAAATGTATAGTACTGAATTGATATAGCTTGAAAGCTATACCTTGGTACAAAAATAGCATTTTACATTTTAGCGTGGTACATTTACAATGTTTTTACCAAGCTAACGTCTTAAAATTATAGAGCAGTCGGCTATATACAGAGGGGAAGGGACACATAATGAAAACTGTCAAAGAGTTGGTTCAGTCGTATGCGCCGCACGCTATGGAGCTGCGCTGGGAGCTGCACAAGAACCCGGAGCTGGGCTATCAGGAGTTTCAGACCACGGAGTTGATCCGCCGGGAACTCACCGCCCTTGGCATCGAGATTCAGGAGCTGGACGGCGTAAAGACCGGGTTGACTGCGGTCATCCGGGGCGGCAGGCCGGGCAAAACAGTGGGGATTCGTGAGGATATTGACGCCCTCCCCCTGACTGAGGAGACCGGACTGGCCTGCGCCAGCGTCAATGGCAGTGCGCACGCCTGCGGACACGATATTCACTGTGCCAGTCTGCTGCTCACTGCCCGCATTCTTCAGGATATGCGAGAGGAATTAGCGGGCAATGTCCGCCTGATTTTCCAGCCCGCTGAGGAGATTGGGACCGGGGCTAAGAGCATCATTGCGGCCGGCATAATGGAGTTGGAGCCGAAATGTGACTGCGTGATTGGCTTCCACTGCTCTCCTGAGATCGACGTAGGTACCATCGGTCTGATTACAGGGCCGGCTAACGCCTCCACCGACACAATTAATCTCACTGTGGTGGGCCACGGCGGCCACGGCGCGCACCCCTACCGTTGCGTTGACCCGGTGATTGCCAGCGCCTATATGCTCACGCAGCTGCAGACAGTGGTCTCCCGGGAGAACCCTGCGGTTCAGCCGGCGGTGCTCACCTTTGGCACCATTCAGGGCGGCGTGGCCAACAACGTTATCCCCACTGAAGTCAAGATGGGCGGCACCCTTCGGGCATTCCATGAGGAGGGGCGGCGCAAGATGTGGGACGCTATCCGCCGGATCGCCTCCTGCTCCTGTGAGGCTATGCGGGCCGAGGCGATTGTAGAGATTCAGGAGGGGATTCCCTGCCTGTTTAACGACGCCGAGGTCATTGAGCGCCTGCGCGCCGCAGCCGGGACCGTGCTGGGTGAGGAGCACATCTACAGTATTCCCAACCCCTCCCCCGGGTCGGACGACTTTGCCCTTTTCTCTCAGATGATGCCTGGGGCGCAGTTCCGGGTGGGAACTGGGACGGAGGACCCCCAAACCCGCATCGGTCTGCACAACCCCAAGAATATTTTCTCTGAGGAGGCTGTCTCCGTAGGGGCCGCGGTTATGGCCCAGTACACGGTGGACTATTTGAAGTGACAAAGTTTGGAGCACGGTTTGCTCCACGTTGCGCGGACAGGCCGGGGTTCAATTTTTGTATCCCAGAAAGAGAGGGGGATAAACAAGAGAGACGGCCTTAGATATATTTCCGAAATTGAGAGAGGAGAACATGTATGGAAAAGAAAAAAGGCTTTAAAATTCCCACCACGTGCGCCCTGCTGTTTATGTTGATGGTTTTTTGCGCTGTGATGACCTGGATCGTCCCGGCCGGCGAGTATGACACCGAGCAGGTGGGCACGCTGAATAAAGTTATCGCGGGTACTTACCATGTGGTGGAAAGCACACCCCAGGGCCCTTGGGCGCTGCTGATGGCCGTGGTACAGGGCTTCTATAAGTCCGCTAAACTGATGTTTATGATCATGTTCTGCGGCGGCGCTGTGGAAGTTTTGCAGAAGAGCGGCTCCATCGAGGCTGCCTTTGGCAAAATTGCGGGCAACAAGCGTCTGAACACGAAAGTGTTGGTTCTGCTTGTCATGGCTTTCATGTCCGTGGGCGGCGCCGCCGGCGTGTTCGCCAACCCCGTGGTAGCTCTGGTCCCCATTGGCGTCATTCTGGCCAATAGCTTGGGCTACGACGCCTTCACCGGCTTCCTGATCGTCTACATGGGCGCCTACTCTGGCTTTAACGTGGGCTGGGCCAACGCCTCCACCATCGGCACCGCGCATCCTATTGCTGAGTTGCCTATGTTCTCCGGCTTCAGCGTCCGCGTTATCCTCAACATCATCAACTTTATCATCTGCTACTGGTTCACCATCCGCTATATGAAGATGGTCAAGGCCGACCCCAAGCGCAGCTTGAACTATGAGGCTGGTATGCAGACCTCTGACTATATGGGAATGCCTCACGGTGAGTCGGGTGAAATCAACACTGGCATGACATGGCGGCACACTGTCAGCCTGCTGGGTCTGGTTGTGGCCATCGCCGCTATTCTGGTGGGCTCCATCAAGTTTAAGTGGAGCTATGACCAGATGAGCACCACCTTCTTTATCCTGGCTGTATTCGTGGGTCTGGTCAACGGCATGGGCGTGGACGGCACCACCAAGACCTTTATTGCCGGCTGTGCCAAGATGACCAATGCGGCCTTTATCGTGGGCTTTGCCAACGGCATCTCCATCATCCTGGCCAACGGCAACATCCTGAATACCATTGTGTATTGGCTGTCCATCCCCATGGGGAAGATGGGTGCTGTCATGGGCGCCAACTTCATGTTTATTGCCAACCTGTTCATCAACCTGTTTATCCCCTCCGGCTCGGGTCAGGCGGCGGCTGTTATGCCCCTGATGGTCCCGGTGGCCGATCTGGCCGGCATCACCCGTCAGGTGGCGGTGCAGGCGTTCCAGTTCGGCGACGGATTCTCTAACTGTCTGTTCCCCACTGCCGGCACCCTGATGGGTGCGCTGGCGGTTTCCAAGACGGACTGGGCGCGTTACGCCAAGTGGATGCTCCCTCTGCTGGGCTGTCAGATTGTACTGTCTATTGTCAGCCTGACCATCCTTCAGTCCATCGGTTGGACCGGACTGTAACCATACGCGGAATACACCGTCAAGGGTGCCATAATATGATGGCACCCTTGCTTTTGTAGGATACAAAAGCAAGGGTCATCATCCTTCTTCGGGACTCCCAATTCGCTTTTGTGTTCCTCCGGGGGAAAACAGCCTTGTAATTCCCACCCCGCAGGGGGCGGGAACACGAAAAAGAGTTGGGACTTTCAGGACAGGGATGGATGATGATCTGAATTTGTGCGCCCCCTTTTGGAGAGATGGAGAGGAGGGCGCCGGTTCTCACAGAAGGGAGGGGGCGCTATGTTGTTTGATGAGCGCACCATGCAGTATTTTCAGGCCATCGCCAATGAGCGGAATATATCCCGGGCCGCCGAAAAGCTCTATATCTCTCAGCCCTCCCTCAGCCGCTTTTTGTCCCGGCTGGAGCAGCGGCTGGGTGGAGAACTATTCCAGCGCAAGACGGACCGTCTTGCCCTAACTGCCCTGGGAGAATGTTTCCTGGCCTACATTCAGGAGGCGCAGCAGCTGAACAGCCGCTACGAGCAGCAGTTTTCCGCGCTGCTTTGTCAGGAGGAGCAGACGCTGCGTATCGGTGCCGGTTCCATCACCAGCCCGTTCCTGACCCGAGGAGTTTTTCCCAAATTTCAGCAGGAATATCCCCACATCCACCTCCAGCTTGTGGAGGAGATCCACATTAATCTGCTGCAAAAGCTGGACCATGGGCAGGTTGACCTGGCTATGATGGTCTATAATGGTGAGGAACTGTCTCTGCTGGAGCGGGACAACGCGGAACTGATTATCAGTCAACCCAGACTGCTGATCGTGGGACAACAGCATCCCCTGGCATCGCTGATTCAAAATCCGGCAGACAACAGTATTTTCTCTCCCCAACCCCTGCAGGTGGAGCGGCTGGAAAATCAGACCATCATTACTGGAGTCCCCGGGCAAAGGATTTGGGAGGACACCCAGAGCTTGCAACGGAAATACGCCATCAAAGGGATCCGCTTTATCTCCAGCCAGAGCCTGGACACCAGCATTTCTATGGCGGCATGCGGCATGGGGGTTTTTACCCTCTCCCCCTTCTATATCATCAACAGCCAGGCGGTTCAGCGGGACGACCTGTTCTATTTTATTTTGGATGATCCCCTGTTTCAGTGGACCCTGGCGGTGCGCTGCCGGAGTAAGAGCCTCAGTGAACCTGAAAGGAGGATCATAGCCCTGATTCGGGAGACCTTCTGTATGGACGAGGGGACGGTGTGACCCTGGCCCAGGTTTGGAACCCAGAATCGTTGAGCCGTGGCGTATGCAGCGGGAGACACTGCTTTACAGAGTGCCTCCCGCTGAAACGGTGTTTTTTCAAAATTCAGGGGTATCTGAGGACAGAAAAGACTTGCTTTTTTCCTCTTGTTGTGCTATGATGCAAAAAAATAAAATAGCCGGGTATAGCGGAGTTGGTACCGCGCCACATTTGGGATGTGGAGATCGTGCGTTCGAGTCGCACTACTCGGACCAGGGGTGAGTTCTGATAGGACTCACCCTTTTTATTTGATTGCCGTCCGATCGAATTTATGTGGATTTTGTCTGATTCCTGTGGTAAGATAAAACTCAGCTGATAATTTGAACATTATTTTTTGTGCATGAGGGGGGAATCCTTTGAAATTGCATCAAACCGCAAAAGCTCTTGTTGCCCGCGGAATTGCTTCTGATAAAGCGATACAATTAGTGAATCAAGGTTTGACTTTAACTAAACTGAAGCAGATGAGCAAATCACAATTGAGTGCCCTCAATCTCGGTGATGATTTTATTAAAAATATTCGGTCTGAATCCCGTCCTCCTATTGATTCAGCAACACTGGATGAACTTTTATTTGAATCTCGCTTTTGTTGCTGCGTCTGTCGAGATTCATCGAAACCCATTGTGATTCACCATATTGAACCTTGGGAAAAAAGCCGCTCGCATAAAAAGAAAAATCTGGTTGTCCTTTGTCCGAACCACCATGATGAAGCCCATACTAAACATGATTTAACACTTTCATTGACGCCAGAACGCCTTCGCTCTATAAAAGAACAATGGCTGCAAGAAGTACAGATGCTGGATCGCGATACAATTTGCAGTTTATTTGATAAGAATTTTGCATGTTGGGATTTCTTTAATCTGCATCGAATTTTTGAGCTATCATCTCAATTAGATATTGATTATGATAGCATTCGAACATATCCATATCTTTTCTCCCACGGCTATGTTGACGGTGAAGGACATATAACACCGGTAGACCGTTGGCCGCACAAGCCCAAACAATATTGGCTGGACATGATGGAAGGGATGTATTTATCAAGTTATATACGGGATATATTCCTAAAAATGACTCCACTTCTCCCGTTCAAAATATTGAACTTTCTATGGAAAAGATCTACGATCCGTTCACTGTGCAGACCGGGAGATTTTGTTGTCTTGCAAGGAGCGTTCTATTTTAAAGATTCTGATATCAAAAAGAAAGACCTTCGTTTCGGATACAGGCGTGCGCAAGGCATACAGTTAGAATTCCTTTACGACGCGTGGTACTGCACTTCGTCTTCTGCGAAATATAATCATTTAACCGGGAGACGTGTTGCGACAGTTTTTGCTATTATTAGAGAGCTTACAGAAGATTCAGAAAACGATATATTAAAGATCAGATGTTCTGCGTTAGCGATTGGCAGTTGCTTTAATCCCATATATAGTGGAAGATTTTTTACTGACGAATTTTCGTGTGAAGGGGAAGAAGATGATTGCTTTTAGGAAATCCCCTTGAAGTCCTATCATTACATTCCCGCTGAGGGGTGACTACTGTGGAAGAAATGCTTCTTCTTCCTCAGGCTGAGCGGCGGTATCGATAGGAGCTGTCCGCACTGCGCCTTTGGGCTCAGGACAACAGAAAGCCGAAAAACTGGCTGTTGTCCCCCAAGGGGCGGACCGTAAAAGCAATGCAGTCGGCTACCTTTCGGGGCCTCTTAAGGGGCGTTGACTGTAATAAGCCCTATAAGGGCTTACTCAAGCCACCGGCTTAGCCGGTGGCTTTGACTGTTGCAGCCCAGAAAAATCCCCCGCCGGGATGGGAGCCGGCGGGGGCGTATATCGAAGAAGTTAGGTGTGTCGATTTTGACGCACTCCCCCGGCGCGCTATGGCCGGAGCGTTCCGGTTCAGTTGCCGGGCGAGGATGCGCCGCCGGCAAGAGGAGGAATTTCTATGGGCAAGGGGGGACGGGAGACGGTTCCTGCTTTGGCTTCAGATGTTGTTATCCCCTGGCAGGAGGGAAACGCTCAGTTGTAAAAGTCGCCGGTGTCCGCCTCCATAGCCCGGAAGCCCTCGGCCTGGAGGGCGTTTAAAATTTGCCGCTTGTGCTCATGGCCAAAGGCCTCCAAGGTGACCCGCAGTTCCACGCCGGACTGACGGTTGATATTGACGAATTGGTTGTGCTCCAGCTTGATGACATTTCCATTGTTGGCGGCTAAAATCTGGGCCACGGACAGCAGGGAACCGGGGCGGTCGGGAAGCTGGACAGCGAAGGTGAAGATCCGTCCCCGCTGAATCAGCCCGTGCTGGACCAGAGAGGACATGGTGATTACGTCCATGTTGCCGCCAGAGAGGACACAGACCACATTTTTGTCCTCATACCCCAGGTGGCGCAGGGCGGCCACCGGAAGCAGACCAGCGTTTTCCACCACCATCTTGTGCCGCTCCATAATGTCCAAAAAGGCCTCTACTAGTTCGCTGTCGTCGATGGTGATGATCCGATCCACATTTTTCTGTACATAGGGAAAGACCAGATCGCCGGGGGTCTTCACCGCCACGCCGTCCGCGATGGTGGTAGCGGCGGGGAGGGTGACCACGTGTCCCGCCTCCAAGCTGGCCTTCATAGAGGCGGCCCCGGAAGGCTCCACCCCAATGATCTCCACATGGGGATTGAGCAGCTTGGCCAGGGTGGACACCCCGGCGGCCAGGCCGCCCCCTCCAATGGGCACCAAAATTGCCTCTACGTCGGGCAGATCCTGGAAGATCTCATAGGCGATGGTGCCCTGGCCGGTGGCCAGAGTCAGATCGTTGAAGGGGTGGACGTAGGTGAGCCCCTCCTCCTGGGCCATCTGGGCGGCCAACTCGGCGGCGTCGTCAAAGACCTCGCCGTGAAGGACCACCTTGGCGCCATAGTCCTTGGTGTTATTTACTTTCACCAGGGGGGTGGTGGTGGGCATGACGATGGTGGCCGCCACTCCAGCGGCTTGAGCGGCATAGGCCACTCCCTGGGCGTGGTTGCCGGCAGAGGCCGTCACCAGGCCCCGGTCCTTCTCCTCTTGGGTCAGGGTGCTGATTTTATAGTAGGCCCCCCGGAGTTTGTAGGCGCCGGTGGCCTGCATATTCTCTGGCTTGAGGTAGACCGTATTCCCGCAGTTTTTAGACAGATAGGGGGAGTGAATCAGCGGCGTGGGACGCAACACGGCTTGAAGAACGCTCCGGGCCGCCTTGAAGGATTCCAGGGTGAGCATAGTTGTATCTCCTTTGTGTGAAAATCAGTGTGTCCTTTATCATACTGAATTGCGGGGGAGAAGTCAATGCAAAATAGGACAAGTTTTGTGGTTTATGGAGAGACACAGCAGGCGTACGGAGGCTGGACCGATCGAAGCGGACCCGTTAAGGGAGGGCGGACGAAAGCGGCATGGAGTCCAGAAAGCTTCTTAACGGGGCGGTCAGCGCCTTCGGCCCGCCTTGTGGAACGGATCGGGGGCGGGGCGGCGGGAAAACGCCGCGCTTTTGCCGGGCGACAGGGAAAAATATGTGAAAAGTGCCATTGACATAAAAAATTGATTCCTCTATAATAAGTTCTTGATCGAAAAAGAAGGAAATATGGTATTCCCGCCCTGCGGGGCGGGAATACCGCTGTTTATGGAGGGAGGAGTTAAAGTGACACAGCCTGCACAGGAAAACAAGATGGGCGTGATGCCGGAGAACAGGCTGCTGCTGAATATGGCGGTGCCTATGATACTGTCCATGCTGATTCAGGCCTGCTACAATGTGGTGGACAGTTACTTTGTGTCCAAGCTGAGCCAGGACGCGCTGAACGCGGTGAGTCTGGCCTTCCCGGTGCAGAATTTAATGATTGCCGTGGCGGTGGGAACGGGAGTCGGAATCAACGCGCTGCTTTCCCGCAGTCTGGGACAGAAGGACCAAGTGCGGGCCAACCGCACCGCTATGAACGGCGTGCTGTTGGAGGGACTGAGCGGGCTGGTGTTCACTGTGCTGGGACTGACCTGCGCTCGGCTGTTCTACACCGTGCAGACCGACATCCCCGGCATTGTGGACTATGGAACCGACTACCTGACTATTATTTGCGGGGCCAGCATGGGCATATTTATCTCTGTGGCCTGTGAACGGCTGGTGCAGGCCACCGGCAGAACGGTATATGCCATGGTCATCCAGGGGGTGGGCTCGATTATCAACCTGGTTTTGGACCCCATTCTTATCTTTGGCCTGGGCCCCTTTCCCCGGATGGAGGTGGCGGGGGCCGCCGTGGCCACTGTGGCTGGACAGATCATCGGCGGGTTGGTGGGGCTGTGGCTGACCTTGACCCACAATCCGGAGATTCAAATGTCCGTCGCAGGTCTGCGGCCCAGCCGAGAGGTGATCGGCGGCATCTATAGCGTGGGACTGCCCTCCATCATCATGCAGTCCATCGGTTCGGTAATGGTGTTCGGTATGAACCAGATTCTGATCGCCTTTACCGATACCGCTACAGCGGTGTTCGGTATCTACTTTAAACTTCAGTCCTTCATTTTTATGCCCGTGTTTGGCCTGAACAACGGTATGGTACCCATTGTGGCCTACAACTATGGAGCCCGAAAACCGGACCGGATTATCAAGACCGTCAAGCTGTCCATGGCGTATGCAATTGGTATTATGGCGGTGGGAGTGCTGCTGTTCCAGCTGTTTCCAGATGTCTTCCTCAGTCTGTTCGAGGCGGAAGGGGAGGATGCCAGCGACCTGCTGGCCATTGGCGTGCCCGCTCTGCGCGTCATTTCGTGCTGCTTCTTGATGGCCGGGTTTTGTATCGTGGGCAGCTCTGTGTTCCAGGCCCTGGGCCATGGGGTGCTGTCTCTGGCGGTGTCTGCGGTCCGGCAGCTGGTGGTGCTGCTGCCGGTGGGCTGGCTGCTGGCCCGGTTGGGTGGCCTGGCATATGTGTGGTGGGCCTTCCCCTTTGCGGATCTGTTCGCCACCGGTTTGAGTGCGCTGTTTCTCTACTGGGTCTACAAAAAAGAGGTGGCCCCCATGCGGAAGTCGGCGTAGCAGGGGCTGTCCGCTGCAGAGAATGCTCTGGAGGGGGCCGCCGCCAGCGGGCGGCAAGAGGCTGGAGGGGACTGTTGCGGCGCAGCCTATTGAAACAAGGTGTCACATACTGAGACAGCCCCGTCCATGTGGACGGGGCTGTCTGCCGCTGTAATCTATCAGGCGGAAGGGGGATTAGAGGGAGTACATCTGGGCGTAACTGTCAAAAGTGGCGACCTGTTTGCCGTCCATACGCTGGGCGGTGGTCTGTAGATGCTTGGCGGAATAGGCGGACAGATCGCTCTCCATCAGCTCAAAGGTCTTGTCCTCGGCGGCCTTCTTTTTGATGGCCACTTCGGCGACAGCGGCGGCGTCCTGACGGCGGATGACAACTACGCCGTCCTTGTCGCCCACTAGGATGTCGCCGGGGAAGACCACCTGACCGCCGCAGGCGACAGGTACATTGACCTCGCCGGGGCCGAATTTCCAGGGGCCCTGGGGGGTGATTCCCTTGGCGTAGATGGGCATGTCCAGCAGTTCAATGCCGTCCAGATCCCGCAGGCAGCCGTCCACCACAATGCCGGCCAGACCCTTTTTTTGGGCAAAGCGCATCATGATCTCACCGGCCAGAGAGCGGTTGCAGCCGCTGGCCCCGTCCACAACGATGATGTCACCGGGCTGGGCCATGTCCAGGGCCTGGTGGAAAAACAGGTTGTCGCCCAGAGGGGCCTTTACGGTGATGGCTGTGCCCAGCAGCTGCTTTGCCTTGCCCGGGTTCATCAGGCGGATGTAGTCGTGCATGCAGTACAGGCGATTCATCTCGTCATTGATGTTGCTGGAGGGGAGGCCCCGGAACATCTCCACGATCTGAGGTTCGGCCCGGTCTACTTTGGTAAAGATTCTGTTGCCAATGGTAATCATAGTATTTCAACCTCTCTTTTCGCCGGCGGCGTTACTTTAAAAATTCGTGATTTACAATGGCGCGCATGGTGTTGTCCGCGGTGGAGTCATACTGGGCGATATTTGCCATGCAGATGGCGGCCATGTTGATATCGTTGTCCACGGTATTTCCGCCGCAGTGGGGGGTGGTGACCACCTGTTCCATGGCCAGCAGGGGGGAGTCAGCGGGCAAGGGCTCTACGGCAAAGGTATCCAAGCCGGCGCCCAGGATCTTGTTGTTCTGAAGGGCCTCGATGAGGTCATTCTCCTGAATGACGCCCCCGCGAGAGGTGTTGATGATGCAGGCGGTGGGCTTCATCAGAGACAGGTTGTGGCGGTTGATCATGCCGGCAGTGGAGTCCAGCAGGGGGACATGGATGCTGACGATGTCGGATTGAGCCATCAGTTCGTCCAGACTGGCGTAGGACACACCCAGCTCCTGTTCCTGTTCCGGAGTCAGGCGGAACACGTCGTAATACAGCACCTGACAGTCAAACCCGCCCCGGACAATGGCGGCCACCTTCCGGGCGATGTTGCCGATGCCCACCAGTCCCACTGTCTTTCCGTGGAGCAGATAGGCTCTGGGGGAGAAGCGGTCTCTGGACCAGTCCCCCTGCTTCAGGCAGGCGGACATGGGTACCACGCTGCGCAAAACGTCCAGCATCAGAGTTACCGCCAGTTCGGCCACCGGCATGGCGTTCCCCCCCACGCAGATGGCCACGGGGATGCCCCGCTCTCCAGCAGTCTTGACGTCGATCTTGTCGTAGCCCACCCCCCACTTCTGGATCAGCTTGGTGTTCTGGGCGGCCTGAATGACGGCGGCGTTCACTTCGCCTCCTCGGTTAATAATGTAGTCGGCGTCGGCCAGGAGGGACAGGTCGCAGCCCACCGGCTGGTGTTCCACCTGGAAGCCTTCGGGGCACTTGGTGCGCAGCGCATTCAGCATATTTTCACTGAAATTGCCGTATAACAGTATTTTTTTCATGTCTCTCACCTCAATGGTTTACTGCTGCTTTTCGATGGCGCGGGCCTTTTTGTTCACGAAGTTCATCAGAATGGGGGAGAACAGAGAGGCCACAATGAGCAGGGCCAGCACGATGGCGATGGGACGGCCCAGGAAATAGCTGAGCATTCCACCTTTGGCGTTGGCCAGGATAACCGCCCGGCGCCAGTTATTTTCACAGATCTCGCTGAGCACCATGCCCAGGATCATGGGGGGCGCGGAGAAGCCGAACTTTTTCAGGGTAAAGCCCAGCAGGCCGAAGGCCAGCATCACGCCCACATCAAACATGTTGTTGCGGATGGCGAAGGTGCCAATGCAGCACAGAGCCACGATAACGGGCCCCAGATAGCCCATAGGCACTGAACTGACCCGGGCGATGTACCGGGCGGCGACCAGACCGATCAGACCCATGAGAATGTTGGCCAGCATAAAGCCGATCATGATGGCGTAGGTGGTGGAGGCGTTCTTGGTGAACATGGCCGCGCCGGGGGTAAGGCCGTGGATCATCATACCGCCCAGCAGGATAGCCGCCACGGTGGAGCCGGGCAGGCCCAGGGTGATCAGGGGGATCAGGGCGCCGCCAGTGGCGGCGTTGTTGCCCGTCTCGCAGGAGGCCACACCCTCCAGGGCACCGTGGCCGAACTTCTCCGGGTGCTTGGAGAAACGCTTGCCCATAGAGTAGCAGATCCAGGAGGAGACGCCGGCGCCGGCTGCGGGGACGATGCCCACCACCGTGCCCACGATGGAGCAGCGGGCCATGGTGGGGAAGAGGGTCTTCAGTTCGTGGAAGGGGGGCAGGGCCCGGCTGTGCTTCAGGTTCTCCTCGTCCTCAATGACCGAGCCCTTCTTGCCGTGGTAGACATCGTAGGCCAGGGTCATCACCTGGGAGATGGAGAACAGGCCGATCAGGGCGGGGACGAAGTTGATGCCGTCCTCCAGCTGGATAACCCCGAGGGTCATGCGGGGGTAGCCGGTGATGGCGTCCAGGCCGACGCAGCCCAGAACCAGGCCCAGCACACCGGAGAACAGGCCCTTAATCACCGAGTCGCCCGCCAGGCTGGCAATGACGGTGAGGCCGAACACGGACAGAAGGAAGTACTCCAGCACGGAGAACTTGAGGGAAAACGCGCCCAGAGCGGGGGCGATGAGCAGCATGGCGATGGCGCTCACCGTGCCGCCCACGGCGGAACCCAGGGTGGCCACCCCCATGGCCTCCATGCCCCGGCCCTGCTTGGTCAGCTGGTAGCCGTCAATGGCGGTGGCGGCGGAGGCGGGGGTGCCCGGGGTGTGGCAGAGGATGGCGGTGATGGAACCGCCGTAGATGGCGGAGGTGTACATGGCGGTGAGCATGGTGAGGGCGGCAATGGGGCTCATGCCGTAGGTGATGGGGATCAGCAGGGACACGCCCATGGCCGCCGAGAAGCCGGGCAGAGCGCCGATGACCATGCCGCCTGCTGTTCCGGCCACCAGGGCAATCAGCACATCCAGGCTGAGAAGGGATTGAAATCCGGCGATGATATTTGCAAGCATATGTTCTCTCCTTCCTCACAGGGCTTAAAACAGCCGGGCCAACATACCCAGGTTGTCAATGTTCACATTCAGCATTCTGGCAAAGACAAAGTACATGATGAGCAGGTACGCTACGTCAATGCCCAGAATCACCGGCCAAGAGGTGCGCTTCATAAAGCGCATCAGCACAACCAGCATAATTCCGGTGGCGGGCAGATAACCGATGAGATAGAACAGCGCGATATAGACCACAACCAGCCCCCAGGTGATGACGGGAATCTTCCAGTCGTCCCAGGTCATGGTATCGGCCTTTTCCTGATTTTTGCTTTTGCGCAGACCGTGGTAGATAATCAGCACGGACAGTACCACCAGCATACCGTCCAACAGCTTGGGCATCATGGCCGCGTCGGCGGGCAGACCGTTGTTCAGCACATAGATCAAAAGGCACAGAGCCAGACAGAAAAAGCCCACAAACACATCTTGATGGATTCTCTTCTTTTCCACACAGGTGCTCCTTTCTTAGGGGGCGCCGGGCATTCAGCCCGGCGCCCTTTTTAGGTGGCAATGGATCCTCGTTTACTTGGAGACGCCCCACAGGCGCAGGCGGGTCTCCAGCTGGTCGTTGAGCAGCTGCTTATACTCGTCGCCGGTATACAGCTCCAGCTGGGCGCCCATGGCCGCCATGTTCTTCTGATAGTTCTCGTCGTCAAAGGCCTTGGTCAGGGCGTCCTGCATCTTGGCCACAATGGCGGGGTCCACGCCGGGCATGTAGGCATAGCCCCGGGCGGAGAAGGAGATGTACTCGTCTACACCGGTCTCCTTGGAGGTGGGCACGTCGGGCAGATACTCGGAACGCTCAGGGGCGAAGATGACGATGGGCTTGTAGCCGTTGTCCTCGGCGTCCATCACGTCGCCCACGTTGGCGGACAGGATGTCGGTCTCACCGGCCAGGAACATGGTGGTGGCGTCGCTGGCGCCGTCTACGGGGATGACGGTCAGCTGGCAGCCGTGGTCCTGCTCCAGCATCTTGGCCACGGTGGCGTCGCCGCTAGTGATGCTGGAGGTGGCGGAGGCCAGCACCAGGGGGTTGGTCTTGGCGTACTCCACCAGGGAGGGGTAGTCGGTGAAGCGGGTCTCGTCGCTGCGGATGGCCAGGACCTGGTAGTCCATCACGTGGTTGGCCAGCAGCTCAAAGTCGTCGATGGTGGTCTCGCGGGGGTTGGTCTCGTCGTAGTGGCCGAAGAGGGCGGACAGATTCACCAGAGCGAAGGTGTAGCCGTCAGCCTCGGTGTTTTGCAGCAGCTGATTCCAGGCCAGCCAGCTGCCGGAACCGGGGACGTTCTCCACAATGACGGGGACGCCCAAGTCGTCCTTCAGAGCCTCGGCCAGGTAGCGGCAGCCCAGGTCAGAGGAGCCGCCGGCAGAGTAACCGCACAGCAGAGTGATGGTCTTAGTGGGCCACTCGCCGCCAGTCTGGGTGCCGGAGGGGGTTCCGCTCCCGGAGCCCCCGTTGGATCCGGTGGGTGTCTTGCCGGGGCTGTTGCAGGCGGCCAGACTGAGGACCATGGCGGCGGACAGCAGCATACTCATCAGTTTTTTCATTTTGATTCCTCCAAAGTTGATTTTTTGGTATTGAAAGGGAACTCATTTCCCAGTACCAACATGGTTGTCCCAGGGGGAGCACGGTTTAGTTAACCGTTTTCGTGAACCGGTTAACTAAACCGGCAAAAGAGAAGGATGGAGTCCATCCTAGTCTTTAGCTGCCCGGCAGGGCTGCCGGGCAAGGCTGCGCTGGCGCGGCCTAAATTCTATTTCGCGGTGTGGTCCAGATTCTGAATGTGCGGCGGACAGGGTGTACTGTTAGAGGAGCATGGGGAGTGGCACTGTATGTACATGCCTCAGAAGGCCTGAGTGGACTGCCGAAAGGCCAGCGTCCCCTCCAGGGCCGCGTGGCCCTGACTCATTCCGCCCTCTTGAAGACAGCGGATCATCTTCTCACCGGCGACAATCCCCATTCGGTCCATAGGCTGGCGAATGGAAGTGATGCCCGGGTGGACCAGTTCGGACCAGCCCACTGCGTCATAGCCGCAGACGCCCAAGTCTTGAGGGATTCGAATTTTCCGACGCTCCAATTCCTTCAGCACCAGAAAGAGAGTGTGGGTGTTGACAGCTAGAACGGCCTTCTTTTGGCCGGGGTACTCATCTAAAAATTGATCCAGCGCATCGGGAACCAAAGCGCCCTCCCGGCCAATGAGGACCACCGACTCGGCGGGGTCCATGGAGAAGAGATACTTTGCCCCCTTTTGGAAGGCGTCGCCCATGGCATTTTTATGGAAGTTGTCCACATCCTGAAGAAAACGTACCCGTTCAAAGCCCTGTTGCTTCAGATGCACCAGCATGGAGGAGATCAGTTCGTCATGGCGGACATAGACACAGCCGTAAGGCCAGTCCTGGATTCTGCGGGTACACAGCACCACGGGGATCCCCTGTTGGCACAGCGATTCATACCGCCGGGGGGACTCCAGGCAGGGAATGATAATCAGCCCATCCACCTGCTGGTTGAGGCAGAGCTGAATGCCCTGCAACTCCTTGTCAGGGTCGTCATCGCTGCAGCAGACCACAGTGCCATAGCCATTTTTGGTGCAGACGTCGTTGATACCGGTTACTGTCTGGGCGGCCACCTGGTAGCGCAGGGTGTTGACCACGACGCCGATGAGCATACTGCGCTTGGATTTCAAGGTGCGTGCCACGCTGTTGGGCACATAGTTCAGTTCCTTGATGACCGCTTCAATCCGCTGACGGGTCTTGTCGGACATGTACTCGAAACCACCGTTCAGATATCTGGAGATCGTGGTTTTCGATACGCCGACCTCTCTGGCAACATCCGTGATCGTGGCTTTTTTCTCCATGTCTCCTCCTAAAAAAGTTTAGATTCTCACGGATATTGCAGTGAGTTGTTGAAATTCGTATTAGAAACCGGTTTTGTTTATCGGTTAATATGGATAATAGCAAAAAAGAGAGAGCTTGTCAATTTGATTTTATGCATAAAATCCAGAATTCTTTTTTGTCTGTTTTACCAGTGCTTTACCTGGATGCTGTAGAGCGGTAAAGGTCCGTCTCGCTCCGTGGAGATCCGTCAATTTTGTAGAAAAATGGTGGCGGATTTGGCAGCTGGCGTGTATACTGAAAAGAAAATGGAGGTGCGGACATGATTTTCTGTGTGGAGGACGACAGCGGCATTCGAGAACTGATGCTCTACGCTCTGCGCGCCGCGGGCTTTGAGGCGGCGGGCTTTCCCAGCGGGCAGGAATTCTGGCGGGCGCTGGAGGGGGAGCGGCCTCAGCTGGTGCTGCTGGACATCATGCTCCCCGGTGAGGACGGTATCTCTATCTTAAAAAAGCTGCGGACGCAGGGCGCCTTCCGGGATATTCCTGTGATTATGGCTACCGCCCGAGGGACAGAATATGATAAGGTCTGCGGGCTGGACCTGGGGGCGGACGACTATCTGGCCAAGCCCTTCGGCATGATGGAGATGGTGTCCCGGGTCAGGGCGGTGCTGCGCCGGGCCGGGGCCAAAGGGGAGGAGACCGTGCTGCGGGCAGGTCTGCTGGAGTTGAGACCGGGGGAACATACCGTAACGGCGGAGGGGGTCCGGGTGCAGCTGACGCGGAAGGAGTATGAGCTGCTGCTGAACTTTCTCCAAAGCCCTGGCCGGGTGTTTACCAGGGAACAGCTGCTCAACGCGGTCTGGGGGACAGACTTTACAGGGGAGACCAGAACGGTGGATGTGCACATTGGTACCCTGCGGACTAAGCTGGGCGGGTGCGGCGAGTATATCAAAACGGTGCGCGGGGTGGGCTATCGAATGGAGGTACAGCTGTGACAAGGAGAATTTTTCGTTCCATGTGCATGGCGGCCCTCTCGGTGCTTTTTGCCTGTGTTCTCCTGATTATGGGGCTGCTATATGACTATTTTTCCAGACTTCAGCAAGAGCAGTTACGGATTCAAACTCGATTGGTGGTGCAGGGAGTCTCAGCGCAGGGGCGGGATTACTTCACGGATCTGGATACTGGCATATACCGGGTGACCTGGGTAGGGGCGGAGGGCACGGTTGTGTATGACACGGGCTTGGATGCCGCCGCCATGGACAGCCACCTGGGCCGGGAGGAGATTCGAGAGGCTGTTCAGAACGGATATGGGGAGAGCGTGCGCTATTCCGATACGTTGACGGAGCGTTTCTTTTATGTGGCCCAGCGTCTGCCTGACGGGAGTGTTGTCCGGCTGGCGGGGCGGCAGTATACGGTGTGGGTGCTCCTGCTGGGCATCTTACAGCCGATTATCTTGGTGGCGGCGCTGGCGGTCGTCCTCTGTCTGGTTTTGGCCTCCCGGTTGACCCGAAAAATTGTGGCGCCCCTCAACGGCCTGGACCTGGAGACCCCAGGCGCCGTCTATCCGGAGCTTCAACCCCTGATTGATCGGATTGGCAGTGAAAAGCGCCGGGAGTTTACCGCCAATGTGTCCCACGAGCTGAAGACGCCGCTTCAGACCATCTCCGGAAGCGCGGAGCTGCTGAAGGACGGTCTGGTTCGGCCCGAGGATGTTGCGCAATTCTCCGGCCGCATCTACACCGAGGCCCAGCGACTGATCTCCCTGGTGAATGATATCATGGCCCTGTCCCGCCTGGACGAGGGGGGACAGGACCTCCCATGGGAAAAGACAGACCTGTATGCGCTGGCGGAGGAGACGCTGCTCAGCCTGAAATCCAGGGCCGCCGCCGCTCAAATCAGCCTGGACCTGCGAGGGGGGTATGCCCCGCTCTTTGGCGTGCCTCAGCTGCTGAAGGGGATTGTGTTCAACCTGTGTGATAATGCGGTCAAGTATAACCGGCCTGGGGGCTCTGTGACTGTCGAGGTGGTTCGACGGGAGGGAGAGGTAGTCCTCTCGGTCAGTGATACTGGCATTGGGATTCCGGAGGAAGATCGGGAACGGGTCTTTGAACGCTTCTACCGAGTGGATAAGAGCCGCTCCAAAGAGGTTGGAGGGACCGGGCTGGGCCTGTCCATTGTCAAGCACGGGGTCAGATTGCACGGGGCCTCCATCCAGCTGGACAGCGCGGTGGATAGAGGGACTGTGGTAACAGTCAGATTTCCAAACGGGTAGGGCGATTTGAGGGCAACCGACCACGTGTTTCCGACGAAAACCCCAGGCAGAGGCACATCCCTCACCCGCCCTTCGGGGCTTCGTTGGAACAAATATTAGTAGAAGAGGAAGAAAACAGAATGAAGAAAAAGCTGTTTCCCCTTGTGCTGGCTCTTGCGTTATGTTTGGGGTTGATTGCCCTGATAATAGCGGCCGACACATCTGGGCTGGACGCTACATCAGCCAAGGAATTTTACAGCACGTTGGCGGGATACAAACAAACTGTGGCATATGTGGACCTGCGGGATATGAACGCAGACAAGGTGCCGGAACTAATCATCGTATCTTCCGACTGGCGGAGTGGGGATGGTTTTCGGCATAATTTTGTTACGGTCGATATTTGGCAGGTAAAAAATGGGAAGGCCGTGAAGACGTCCAGTACAGATTGCAGCTCGTCTACATTCTGTTGGATGGAGTTCGTGTCTTTGGAGGGAAACCTTTACATACATGCTTCCACAAGTGCTGGGCGGCCTGGATTCCACGGTGTGACAGATACCTATATTTCAGCTGACGGCTGGGAGCTTTTGAGCGCATGCTGGTATGACGAGCCGGCAAGCTGGGAATCCAATTCCGATAGTGTTGCGGATGAATTTAACAGTACCGATTTTGCCCGGGACTTCAACGGGGGGGAATATTCCTCAATTACAAGAGAGGCGTATATAGAATACATTACAAAGTTCCGGGCAGCTGTTTCCGTGGATGGATTCATTCTTGGTGGCGGTGGACAGTCCTGGATGTGGGAAGGTTCTGAAGAAAATCAAAATGGTTCCAGTTATCAGAATGTCCTAAGCCAGTTGAAGATGAAGGCAAACACTGCTCCTGCTTCTGTGGATGGTACTTCATAGGCCGTACACGATTACAGACACGATGTATGATGGTAGCGCTTATACTTTGACCTTCTTTTACCGCGCTGTGGGGAAATAAATCCGGGCAGCTTTCGCCGTCTTGACGACATGTAGGCCATGAAAAATACCTACCGCCTTTGATTTTGTAAGAAGGTGGTGGGCTTTTTTCGAACGTGGAAAATTCTAAACTTCATGACATTGGCGCCTGCCGGCCCTGCTTTACAAAGATTTTACACAAACATGATAACAGATTTGATGGTTTCCCCTTAAAATGTGCATGATAGGGAAAAGGAGGAAATCTGATATGGATATCTTTGACGTGCTGACCATGACTGGCGGGCTGTGTCTGTTCCTGTTCGGCATGGACGTGATGGGACAGGCGCTGGAGCGCCGGGCGGGAGAGGGGCTGCGGGCCCTGTTGGGCCGCCTGACCACGAACCGGCTGGCCGGTCTGCTCACCGGACTGGGGATCACGGCGCTGATTCAAAGTTCTTCCGCGGCGACAGTGATGGTGGTGGGGTTTGTCAACTCCGGCCTGATGACCCTGAAGCAGGCGATTAATGTAATTATGGGGGCGAATATCGGCACCACTGTGACCGCCTGGCTGCTTAGTCTGGCGGGGATTGACAGTGGGAACCTGTTTATCAGGCTGCTAAAGCCCTCCTCCTTCACACCGATACTGGCCCTGATAGGCATTGTTCTGTATCTGTTCTGCAAGGGCTCTAAAAAGCGGGACACCGGTACCATTTTGCTGGGGTTTGCCACACTGATGTTTGGCATGGAAACGATGTCGGGGGCGGTGTCTGGACTGCGGGAGGTGCCGGAGTTTCAAAGCCTGTTTCTGCTGTTCCAAAACCCGTTGCTGGGCGTGCTGGCCGGCGCCCTGCTCACGGCGGTGATTCAGTCTAGCTCCGCCTCGGTGGGAATTTTACAGGCTCTGGCAGTGACGGGACAGGTATCTTACGCCGCGGCCATCCCCATCATCATGGGACAGAATATCGGCACTTGTGTCACCGCTGTGATCTCCGCCGTGGGAACCAACAAAAACGCAAAGAGGGCGGCTCTGGTCCACCTGTCCTTTAATGTGATTGGGTCGGCGGTGTGGCTGGCGGTGTTCTGGGGGGTAAAAATCGGGCTCTCGCCGGCCTTTCTGGAGTACCCTGCCTCTCTGTTTGGGATTGCTGCTGCCCACACCGTCTTCAATGTGCTGTGTACCCTGCTGCTTTTGCCGCTGTCCGGTTGGCTGGAGCGGCTGGTGGTGGGATTGCTCCCCGATGACAGTGAGCCGGAAGTACAGGCGGAACTGGACTCCCGCCTGATGGCGGCCCCCTCCATCGCGCTGGAACGCTGCCGAGAGGTGGCTGCGGATATGGCCCGAACTGCTGGAGCGGCGCTGAAAGGCGGTCTGTCCGCCGTCAGGGACTGTTCCAAAGAGCTGTCCTCCTCTGTCCGAGAGAAGGAGCGGAAGACAGACCACTACGAGGATATTCTGGGGGCCTATCTGGTGGAGCTGAGCGGAATGCCGCTCAGCCAGGAGGACAGCGCCCAGGCGGCTAAGCTGCTGAAGGTAATTGGAGATCTGGAGCGGATTGCCGACCATGCGGTGAATCTGGTGGAGTCGGGGGAGGAGATGGACAGGAAGGACCTGCGTTTCACTGGAGCTGCCAGAAAGGAGCTGGAGGTGTTGTGCGCGGCGGTGGATGAGATTCTGGACACGGCGCTGACGTCCTTTCTGGAGAATGATCGGGACTTGGCCGCCAAAGTTGAGCCCTTGGAACAGGTGATTGACCGGCTGAAGGAGCGGCTGCGCACCAACCACATTTTGCGCCTGCAACAGGGGGGGTGCACCATGGATGCCGGCTTTGTCTGGTCGGACCTGCTGACCGACTTGGAACGTACGGCTGACCACTGCTCCAATATCGCTGAGTGTGTATTGGATTTGGAGCACCACACGGTGGGGCTGCGCCAATTGCGGGACAGTGACGAGGCGTTCCGCCAGGAATTCAGAGTGTTTGCGGAGAAATACACCCTGGGGTAGGCAGATACTGCGCCCCTTCTGGTTCAGGATGGTGCACATCCCCCGGACAGGCTTGGCCCGTCCGGGGGATGCGTATTTGAGGTCTGGGGCGGATTGCCGGGTACAATTGGTTTGGTTTGGGTTGTTTTTCTGTGTCGGACCGTGTATAATATAAGGTACTGGGCGTATGCCGCAACCGCGGAGGGGCCGAGTACCTTTAAAGAAAGATGTGTCCGCGTGTCGCAGGACCATTTGCTGATGTGACATCGTGCGTTTCCGCCAGCAGGGCGGAGCGCCGACTTTACAAGGAGGAACTGTCCATGGAAAAATTGCTGGAACTGCTGGAACAGGACTGCACCATTCCGGTGTCTGCACTGGCCGCCGCAGCCGGGGTGAGTGAGGATGAGGCCAGGGCTGCCGTCAAACAATTTGAGGAGGAACGGACCATTCTGGGCTATCAGGCCATTGTGGACTGGGACCGGGTGCGCAAGGAGACGGTGACCGCGCTGATCGAAGTCAGTGTCACCCCCCAGTCCAAGGACGGCTTTGATCGAATTGCCGAGCGTATCTACCAGTACGACGAGGTGGAGAGCATGTACCTGATGAGCGGTTCTTTTGACCTGACCGTTATCATCTCGGGACGCACCCTGCGGGAGGTGGCCCGGTTTGTGAGCGAGCGGCTGGCCCCCATCCAGGGGGTCACCGGCACCGCCACCCACTTCATTTTGAAGAAATATAAGGAAAAGCATCTGGTGTTCCGTCCCCAGGACCCGGAGGAAAGGGAGTATATCTTCGTATGAATTGCGATAACATCCTCAATGAAAAAATACAGAATATCAAGCCCTCCGGCATCCGGAAGTTCTTCGACATCCTGGAGGAGATGACCGACGCCATCTCCTTGGGGATTGGCGAGCCCGATTTTGTCACCCCCTGGCATATCCGGGATGCGGGCATCTACTCCCTGGAGCGGGGCCGCACCAAGTATACCTCCAATGCCGGCATGCTCCAGCTGCGCCGGGAGATCGCCGCCTACCTCAACCGCAGGTTTGACTTGCAGTACGACTATGCCAGCCAGATTCTGGTGACGGTGGGGGGCAGCGAGGCCATTGACCTGGCGCTTCGGGTGTTGCTCAACCCGGGGGATGAAGTGATTGTTCCAGTCCCCTCCTTTGTGTGCTACGGACCCCTGGCTGAGATGGCCGGGGGGGTGCCCAAATATCTGACCCTGAAAGCGGAGAACGAGTTTCGTCTGACGCCCGAAGAACTGCGCGCCGCCATTACTGACAGGACCAAGGCGCTGGTTCTGCCCTTCCCCTCCAATCCCACTGGGGGCACTATGGACCGAAAGGATCTGGAGGCCATTGCCGAGGTGCTGCGGGACACCAATATCATGGTGATTTCCGACGAGATCTACGCCGAGCTGACCTACGGCCGCCGCCATGTCTCCCTGGCCAATCTCACCGACATGTATGACCGCACCGTGGTAGTCAACGGCTTTTCGAAAAGCCACGCTATGACGGGCTGGCGCATGGGCTATGTCTGTGCCCCCAAGCCTGTGATTACCGCCATGACCAAGCTGCACCAATTTGGCATTATGTCCGCCCCCACCACCAGCCAGTATGCCGCTGTGGAGGCCATGAGAAACGGGGACGGGGATATTGAGCACATGCGGGAGGAGTACGACCGCCGCCGCCGGTATCTGGTGGAGAACTTGAACCGCATTGGCCTGCCCTGTTTCGAACCCAAGGGGGCCTTCTATGTGTTCCCCGATATCCGCTCCACCGGTCTGACCTCGGAGGAGTTCTGCGAGCGTTTCCTTCTGGAGGAGAAGGTGGCCGTCATCCCCGGTTCCGCCTTCGGCCCCGGGGGTGAGGGCTTCGTCCGGGCCTGCTACGCCGCCTCCATGAAGGACATCGCCGAGGCGGTGGCCCGGATGGACAACTTCCTCACCAACCTGCGGAGAAAGCAGGGCCGGGAGGGGTGACCGGTGGAGGATAACAGCCCCGCCCCCCGCAGGGGAGGCGTATTTGGGAGCGTCCTGCTTTGCCTTGTGTATTGGCTTATATTGGCCCCTCTCAGGGCCCCTTTTCAGGGCGCGGTCGGCAGCGTTGTGGACAGCGTCCTGATGGCCGCGATTGGTACGGCGGCGCTGCTCCTGTTTGTAAAACGCTTCCAGAAAGGGAAATGGACCCATGTTGTCTATGACGTTTTTGCGCATATCCCCAAATATGTGACTGAATGGGATGAGGCAAATTGGCTGCTCCGGTGGAATGCCCAGATTCGCCTGGCCCTGATGGGCGTCGGGGTCGTCATGGCGCTTGTGTACATCATCAAAGAACCTGCGGACAAAACAAAATAGAAGGTGGAAGTAATATGAACATCGTATGTTTAGACATGGAGGGCGTCCTGGTCCCCGAGATCTGGATTGCTTTTTCCGAGGCCAGCGGCATCCCAGAGCTGCGCCGCACCACCCGGGACGAGCCCGACTATGATAAGCTGATGACATGGCGGCTGGGGATTTTGAAGGAACACGGCCTGGGACTGAAGGAGATCCAGGCGGTAATTGCCAAGATCGACCCCCTTCCCGGGGCCAAGGAGTTTTTGGACAAGCTGCGGGCCCGGACTCAGGTTCTGATTCTCAGCGACACCTTTGAGCAGTTTGCCAAGCCCCTGATGGCCAAGCTGGGCTGGCCCACCATCTTCTGCAACACGTTGGAGGTGGGGGAGAACGGGGAGATCACCGGTTACCGGATGCGGTGTGAGAAATCGAAACTGACCACGGTGAGAGCACTGCAGTCCATCGGTTATGACACCATCGCAGCCGGGGACAGCTTCAATGATCTGGGAATGATCCAGGCCAGCAAGGCGGGCTTTTTGTTCAAATCCACCGACGCGATCAAGGCCGCCCACCCAGAATTGTCCGCCTACGAGGAGTTTGAAGACCTCCTGGCTGCCATCGAAGGCGCGTTATAAGAGGTGCCGGGACAGAAGAAAGTGGGGGACTGAAATGGGCCTATTTGGATTGGGAAAAAAGAGACCGGGGGCGTCGGCAGACTTCTCCTTTCGGGTGGACGACATCTTCACCATCAAGGGCCGGGGTCTGGTGGTCACCGGGCAGGTAACCGCCGGTGAGGTCCTCAGTGGGGCCGCGGTGACCTGCTGTACAATAGGCGGGGACAGCTTTCCCTGCGTCATCCATCAGATTGAGCAGCCCAAGCCTGGAGGGGCCCGGGGGGAATTCATCCACCCGGACCGGGCCAGCGCAGACGGCCCGTTCCAAGGCAGCTATGCCCTTTGGATTGCCGACCGACAGCCGGGGGACTTCCACCCCGGCGACCGCCTGATTTCTGGAAATGAGTGAGAGATATGAACGATATATTTGATCATCTGCCCTTTCGGCCTGCGAATATCCTCCTGCCCCGGGACTGTGACCTGTCCTTGTGGTCGGTGGTGGCCTGCGACCAGTACACATCCCGGCCTGAATACTGGCAGCGGGTGGAGAACCAGGTGGGCCGGGCCCCCTCGGCACTGCGCTTGATTCTGCCCGAAAGCTGCCTGGAGGGGCCCAGCGTGGAGACCGATATTATGGAGGTCAACAACACCATGAGCCGCTACCTGCGGGAGGGCCGCTTTCAGGAGTACCCAGACGCGCTGATCTATGTGGAACGCACCTTGGACTCTGGAAAGGTCCGCCAGGGTCTGGTGGGCATGGCGGACCTGGAGCAGTATGACTATGAGCCGGGCTCCGCCTCCGCCGTCCGGAGTACAGAGGGGACCGTTATGTCCCGTATCCCGCCCCGGGTGGCGGTGCGGAAAAACGCACCCATTGAGCTGCCCCATGTCATGCTGCTGGCCGACGACCCGGACAAGGCCCTGATTGAACCCCTGGCCGGCCAGACTGGGGAGATGGAGCTGCTCTATGACTTCGATTTGATGGAGCGGGGAGGCCATGTGAGGGGCTGGAAGCTGACCCCAGGCCAGACGGAGCATGTGGCCCGGACACTCCAGGCCATGAAAGTCCGGGCCGACGAGGAGCGGGGGGGACTTCTCCTGGCTGTGGGGGACGGAAACCACTCTTTGGCCACCGCCAAGGAGTGCTATGAGCGCCGCAAGAGGCTTACCAACCCTGACCAGTGGCCCAATCTGCCCTCCCGATACGCCCTGTGTGAGTTGGTCAACCTCCACGATGACAGCTTGGAGTTTGAGCCCATCCACCGGGTTGCCTTCGGCGTGAAGCCGGAGGAACTGCTGGACGCCCTGATGAGCTATTTCCCCTCCGCGATACAGGGCAGGGGAGAGGGACATATTCTGCCTTTCGTGATCAACCGCTGGAGCCAGGGGGAGGTGACGGTGCGGGAGCCCTCTGCCCAGCTGCCGGTGGGCACCCTGCAAACCTTTTTGGATGACTACATAGCTGCCCGCCCCAGGGCCCGAGTGGACTATATCCACGGCGCCGACGAGGCCAGGCAGCTGGCAGAGGAGCGGGAGGACGCCATTGCCTTCCTGCTGCCCCCCATGGACAAAGGGGAGCTGTTCCCCACTGTGATCCACGACGGGGTGCTGCCCCGAAAGACCTTCTCGATGGGGGAGGCCCACGACAAGCGTTTCTATTTAGAGGCACGGAAGATACGCAAATAGGTCCTGCGAAATGAAATGATTGTGTAAGGAGAGAGCCACCGTGGAGGTTTTGGCCTACGCCAAACTGAATCTGACCCTGGATGTGCTGGGCAAGCGGCCCGACGGCTACCACGACATGAGGATGATCATGCAGTCTGTCGCCCTGGCCGACACGCTTACCCTGGAGGAGACCGACACAGGGGCGCTGCGGGTGGGGACCAACTTGCACTTTCTGCCCAACAACGAGAAAAATTTGGCTGCCCAGGCCGCCCTGCGCTGGTGGGAGGCCAGGGGACAGGTGCCTAAAGGGCTGGATATCACCATTGAGAAGCGAGTCCCCGTCTGCGCCGGCATGGCCGGGGGGAGCAGCGACGCCGCCGCTGTCCTCCGGGCGCTGAATCAGTTGGAGGGGGCCCCAATGTCCCTGCTGGAGTTGGCCAGAGTCGGAGAGCGGGTGGGCTCAGACGTGCCTTACTGCGTGGTGGGGGGCACCGCCCTGGCGGAGGGGCGGGGGGAGGTTCTCACCCCTCTGCCCCCTCTGCCGAAGTGCTGGGTGGTGCTGTGCAAACCCGAGTTCTCCATCTCCACCCCCGCCCTGTTCGCCAAAATCGACAGTGTGCGTCTGCGCTGCCGGCCCGATACGCAAGGGGCTATTGCCGCGCTGGAGGCGGGGGACCTGGCCGGGGTGGCCAGGCGGATGTACAATGTCTTTGAGGACGCCTTGCCCGACCGCCAGCGCGCCCGGGTGAATGACATCAAAAATATCCTCATTCACTGCGGGGCGATGGGGGCCAGCATGAGCGGCACTGGCCCCACCGCCTTTGGCCTGTTTGACAGGGAGTATCGGGCCAGGGAGGCCCAGGAGCAGCTGAAGGATCTGAATGGTGAGGTTTTTTTGACCCAGACAGTTTAAAAAACGGTCCCGCCGTCCATACTGTAAGAAAATTACAGTATGGACGA
Source organism: uncultured Oscillospiraceae bacterium (assembly GCA_948616425.1). Taxonomy (GTDB): domain Bacteria; phylum Bacillota; class Clostridia; order Oscillospirales; family Oscillospiraceae; genus Lawsonibacter. The sequence goes on from CAPGBJ010000114.1 coordinate 29,768, forward strand.
CTTTTTCGTCCCTGGGAGGATTGGAATATGGACCGGAAATTAAAACACTGGGAATTGGCGCTGATGTTTGGCGTGCTGGTGGCCCTGGTAACGGGCAGCTGGCTGGGCCGGGAGCAGCAGGAATTGGCGGATTGTGTGATTCGTTTTCATGTCATTGCCAACTCAGACAGCGCAGAGGACCAGGCCCTGAAGCTGGCGGTGCGGGATCGGGTGCTGGAGCAGGCGGAGGGGATGTATCCCGAGGGGGCCACCCTGGAGCAGGCCAGACAGGCGCTGGAGGGACACCTAAACCTTTTGGCCGCTGCCGGCCGGGAGGTGGTGGAGGAGCAGGGCTATGACTACCCTGTATCTGCCCAGCTCACTGACTGCTGGTTCCCCACCAAGGAGTATGAGGGCTTTGCCCTCCCCGCGGGGAACTATACTGCCCTTCGGGTGACCATCGGCGAGGGGGAGGGCCAGAACTGGTGGTGTGTGGCCTTCCCGCCGCTGTGTCTGGGGGCGGCCAGTGAGACGGTGGAACAGGCGGCACAGGCCGGCCTTTTCACCCCGGGCCAGGCCGCGCTGGTCACCGGTGAGAGCGAGGGCTATGTCCTCAAATTTAAAGCCATGGAATGGTTGGGCGAATTGCAGGGCTTTCTAGAAAAGTAATCGGGGCCTGTGCACCCCATGCTGAATACTAACCCCTCTTCTCTCCGCATACCTTGTGGAGAAGAAGGGGGGATTTCCATTGATTGGACAGCTGATTTTGACGCCCAAGGGACGGGGACGGGTGGAGCGGAGGCAGTTATATGGCCTGCCCGTCCTGCGGGCGGAGGTGGATCGGGAGGGGTTCTGGGGGGATCGCCGCCTGCGTCGGGCGGGCAAAAACCTGCGGATGGGCGGGGCGCTGAGCGTGTTGGTGCCTGGCGGCTTCGTGTGGTGGGCCGCACTGGAGAGATTTGGCCTGCGGCCGATGGACCCGGAGGCCTTTGTTCGGGCCCAGGCAACCCCTTTGGCGCTGAAGGCGCTGGAGCGCCTGGGGCTGGCTCCGGACCGGGCCACCGTGGCGCTGCGGGGCGGACGGACGGACCAGGACATGATCCGGACGGCGGCCCAGCTGTGTCCCAGGGTGCGCCACCTCGTGGTAGACGCCCCTAGAGGAGGTGCGGAGCTGGCGGCATGGCTGCGCCGAGAGTTTGGAGTTCCCATCCTTCCCGAGGGGGAGACGGGCCAGGTGGCGATCCATTTCCAGGGGGGCTGCCCACACAGGGAGGGGTCCTCCCTAGAGCTGTATGGCGCCCATCCTCAGCTGTCTGGGATGACCCTCACCGCCCCTGGGCTGGCGGAGGAGGACCAAAAGGAGCTGCCCCTGCTGGCCGCCCTCTGGGAGGGCGGGCGGCTGAAGCGGGAGGACATAAAAATCACTTGACAGACCGGAGGGAAACACATATAATGTCACAGAATGCAGGAGTCTACCATCTGCAAAAGGAGAACCGCAGGTTTTTCTGGACGAAAACAGGGGGCGGCGCCGCTGTCTGTGGCGTTTGACGCGCCCGTCTTGCCGATGGACAGCGCCCATATGATTTGACACAATGAGTTCCCGGGGAAGATTCCGGGATAAATTTTTGAAAGGTGTGCAAGGTTTCATGGCGAAGGAATACAAGTTGAGCCCGGAGCGGCTCAAGGAACTGCAGGAGGAACTGAACTATCTGAAAACTGTTCGGGAGAAGGAGGTAGCGGAACTGATTAAAGAGGCCCGCTCCTTCGGCGACCTGTCGGAGAACAGCGAGTATGACGAGGCCAAGAATGAACAGGGAAAGCTATACTCCCGCATTGCCCAGGTGGAGGAGATTCTGTCCAACTATGTGGTGATTGAGGAAGAGGAGGAGGGCGGCGAGTACGTCCGCCTGGGTTCCACCGTCACTGTGCTGGACAAGGAGTTCAATGAGGAACTGACCTATAAGATTGTGGGCTCTCAGGAGGCTGACCCGATGAACGGCGCGATTTCAGAGGATTCCCCCTTCGGAAGGGCCCTGCTGGGCAAGAATGCCGGGGACGATGTGACAGTAGATGCCCCCGGAGGTATGGTAGAGTATAAGCTGCTGAAGGTGGAGCGGTGAACCGACCCGAGATCTGCGAGCGATACCTGGTGGAACCCCAGCGGTATAATAGATAAGATGTAGGAGTGGTCCAAATGGCCGATAAGAATCATCAGAGTCCGGCGGCAGAGCAGGAGAATTTGTCCCAGCTGCTTCAGATTCGCCGGGAGAAGTTGAAACAGCTTCAGGACAGCGGGAACGATCCTTTTTTGATCACCCGCTTTGTAGCGGATCACGACTCCGCCAATATTAAGGACAACTTTGACGCCCTGGAGGGCAAAGAGGTATCCCTTGCCGGCCGGCTTATGTCCAAGCGAGGGATGGGCAAGGTGTCCTTCTGCGACTTACAGGACAAATCGGGCCGCATCCAGCTCTACGCACGGAAGGACGAGATGGATGAGGCGGAGTATAATCGCTTTAAAAAGTACGATATCGGCGACATTGTGGGGGTCCACGGCGTGGTCTTCCGCACCCAGCGGGGGGAGATGTCCGTCCGGGTGGTGGAGGTGACCCTGCTGTCCAAGTCTCTGCTGCCCCTGCCTGAGAAGTTCCACGGTCTGACCAGCACCGAACTGCGCTACCGCCAGCGGTATGTGGACCTGATTGTCAATCCGGAGGTGAAGCGCAACTTCATCATCCGGTCCCGGTTCATTAAGTTCATGCGGGACTATCTGGACAACATGGGCTATATTGAGGTGGAGACCCCTGTCCTCAATACCATCGCCGGCGGCGCTGCCGCCCGGCCCTTTATCACCCACCACAACACCCTGGATATCGACATGTACATGCGTATCGCCACCGAACTGCCCTTGAAGCGGCTGATTGTGGGGGGGATGGACCGGGTCTATGAGATCGGTCGTATCTTCCGCAACGAGGGCATGGACCCCAAGCACAACCCGGAGTTCACCACTGTAGAGCTGTATCAGGCTTACGCCGACTTCCACGACATGATGGACATTGCCGAGGGTGTCCTCTCGGGCGCGGCCAGAGAGATCCTAGGCGGCTATCAGGTGGAGTGGCTGGGGGAGCAGATCGACCTGACCCCCGGCTGGCGGCGGCTGACCATGGTGGACGCGGTGAAGGAGTACGCCGGGGTGGACTTCGGCGCCATCTCCGACGACGCCCAGGCGGTGGAGGCCGCCAAGGCCATCGGCGTGGAGTTGGCCGACGCCGCCGAGAAGACTTGGGGCAACGCCCTGTATGCCTGCTTTGACCAGAGGGTGGAGGAGAAGCTAATCCAGCCCACCTTTATCACCATGTATCCGGTGGAGGTGTCCCCGCTGACCAAGCGGTCCCCCGCCGACCCCCGGCTTACCGAGCGGTTTGAGCTGTTCATCTGCCACAGCGAGCTGGCCAACGCCTACTCCGAGCTCAATGACCCCATCGACCAGCGCCAGCGATTCCAGAAGCAGGTGGAGCAGCGGGAGCGGGGAGACGACGAGACCGAGATGATGGACGAGGACTTCCTCACCGCCCTGGAGTACGGTATGCCCCCCACGGGCGGCATGGGTATGGGCATCGACCGGTGCGTTATGCTCCTCACCGGCTCCGACTCTATCCGGGAAGTGATTCTCTTCCCCACCATGAAGCCCCAGGACTAGGGCTGGTTTGAAAGGATCAAAACGCCATCGGCGGGCCTTTGGCAGCCGAATTTTCTCAAATTTTTAAAAATCCACCCGGGATTCCTGGGAAAATGGTGTTGATCTGATGACAGAATCTTTCGCTGGACATGGTTCCATGTCTCAAACAGCCCCTGATGGATAAAAAACTCCCTTCCCGTTGCCGGGAAGGGAGTTTTTTGTTATCTGGCCAGCACAAACAAATTTTTGTCCGTGGTAAAATTGGCGAAGGAGTATAGCACTAGGACAATGTCGATGTCATGTTGTTCCACATAGCCCTTGATGCTGGTCAGGTTGTCTCGGGGGTCGAAGAGGTGAACTTGGGAGAATCGTTCTGTCAGGAAGGGGGCGAGGGAGTCGGAGTAGGAGTCCCGGATAACCAGTACTTTGGGCCCGTCGCTGCCCTCCTTCTCCACCACACATAGGGGCTGGCGCCCCCCCAGAAAGTAGGAGTATTTGTCCTTTTCCGCCAGCCAGCGGTCCACATACAGGCTGCCCGCCTCTGGGGTGCCCTTGAAGTAGGAGGTCACCTGAATCCCCTTGTCTGGGACGTAGGTATCAATCTGGTCCGGGGGCAGCCAGCGCACTCCGGAGGTAGAAAAACTGGTGCCGTTGAATTGGTGGGTGACGGTGGTCTTCTGGTAGTCCTCCAGCCTCAGAGGTTCCATGCCCAGAGCCTGGAAAATGGCGTTGGCCCCGTAGAAGGCCCCCAGGCTGGTCCAGTGGTGGTCGGTACGGTAGTAAATATCCTCCCCGCTGTGGGGGGACAGAGCGCTGTACATATCAATGGTGGAGGCTCCGGTGGAGAAGTAAAGTCGGTCAATGACGGCCTTCTCATCGGCGGTGGGGGCCCCCGCTGGGAGGCGGTCTCTCCAGAGTTCGGCGGCGGAGGGGATCAGACCGAAGTACACCGGCGCGGACACGTTGCCCACCAGGGCGTCCAGATAGCCCATGTCCTGGTCCAGCTTGTCTGGGTCGGGGTCCTTCACCCGGTTGATCAGGGTGTCCTTTGCGGCGAAGTAGACCCCCTCGTTCTCCCTCTTGCCGGACAGCCGCTCACTCCAGGCCTTGGCGGCCACCCAGAAGTCCCGGCCCAGGATGTGGTCAGAGACGTAGTCCTCCGCATCCTCCATAAAGGTGCCATTTCCCAGGTTCTCTACTGACAGCTTGGGGGGCTTTTGCAGGTAGCGGTTCTCCAGGGGGGAGAAGTCCTGGTCCGGCAGGAACAGGCTGATGACCGACATCCCGCCGATGAAGGCGCAGAACAGGACAGAGAGGAAAATACTGAATTTTTTCGACATGTTCACGCCTCCTTAAAAATTGAAATACAGGAAGGGGTTGTAGGTGCCGGCCACCAGATAGGCGGTACACACCAGCAGACCGGCGGATACCAGAACGGTGCAGACTGCCTGCTGGGCCCTTGTCCCCATGTTGCGGTAGACCGCCCGGCCCAGGGGAGTGGAGGAAGCCGCGGCCACGCACAGGATGGGCAGATAGCTGGTCAGGTGGTAGCCGAAGGCGGCGTCCGTCAGGGGGACGCCCCCCAGGCCGAACATAACCTTTAGATAGCCGCCCAGCTGGGCCATGTCCTCCAAGGCGAAGATGGTCCAACTCACCATCACCAGAAACAGGGTATATACACGTCCCACGGCAGCCGGGACCCGTTCTAACACCTTGAGGAGGAAGAACTTCTCCAGCATCAGCAGGGCGAAGAAATACAGTCCCCAGAACAGAAAGTTCCAGTTGGCCCCGTGCCAGATACCGGTGGCGGCCCAGACCACGAAGAGGTTGAACATCCACCGGGATTTGGCGCACCGGTTGCCCCCCAGGGGGATATAGAGATACTCCCGAAACCAGGTGGACAGGGAGATGTGCCACCGACGCCAGAATTCAGTGATGCTCTTGGAGATATAGGGGTAGTTGAAGTTGGGCAGAAACTCAAAGCCCAGCATCCGGCCCAGGCCCACGGCCATGTCAGAGTAGCCGGAGAAATCGAAGTAGATTTGGAAGGTGAAGGCCAGCACGCCCAGCCAGGCCCCGGCCACCGTCAAGTCAGACAGGGACATAGCCTTATAGCTGTCCCACAGCGCCCCTACATTGTTGGCGATGAGCAGTTTTTTGGCCAGCCCCACCATGAAGATTTGGACTCCGGAGGCGAATTTTTCGCTGGAGCAGGTCCGCTGATCGATCTGGTCGCCCAGGTCCTTGTACTTGATGATCGGTCCGGCGATGAGCTGAGGGAAGAGGGTGACAAAGGTGCCAAAGTTGAGGATGGACCGCTGGGCCCGGGCGTCTCCCCGGTAGACGTCAATGGTGTAGCTCATGGTCTGGAAGGTGTAGAAGGAGATCCCAATGGGCAGGTGGACACCCAGCACAGGCATGAAGGTCAACCCGACAGACTGGAGGGAGGCGGCAATAAAGTCCCAGTACTTGAAGAAGCACAGCAGGGCCAGGTTGAAGAGGATGGAGGAGGTCACCGCCATTTTTGCCCCCCGGTCGTGCCCTCGAGACTTGCACCGCTCCACCAGCAGACCGTGGGTGTAGTCAATGGCGGTGGACAGGAACATGATGGACACGTAGATCCGTTCTCCCCACCAGTAGAAAAACAGGGAGGAGATCAGCAGTACCACATTGCGCCCTCTGCGGGGGACCACATAGTACACCGCAAGGGTGAGGGCCAGGAAATAGAACATGAAAATGGGGGTGGAAAAGACCATAGAGGACACCTCATTTTAATTCGGTGAAGTAGTGTAAAGGCTGGCGCCCCAACCCGCCACAGACCTCTCGGTGAAGCCGCAAGGCGCGAGGCGTGCAGGGCTCACCCTCTACAGGAGCGCCAGGGTCCGCCCGAAAGGGCGGACCCCATGGAATATTAGGATACCTTAAAACAGGGCGTTAAATTCGTTGACAATGTCGTCGCAGTTCTCGTGGACCACCATCATCACATAGTTTCCGTTGGTGACCACACGGGAGTTGTTCTGCCACTGCTCAGTGGGACCGGGATACCAGGCGCCGCCAGGGCCGTTGCCGTCGCCCACCATGTAGTCAATACGCGCCTGGAAGATGGCCTTCACGGTGTCCACATCCTTGCTGTCCTTCACCTGGACCAGGCCGAACTCGCCGTTGTTCATGGACATCATGGTGATATAGATCAATTTCTGCTCGGCGCTGACGTCGGACATACCGGCGTAAAACTGATCCATGAGGGAGGCGTCCGCCAGTTCCAGCATACCGAACTCATATTTGCCGGTGATGGTGGTGTAGAAGGCGGACAGGTCCACGTTGGAGGCGGGGGTGCTGCTGGAATCGCCGCCGGAGGAGCTGCCGCCGCTGCCGTCAGGTTTGGGGTCGGGCTTGGGTTTCTCCTCGGGCTTAGTCTCAGCTTTCCAGTCGCACTCCACAGCGACCGTGACAGTGGAAGCGTTGTCGCACTGCAGCGAAACATTGGTCTTGCCGGGGGCCACGGCGGTGATTACGCCCTCGCTGTTTACGGTAATCACCTTATCGTTGCCAGAGGTAAAGGTGACCTTGGCGTCGGTTTCAGGCTCGAGGGTGTAGCGCAGCTGGAAGGTGGCCCCAGCCTTGGTCAGCTTAACCGAGGTCTTGTTCGGGGTAATGGTGATGGTGGGAATGGGCTGAAGATCTCCGTTGCTGCCCGAGCCGCTGGGAACAGAGCTGTCTGGATTGGAGGCGTCGGGCTGAGAGCCGTCAGGGTTGGAGCCGTCAGGCTGGCTGGAGCTGGTGCCGGAGCCGCTGGAGCTGCCGGGATTGGAGGAGGTCCCCCCGTTCTTGCCGCCGCAGGCGGCCAGGGACAGGACCATGGCGCCGGCCAGGACCACTGCAAAGATACGTCTTTTCATAACTAAGTAAACTCCTTTTCTGTTGGGGTTGTATTTGACCCTTTGCTGGGTTCTGTGGGGTTTGACGTGTAAAAATCAAAAAGGTTCCCACTGTCAAAAAAATTTTGAAGCGGGAATATTATACTGTCTTTTTTCACCAGTGGCAAGAGGGATAAATATTTGAGCGCCCCCTTAAATAGTCGAGCTTGTTATGGGAAGGCAGACCAAAGGGCGAAAAAATTTTTCCGACCCTCTTGACAGGGCGCGCGGACGGTAGTACAATACAATCAATAAATGAACAAGTGCTCATATATAGATAAGGAGATAATTATGGAATTTAGCGCCATCCCCTGCTGCGAGGAGTCACTGGTCCATGCCGACGCGGTGGAACAGGTCCGCAGCCAGCTGCCCCCCGACGAGCAGCTGTACGACCTGGCCGAGCTGTTCAAAATCTTTGGGGACAGCACCCGGGTAAAGATTCTCTATGCCCTGCTGGAGTCGGAGCTGTGCGTGTGCGACATCGCCAAGCTGATGGAAGTCACCCAGAGCGCCGTGTCCCACCAGCTGCGAGTGCTGAAGAACAGCAAGCTGGTCAAGTTCCGCCGGGAGGGCAAGACGGTGTACTACTCCCTGGCTGACGGCCACGTCATCCACATTCTGGCCCAGGGGATGGAACATGTCCTCGAGTAGGGGCCGCTGTTTTCAAACGGCCCGCCCCCCAGATTTTAAAATCAGAAAGGATGTATCACCATGAAAAAGACCTTCAAGCTCATCGACCTGGACTGTGCCAACTGCGCCGCCAAGATGGAAAACGCCATCAAGAAGATTGATGGTGTGACGGACGCATCTGTCTCCTTTATGGCCCAGAAAATGACCATCGAAGCCGACAGCGCCCAGTTTGACGGCATCATGAAACAGGTGGTGAAAGTCTGCAAAAAAGTGGAGCCGGACTGCGAGATTGTACTGTGAGTACTTTCTGGGACCGCTGGGCGCGATTTTATGACCTGACCTGCCAGACCAACCGGCAGGCGAACGCGGCCGCCGCCCTCCGGGTGGCGGAGTTGGTGCCCGCGGGGGCACGGGTGCTGGATTGCGGGGCTGGGACGGGGGCCTTTTCCATGGCGGCGGCGGAGAAAGCCGCTTCGGTGTTGTGTACCGACCTGTCGCTGCCTATGCTGGAACAGGCCCGAAAAAAGGCGAAAAAGCGGAGACTGTCTAGGGCTTGTTTGAAACATGGTAACATGCCCCAACGCCGGCTCTTTTTCCGCCATGCTTTGCCAATTTTCCTTGAAATACATCCAGTATTCCTGCGTCAAATTGGCTTCGTCTGGCGAAAAAATTTCTCGCCGTTGGGCATAGTTCCATTTTTCAAACAGCGCCTAACCTCCTATGTGCCCAGCGGGATATGACTGCCCTGCCCGACCCGGATGGCGGCTTTGACGCGGTGATTGCCGCCAACGTCCTCCACCTGCTTCCGGAACCGGAGAAGGCGGTGCGGGAACTTTGGCGGGTCACCGCCCCTGGCGGGCGGCTGATTCTGCCCACCTATCTCCAGGGGTGGACAGGGGCGGCCTATGGAGCTGTGATTAAAATTTATCAGGGCGTGGGCTTTCACTATGAACACGCCTTCACCCCCGAGACCTACCGGATGTTTCTGGAGAGTTTGACCCTGGCCCCAGTGGAGGTGGAGGTTATTCCAGGACGTCTGCCCGAAGGAATTGCCCTGCTGGAGAAACCGCTGTAGGGGCGGCTGGCAGCCGCCCACCCAAATTTGGACCGATTGCGGGCGGCCGCAGGCCGCCCCTGAGAAATGAGGCGTATGTATGACCCGGAAACAAAAAAAGATGTTTTCCCGTATTCTGATCGCTTTTGTCGTGTTTATTGCTGCACTTCTTTTGCCCGCGATCTGGCTGCCTGGGCCCATTCCGCTGATTTCTGTGGGACAGGATCGGAACGGGTGCGGGGGCTATGCCTTGGCCAGGTGGCCCATTTTCTTGATTCCCTACCTGATTATCGGTTGGGACATCCTCTGGAAGGCTGCGCGAAACATACGCAACGGTCAGGTCTTTGACGAGAACTTCCTCATGTGCGTGGCCACCATCGGGGCGCTGATCATTGGCGAATACCCCGAGGCGGTGGCGGTGATGCTCTTCTACCAGGTGGGCGAGCTGTTCCAGAACGTGGCCGTCTCCCGCTCCCGCCAGTCCATCTCTGCATTGATGGATATCCGTCCCGACTACGCCAATATTCAGCGGGACGGCCAGCTGGTCCAGGTGGACCCGGAGGAGGTGGCGGTTGAGGACGTGATTGTCATCAAGGCCGGGGAGCGGGTACCTCTGGACGGCACCGTTCTGGAGGGGACCTCTGCCCTGGACACTGCCGCCCTCACCGGGGAGTCCCTCCCCCGGGATGTGGGGGTGGGGGACGAGGTGATCTCGGGCTGTGTCAATCTGTCTGGACTGCTGCATGTCAAGGTGTCGAAACCCTTTGGCCAGTCCACCGTGGCCCGAATCTTAGATCTGGTGGAGAACTCCAGCGAAAAGAAGGCCCAGGCTGAGCACTTTATCACCAAATTTGCCCGGTACTACACGCCCATCGTGGTTTTTGCCGCCCTGGCCCTGGCGGTGGTCCCCTCGCTGACCACCGGTCAGTGGGGGACTTGGGTCCCCCGGGCGCTCAACTTCCTGGTAGTATCCTGCCCCTGCGCCCTGGTCATCTCGATCCCCCTCAGCTTTTTCGGGGGGATTGGAGGGGCGTCTAAGCAAGGTATTTTGGTGAAGGGGAGCAACTACCTGGAGGCCCTGGCTCAGGTGGGAGTGGTGGTGTTTGACAAGACGGGCACCCTCACACAGGGAGAGTTTGCCGTCACCGCCGTCCATCCGGAGGGGATAGGAGAGGGAGAACTGCTGGAGCTGGCCGCCCTGGCGGAGCAGTTTTCCACCCACCCCATCTCCAAATCTATCGTCGCCGCCTGGGGGGGCACCCCCGACCAGGGGCGGGCGGCAGAGGTGGAGGAGGTGGCCGGCCACGGCGTCCGGGCGGTCATTGACGGCCGGCAGGTCCTGGCGGGCAACCGGAAACTGATGGACCGGGAAAATATTTCTGTAGCTTTAGACCACGACCACCCGGGCACCGTGATCCATGTGGCGGTGGAGGGCAAATACGCCGGACACCTAGTGATTGCCGACCGGCCCAAAGCCACCTCCGCCCAGGCTCTTCGGGAACTGAAGGCAGCGGGGGTGAGAGAGACCGTCATGCTTACCGGCGACGCCCAGGGGGCCGCCCAGGCGGTGGCTCAGGAACTGGGACTGGATCAGTTCTACGCCCAGCTTCTCCCGGCAGACAAAGTGGAGCGGGTGGAGGCCCTTCTTCAGGAGAAAAAACCCAGAGAGACACTGGTCTTTGTGGGAGACGGTATCAACGACGCCCCCGTCCTCTCCCGGGCTGACATTGGGGTGGCGATGGGGGCCCTGGGTTCCGATGCGGCCATTGAGGCGGCGGACATTGTCCTCATGGACGACGATCTGTTGAAGCTCCCGGTGGCGGTGCGCATCGCCAGTCAGACCCTGTCCATCGTGCGGCAGAACGTTGTCTTTGCCCTGGGGGTGAAGCTGCTGGTCCTGGCGCTGTCCGCTGCGGGCCGGGCCAACATGTGGGCGGCAGTCTTTGCCGATGTGGGGGTGTCTGTGCTGGCCATCCTCAACGCCAGCCGGATGCTCAAAGCGAAATAGGCGCAGAAATCCCCGCCCAACTGGGCGGGGATTTGGATTATGCTCTCTTGGCCCGGTTGATCGCGGAGAGGATGGCCCGCAGGGGGGCGAGGTTGATGTTGTGGGACAGGCCCACACCCCAGTACTGCTTTCCCGTGCGCTTATCCTGAAGGAGGATATAGGCCACGCCTTGGGAGTCGGAACCGTCAGTGATGGCGTGAGAGGTGTAGTCCAGGAAGGAGAACCGGGCCATTTTTTCCCCTTTGATGGCGTTGAAGAAGGCGTCGATGGGGCCATTGCCCTGGCCGGACACCTCAAAGACGGTGTCGGTGTGCTGAATCGTGCCCTGGAAGGCCACATGGGAGTGGCCCTGGTCGTCCACCGTCTCTCTGAAGGCGTGCTTGAGCAGCTGGTAGGGCTCCTTCACGTCGATATACTCCTGGTGGAACAGCTCGCTGATCCGCTCGGGCGGGATTTCTTTGCCCACCCTGTCGGTCTCCACCTGGACGATGTGGCCGAACTCGGGGTGCATGGACTTGGGCAGGTCGAAGCCGAAGTCGTGCTCCATGATATAGGCGGCGCCCCCCTTGCCCGACTGGGAGTTGATGCGGATGATGGGCTCGTACTCCCGGCCCACATCGGCGGGGTCGATGGGCAGGTAGGGGATCTCCCAATACTCGGTGCCCGAGGACTTCATATACTGCACGCCCTTGTTGATGGCGTCCTGGTGGCTGCCCGAGAAGGCGGTGAACACCAGCTTGCCCACGTAGGGCTGGCGGTCGCCCACCGGCATCTTGGTGCACCGCTCGTACATCTCCTTGACCTTGTTGATCTGGGAGAAGTCCAGCCGCGGGTCCACCCCCTGGGTGTACATATTCATAGCCAGGGTGACCATGTCCACATTGCCGGTGCGCTCGCCGTTGCCGAAGAGGGTGGCCTCCACCCGGTCCGCCCCGGCCAGCAGGCCCATCTCGGTGGTGGCCACGCCGCAGCCCCTGTCGTTGTGGGGGTGAAGGGAGATGATGGCGCTGTCCCGGCCGGGAATGGTCCGGCAGAAGTACTCCAGCATGTCGGCGAACTGGTTGGGCATACAATTTTCCACGGTAGTGGGCAGGTTGAGAATGACCTTGTTGTCCGGGGTGGCGTGGAGATGGTCCAGCACTGCCTGGCAGATCTCCACGGCGTAGTCCATCTCTGTGCCCATAAACGATTCCGGAGAGTATTCAAACCGCAGATTCATACCGGATTCAATCATGGGCTGAGACATCTCATAGATCAGGTCGGCGGCGTCGGTGGCGATTTTGGTGATGCCGTCGCAGTCCATCTGAAACACCACCTTCCGCTGGAGGGTGGAGGTGGAGTTGTAGAAATGGAGAATGACGTTCTTGGCCCCCTGGATGGCCTCGAAGGTCTTTTTAATCAAGTGCTCCCGGGCCTGGACCAGCACCTGAATGGTCACGTCGTCGGGGATGTGGCCCCCCTCGATAAGCTCCCGGCAGATCTCATATTCCGTCTCGGAGGCGGAGGGGAAGCCGATCTCAATCTCTTTCACCCCGATGTCCACCAGGGTATGGAAGTACTCCAGCTTTTCGGCCAAATTCATGGGGTCCACCAGGGCCTGATTGCCGTCCCGCAGATCTACGGAACACCAGGTGGGAGCTTTGGTAATGACCCGGTCAGGCCAGGTGCGGCCTTTGATGGGCTGGGGCTGGAAGGGAATGTATTTTTCAAATCCGGGTTTCATAGCGGTATATCCTCCTTAATCATAAACAATCACTTTTTTTGCAGCTCTTTCAGCCGCTTGACCAGTGGGCGCCGATGTTTTGCCGTTTTCATAAAAGAGGGCAGGGCGTCCGCCTCGGTGCGCAGGCCGGGCAGGTCGGCCGGCTTCTCCCGCAGACCGGCGCTGAGGTAGTCAATGAGGTAGGACAGGTGTTCCCGGTTCAGCGCCCAGACCGGCCTGCTGTCGAAGCTGGTCAGGAACCACAGGTCAAATCCAAAAATGGGGTCCTGACCTCGCCGGAGGGCGCCGTCGCCGCCGTACCACACCGACTGAGCGGTTTTTTCCACCCTTCCCGGCATCACGAAGCCGCAGTAGGGGCAGGGCACCCGGAGCACGGGGAAGGACTGCCGGCGGCGGTCCAGGATGGGAACATTGTAGTACCGGCCGCAGGACTGACACAGGTTTTGTACCCGGAAGCGGTATCCGCTCAACCGCTTTGCCCGGGCGTGGCCGCAGCCGGCGCACTGGAAACGGTACTGTCCGCCCTTGCTCGTGACCAGACCCATCCCCCCGCACTGGGGACAGGTGACGCACAGTCCGGTTTTTAAGACGGAGTAGACGCTGTAGGTCCCGTAGGGCTTGTCTTTGATTCGATTTTCCGGCATGGAGCCCTCCTTTCTCCCTCGGGGGATAGAAAAACGCCCCCGACTTTTTCAAGTCAGGGGCGTAATATACTACGCGGTACCACCCTGGTTCAGCCGGCAGTCGCCTGCCAGCCCTCACAGCCTCCAACAAGGCTTTGGCCAATAACGAGGCCAGTCGTTCCGCCCTACTGTAGTTCAGGCGGACTGCTCGGGGGCCAGTTATCCACAGCCGCTCCACACACCGGCTCGCACCGACCGCCGGCTCTCTGGGTGGGAGAAGACTGTCTTTTTCCCCTTCATCGCATTTGCTTGGTAGGTATTTTAACGGATAGACCGCCCTTTGTCAAGAAAAATTTATAGGGCGCAGGCCTTCTGCATGGCGGTTCACTGGGTTGGCCCTCGCTGGGAGGGCCGCCAGAGCTTTCTTGACAAGCTTTCGCATGGTCGGTATACTAAACAACAAGCTTATAATTGCTGCGAAGTGGCTGACTCCGGCTGCACATTCAGACGGGGGAGTCTGTGCCCTGCGCTTTGTCAATAAGGGGGGAAGGGCTGTGACAAAAAAGGAACTTTTGGACCGCTGTGCCCGGGACCGGGAGGAGCGAGTGCTGCTGGCCCGGGTGCTGGACAGGCTGGAACTGGCCCAGTGCAGAGATGTCCCTGCACATACGGCCTTTCTCTCCCCGGGGGAACAGGCGTCGGTGACGGATTTGCTCAACGCCTGGGGAAGGCCACGACACCTGTTTTGGGGCGGATATCCGGACAGTGAGCGGAAGGTCTGTATCTTTCCCAGCAGCTGGGCCGATGATGAGAGCTGTACGGCCGAACCGGAGGGGCCGGTTGCGGCCTTTCAGGCCAAATTTCCGCCAGAGGCCAAGCTGACCCACCGGGATATCTTGGGATCGCTGATGGGACTGGGGATTACCCGGGCGGTACTGGGGGACATTCTGATGCCAGGACCGGGGCTATGTCAGGTGATAGCCCTGAGAGAGAGTCTGCCAATCCTCCTGTCCCAATGGGAGGGAGCGGGGCGGTGGAAGGTCGATTTGGCGCAGATTCCCCTGGAACAGGTTGTCCTCCAGCCCGCCCAGGTGAGGACAATTCGGGACACGGTGGCCACCCCCCGCCTGGACGCGGTGCTGGCGGCCGGCTTTTCTGTGTCCCGGGGCAGGGCGGCGGGGCTGATCTCGACCGGCAAGGTGTCCCTCAACCACCGGGTATGTCAAAAGACCGACCGACAGGTGGCACAGGGGGATGTGCTCACCTGTCGAGGGCTGGGCAAGTGCGTGGTGAAGGAGGTGCCTGGCCAGTCAAAAAAGGGGCGGACTATGCTGGTGTTAGAGCGGTATGTGTAGCAGTCTGCGCCCCATGGAGCGGGCGCCCAACGAAAAATTTTGTGGGGGGCGGAACTTTTTTCCGTCCTTTGCGTCTATGTTTTTGTAGAGTAAGTCCCTCAGAAGGGATCATTTCTTAATGGTTCCTTAAGAATTTGTAATCACTCTGTAATTGCCTATGGGAGGGAACGGGGCATATAATAAAACCGATGGACAACCGCAGGTCTGCCCGGAGGTGTAAGTGCCCCGGGCAAGACTGTTTTGGATCGGATAGGAGGAAAACGCGATGCCAGATGTAAAAGCCAACCAGACCACAGCCCAGGAGGCTGCCCCGCCCGAGACCCCATCTGCCCCGCCCCGGGCTCCCGCCGTCAAGAGGCCGGCAGGGAAGGGGAGAAAGAAGCTGGTGAAACGGCTGATTGCCCTGGGCGTGGCGGCGGCTGTCTTTGGAGGGGGAGGCTTTGCCCTGTACCGCTTCCTCACCAACACCGATGAGGAGATGGGGGAGATCTTCCCTGCCGTGGCCTCCATCGGTACGATTCAAAGCAAGGTGTCCGGCCGAGGTTCCGCCAGGGCCAAGGAGTCTGCCGCCATCACCCTGACCCAGAGCGGCACGGTGCAGGAGGTCTTTGTCACCGGCGGCCAGACCGTTATGGCGGGCGACCCGCTGTACACTATTTACAGCCAGGCCGCCGAGGATGCGGTGACTGACGCCCAGAAAAAGGTGGAGGACCTGAATAAGGACATGGCCGACCTACTGGAGGAGGCCAATAACCTCACCGTTC
>CAPGBJ010000115.1 GCA_948616425.1 uncultured Oscillospiraceae bacterium
CTGCTCAATCCCCAAATTCCTGGCTACAGAAACCCCTCCGTTTTCTTGGTGGAGCACCCGCACTCTCCGGTCCTCCACCGCGAATTGATCGCACATCTCTGGACAGTTGTCTGGACTGCCATCGTCTACCAGAATGATCTCAATGTCTTGCTCCGTCTGACCACGAATGCTGTCCACACATCGTTTCAAATAGGATTCCACGTTATAAACCGGAACGATGACACTGACCTTCGGGCGCATTTAAATCACCTGCCTTCTTCCGTCTTTCGGTCGTATTTGACATATTCAAAGCGCCCCAACGGCGACCCTTCTTTTACCCCGGCATTCCATATTTTTGCCGGAGGGGCGACCCGCCCGGGAAATTCTCCTCTAATTGGAATAGCTTTTCTCGTCAGCGAGTTTTCCTCCAGTTTTCAGACAGAACCCGGTCCGAGCCGGCGCGTTTTAGCATGGGCTTTTTGCAGCTTTGCGCATCATCTTCGTCCCTTATAAACGGCCTTGGACTTCATCAAAAGACAGGTCCCTGCCTCCAATCCCAAAAGGCCCCACACAATCCGCGCCGCTAGATACCTAGGCCGCAACGACATCTCTCGTAAAATATGTTGGTTTTCCCGAACAAACTTGTAGCAACGCTCCCTGTCCGCAGGTCTGCCCAGCTGCGCAATGTCCAAAACTCCGTGGGCAAAATAATCCGCAAAATAGGAACGCATCAAAGCCTCGTCAGAAAACATCCCCGCCTGCTCATACGCGGCGGAAAACACCGCCAGCTTTCCCCAAACCGACCACAGCGTTGGAGCCGTGATGACGGAACCGACTCTATTCAAGCGGTATTTGACCAGCGAAACGTCGGTCAGAATATAGCTACCAGCGGCCCGGATCACCTGCAAATAGAAATCAAGATCCTCCGCACACACCAGCCCCTCTTTAAAATGGAGATGCTGTTCGGACAAGAACGTGCGATTATAAACGCTGTGGTATGCCGGCCAGGGCAGTTGCAAATGCTGCCTTGCGTATACTTCATTCAACTCCAGAAGTGTTTTGTCCGCCGGACGGCTCTCGAAATCCCGCTTGTAATCAAAGGTCCGCTCTTTCCCCCTCGCCTCATCCCAGTAGATGACGTTTCCAATGACGATGTCCGAGTCGCCGTTTTCCGAAATATTCTCACAGATCCCCGCAAGGGATTTTTCGCAAAGGATGTCGTCGCTGTCAACAAAAACGATGTACTCGCCCCTCGCCGCAAAAAGACCGTTGTTTCTCGCGGCGGAGACGCCTCTGTTCGCCTGATGAATCACACGGATACGACCGTCCCTTTCCGCGTACGCGTCACAAATTGCCGGGCATTGGTCTGGGGACCCGTCATCCACCAGAATCACCTCGAAATCCTCAAAGCTTTGGGACAGGATGCTATCTATGCACTCCGGCAGATACGCTTCGACCTTATAGACCGGCACGATTACAGAAAATTTCATTCACCGCACGCTCCCGCCGCTTTCAGAACCTGTTCCCACAAGCCAAAACCCACATCCCCGGGCCCGCGACTGTTTGTTGTACATCCGGCAAAAGCCCGCCTGGAAATCCGCGCTTTTGCCTTATGGGAGCAATTGCTGAACAGCACTTTTATAATATTCTTGTAAGGAAGACGCTCTCTGCACAATGTCGAACCCTGCCTCTCGCAGCTCTCCAGAGGCGTCCCTCCGGCGTTCCCCACCAGCGGATACGATCTCCTTCGCCCAGTGCTCTGCCCCCGCCGCCAACGGCATAAACTTAAAATTTCCGGTTAACTGCGCCTCTTGGGTCACGCGGTCAGACACCAGGCAGGGCAAACCCGCCGCTTGCGCCTCCACGCCAACCACCGGCAGCCCCTCATACCTGGATGGAAGGACAAACACGTCCATCGCCTGATAGAGCCTCCCCACGTCCTCCCGCACGCCCAAAAACCGGACGGCGTTTTTCAACTCCAGCTGGAGGACCCGCTCCTTTACGCTATCCAGCAATCCGCCGTCCCCCACCAATAGGAGGATCGCGTCCGGCCTGCATTTGCGGATTGCCGCAAAGATCTCGATCAGAAATCCGTGATTTTTCTGAAAGCAAAAACGCCCCACGTGGCCCACCACAAAACTGCCTTCCAGCTCTAATTCCCTGCGGACCTCCGCTCTGACAACGGGGTCAAAGCCAAAGCGGTTCAACTCAATCGCGTTTTGAAAAACAGTGACGTCGCCTTGCTCCATGGCCTGACGGCCGAACAGCCACCGCCCCGCATATTCGGCGCAGGCACAAAGGTTCGTCGCAAACAGCTTTGCAAAAGGCCTGAGCAGATATTTCAAGGCGTTTTTTCCCCCTTCGCCCCTGCCCGCTGTGCTGTGGCTGTGGCAAATCCGCACTGGTACGCCCGCCACCCAAGCGGCAAAGAGGGAAAACACCGCCAGCGTATTCATGTGAGCATGCACAATTTTGTATCGGTTCTCTCGAAACAACCGGATCAGAGCCCTTATGTGCTGCGGCAGCTTCTGGTAGGGCGGGACGACAAAATACCGCGCCCCCATGTCAATCAGTTCTTGCCTCGGCGGGCAGGTTGAGTCGGCGTCAATAAAAAAATCAAACTGAAATTTTGTGTGGTCCATGTGGCGGTAGTAATTGTACACCACGGACTCAACGCCGCCGGCACTCAGCTTTCCGATGACCTGTGCAATCCGTACCGGTTCCCCGTTCATACCCGCTCCTTCATCCCGCTTCCCAACAAATCATTCACCATCTCTGTGAAGAATTCTTCACCGTCAAAACCATGAGCTTCCAATCCAGCAACCAGCTTCGTTCCCGGATATACTGCAAGTCCAGCTCTCCCCATTCCTCAAAGGACAACTGGCAGCGCCCCTGTTGAGCCTGCCAAAACAGGTCCTTGCCACACCGCTTTTGACAAAAAACAGGCTCCGCGCTGGAGTCGTCAAGCATAATCAAAAGGGAAATCAACACCAGCAGCGGAGACAGCACGATAATCGTTAAAGCGGACAGCAAAATATCCTGCGCCCGCCTGACAAAGGGGCACAAAACCGTCTATCCGTTGTGCCGCAACGGGTTTGAGACTTCCAAAATTCATTCCCACTCAATCGTCCCAGTAGGTTTCGTCGTCAAATCGAAGAGCACCCGGTTGACACCCTTTACCTCGCTGGTGATCCGGGCGGTGATGTGCTGGAGCAGGTCGAAGGGGACATTTTCTACAGTGGCGGTCATGGCATCCACAGTGTTAACAGCCCGAATGATGACGCACCACTCCTCGGTACGGCGGTTATCCCGGACACCCACCGACTTCAAGTCGGGGATAGCGGTAAAATACTGCCACACCTTGCCCTCCAGGCCGTTTTTGGCGAACTCCTCCCGGAGGATAGCGTCCGACTCCCGGACGGCCTCCAGTCGGTCCCGGGTGATGGCGCCCAGGCAGCGTACCCCTAGACCGGGACCGGGGAAGGGCTGGCGGTAGACCATACTGTCGGGCAATCCCAGAGCTTTTCCACAGGCCCGGACCTCATCCTTGAAGAGCATCTTCAAAGGCTCCACCAATTCAAAGTCCAGATCCTCGGGCAGGCCTCCCACATTGTGGTGGCTCTTCACCGCCTTGACGGTCTTCGTGCCGCTCTCAATAATGTCGGGGTAGATGGTACCCTGACCCAGGAATTTGATCCCGTCCAGCTTTCGGGCCTCCTCCTCAAAGACACGGATGAACTCCGCGCCGATGATCTTACGCTTCTTCTCCGGCTCGGCCACTCCGGCCAGCTTGTCCAGGAAGCGGTCCACCCCGTCCACATAGACCAGGTTGGCATCCATCTCATCCCGGAAGACCTTCACCACCTGTTCCGGCTCCCCCTTGCGCAGAAGGCCATGGTTGACATGGACACAGGTGAGCTGCTTGCCGATGGCCTTAATCAGAAGGGCCGCCACCACAGAGGAATCCACTCCACCGCTGAGGGCCAAAAGCACCTTCTTGTCCCCCACCTGCTGACGGATTAATTCCACCTGATCGGCGATGAAGTTGTCCATATTCCAGTTGGGCTTGGCATCGCAGATGGTAAACACAAAATTTTCCAGAGCGGTACGCCGCTCCTGCTCCCCAGTCGGCCAGGGAGCGTCCCCCCGGTGATCCACCAACAGCGCAGGGATATCACAGTCATAAATTTCCTGGGCCACATCAATTGCAGCACCATCCACCACCCGGTTTGGTCCTCCGTTGAGGATAATTCCCTTCACATTGGGTAGAGCCTTCAGTTCTGCCAACGTAATATCGTGGGGATGGATCTCAGAATAAACCCCCAAGGAACGAATTTCCCGAGCAATCTGAGGATTTTCCTCGCTGCCCAGGTCTAATACTACGATCATATCTTGTTTCATAGGCAAATTAGCCTCCCTCTGTAAATCTATGTCTCTATCCTACCATATCTCAGGCCTGCTGTGCAAGACCTGGAAAAAATTCTTCTATAAAGTCCACATCCTCCACCTGAAAACTCTGGCCGTTCAGCTCTTCCAGAGGACCCGCGTCGGAAGTAAAGTGGAAGGTAAGTTTATAGGAATACAGCGCCTGTCCGTGGCGGCCATACCTCCGATTCTCCCGCTCACTGCCATATTTGCCATCTCCCAGGAGGGGGTGACCAGCTGCGGCGAACTGGGCTCTGATCTGGTGCGTTCGCCCAGTAATCAGGTCACACTCTACCAGGGACAGTCCGTCTCGCTCCGCCAATGTCCTGTAATCTGTAATAGCTGTTTTGGCCCCCGGTTCTGGCTTTTTCCGGACGTAAACCTGCTTTTTTATTTCATCTTTAAAGATATAGCCCTCCAACCGTCCATTTGGAGGCGTCATATGGCCATGAATTACGCACAGATAGAGCTTCGTCACCTCCCGATCGCGGATCTTTTGGTTCATCACCCGCAGCCCCTCAGCGGTCTTAGCCGCGATAACAATCCCTCCAGTATTCCGGTCGATACGATTGCATAGAGCTGGAGCAAAGGAGTTCTCCCAATAGGGGGACCACTCCTTTTTCTGATATAGATACGCCTGAATATGGGTGAGAAGGGTATTTACCCGCTCATTCTCATCTGGGTGGACCACTAGACCGGGTCGTTTATCCACCAACAGGATGTGCTCATCCTCATAGAGGATGCTCAGTCTGGGCTGATAGAGGGAGAGAAAGGCATTCTCCGGAGTGGGCCGGTCAAAAAACTCATCGTTGATATACAGTTGGAGCACGTCCCCTGCGGTTAGGCGCATGTCCCGCTTACTTCCCCTTCCATTTACCTTTACCCGCTTAAGGCGAATGTATTTCTGCGCCAGGGGCGCAGGGAGCAAAGGCAATGTCTTGGCCAGCCAGCGGTCTAACCGCTGCCCAGCATCATTTTTTCCGATAGTGAATTCTTTCATGGGAACCTCCCAAAAGCCCTCTCTTGGCAAGAGGGTTTATCGCTTATCTAAAATATTTCACCATATTCCATCCCTGGTGTCAATAAATTTCGTGGAGAAATTTGAGAAAAGTATTTGACATTTGGGACAAAATTCTTTATAATATCCTGCGTACCATTCTGCG
Source organism: uncultured Oscillospiraceae bacterium (assembly GCA_948616425.1). Classification (GTDB taxonomy): domain Bacteria; phylum Bacillota; class Clostridia; order Oscillospirales; family Oscillospiraceae; genus Lawsonibacter. Next base: position 5,568 of record CAPGBJ010000115.1, read on the forward strand.
AGTATGGGGAATCTTCCCCAAGGAGGGACGCCATGCGCCTGGATCTGCGGGACATCATCCATGTCCCGGACGCAAAAAAGACGTTTCAGTTCCAGTTGGATCTTTCAGAGCAGGACTTCTACGGAAGCAGGCCCATCGTTCATCCCGTCCAGGCAGAGGGCAGTGTGACCAACCACGCCGGCGCCCTAGTGCTGGAGGGGACGGCCCGATCTATTCTAGAACTTCTGTGTGACCGCTGCAGGAAGAAGTTTTCCCGAGAAAAGACGGTGGTTCTAGACAGTCTAGTGGCCCAGGAGTTGGAGGACGAGGAAAACGACGACATCCTCTTGTTGGACGGCACTGTTCTGGACCTGGACGAGGCGGTGTCGACTGCTTTTATTCTCGCAATGGATACCAAAAACCTTTGCTCAGACGACTGCAAAGGGCTGTGCGCCAAATGCGGAGCCGATTTAAATCTTGGCCCCTGCGGGTGCGGACCTGACGTCGATCCAAGACTGGCGGCCCTTGCGCAGCTGTTGGATAAGGAAGCTGAGTGAGTACTCAACGTGCCCTGACCGGCACAGCCGAAGGAGGTGTCACCCATGGCGGTCCCCAAGGGAAAAGTATCCAAGGCCCGGCGCGATAAGCGGCGCAGCTCCCACTGGAAGCTGGAAACTCCCGGTATCGTGACTTGCCCCAAGTGCGGGGCTTACCGGCTGCCTCACCGTATGTGCAAAAATTGCCTGACCTATAACGGCCGTTCCTTCGGCCAGGTTGAGGCCCAGCAGTAAACGAAAAATCCTCCGGCTGACGCCGGAGGATTTCTTTTTTTCAATAATTGGTATCTTCTGCCAACCAGGGGCGGGCCAGTCGAGCCAAAACCAGACCTTTGGCATCGTCCCCAGATTTGGCGGTCTGACCCCAGTCAATCAATGACAACAACACGTTGTATCCCCAAAGAGCGGCAAGCTTTAGCGGAACATCTGATATTCCAGACATTTATAGTAGTCTAACGTGGAAAACCCTCGCTCCAGCTGGGTATGGAGGTATGCCTCAGCGGTGTCAGCCAACTGTTTCAAGTCCTCGTCCTCCAGGCGGAAAGAGAACAGCCGCTTGGGGTCGCCATGGAGGATGTGGTCCAGGGCTGTCAATGTGTGGAGGGACAGGGGCATAGAGATCCCCTCCCCCACCTCCTCCCTGCAGCTGGCACAGTGAAGCACGCCTTCCCGCAGGTGGAACCTAGGTTCCTTCGGTGGGTCTACACCACAGACAGCACAGCTTTCGATCAGCGGCTCATATCCCGCCAATGCCATCGCTTTCCATTCAAAGGCGGCCTTCACCAAGGTCAGGGGTTTATCCGGCATCTTGTCCAGGGCATGCAGGCTATTCAGGGCAAGGGACAGCAGTGACTCACTGGGCAATCCCTCTACTGCCAGCAGCTCCGCCACTTCGGCGAAGTAGCACCCCAAAGCCAACCGCTGGATGTCGTCTCGGACGCCCTGAAACAGCCGCTCCGGGGCCGCCTCCTTTACAGACCAGCGACCCTGGTAGTCGTAGAGCACCATCTCCGACCAGGCCAGCAGCTGGCACCCGGCCGTAATGGCGCTCCCTTTTTTTCTGCATCCCCGGGCGGACGCGGTAAGCTTTCCCTGTTCCTGGGTAAGCAGGGTGAGAATTTTGTCCGATTCCTTGTAGTCCACCCCCCGCAGAACAAGTGCCTTGGTGGTAATGTGCATGGGTTACACTCCTATGTAACTGCGGCGGGGGATCTCTCCCCCGCCTACAGGTCAAATTTCTTTTGCCCGCGGCTGAAACGCCGTTTCAGCGGGCTCCTCCCGACTTGCGCGGTCCTCCTGGCGCTGTCCGGCAACAGCCAGGTAGGCAGCCGGCAGACCTGTCTCACAAAATAGCCTCCAAAGTCCCCGCTCGTCCACGGTACCGCCCTCCCTTTCCTTTTGGAACTAGGCTGGCCGGTTTTGGGAGCGGGTATGAGCGGTAAATTTTGTCGACGCCGCGGCCCCGTGGGGCAGGGGCAGAGACCTGCTCTACACACCGCTCAATTCACGTTCAATCAAACCATGCGCGATCTCAAACGCCTTGATCCGCCGCTCTGCCAAGGTAATCTGGGACTTATATCGCTCTGGATTCTCTTTTGCCCGCAATGTCTGAATTGTCTCCCGCAGTTTGTGCAACGTAGAGGCAATCTGACGCTTGGCCTCGGTCAACTCATCTCTTGAATACTCCATGTCACTCCTTCACATACCCGAAGTTCTGGATGGCCGCCGGGTTGTCCCGCCAGTTCTCCTTCACCTTGACCCAGGTCTTCAAAAACACCTTGGTCCCCATAAACCGCTCCATATCCTGCCGGGCCAAGGTTGAGGCCCTCTTGAGCATTCCCCCGCCCTTGCCGATGATAATCCCTTTGTGACTGTTCTTCTCGCAGTAGATGGTGGCCTCTACCTCTACCACCTCGTCATCCCGCTCCACAAAGCGGGTGATCTCCACGGCGGTGCCGTGGGGGATCTCCTTGTCCAGCAGAAGCAGCAGCTTCTCCCGCATAATCTCAGCCATCATCTGCCGTTCTGGCTGGTCAGAGGTCATGTCCTCCGGAAAAAGCTGGGGTCCCTCGGGCAGGAAGCCCTCCAGCACGTCCAGCAGCTCCCCCACCCCCTGGCCGGTTCTGGCGGAGATGGGCACCACCGCGTCAAAGTTATGCTCCTGGCTGTATACCTGGATAACTTCCAACAGCTTGTCCTTCTGAACCACCGTATCCGCCTTGTTGATGGCCAGTACGGCGGGACAGTTCAGGGTTTTAATCCGGGCGATCAGCTGCCCCTCTGGCTCCCCCACGTGGGGGATGGGCTCCACCAGCAGGAGCACAGCGTCTACATCGGATACGCTCTCCCGCACCACGTTGACCATGTAGTCCCCCAGGCGGGTGCGGGCCTTATGCAGGCCGGGTGTGTCCACAAAGACGAACTGACTCTCCCCCCGGTTTTTAATGCCGCAGATGCGGTTCCGGGTAGTCTGGGGCTTATTGGTGACAATGGCCACCTTCTCTCCCACAAAGGCATTGGTCAAGGTGGACTTGCCCACATTGGGCCGCCCGCAGATGGTGATAATGCCTGATTTTTTTATCATAGATGATCCTCACTTTCTCTCCGGGTGTGAGCGGTTTCCCGGAATATCCTTTCCTACCCCAGCGAACTGGGAATCTGACATCCCCATTACTTCCTAAAGAAGTGTTTCCCAAGAAAACACACCACAACCAGTACGGCGCAGGCCATAGCGCAGATGGCGACGTAGGGCGTCAGGTCCAGCTTGAAGTTCCAGCTCTTCCCCTCCTGGCGGCCCATGTCCTCATAGTCGTCGAATTCGTCCTCAATAGCGGTCAATTTAATCCTTTTCACAACAATTCTCCTTTTTTATGACTCCCAATTCGTTTTGTGTTCCTCCAGGAGAAAGCAGCCTTGTGATCCCCAATTCTCCCAAAATAGCCTCCTCCCGCTCTCGCATCCGGGCCTTCATGGGCCCCTCATCCAGGTGGTCATACCCCAGCAGGTGAAGGACGGAGTGGACAGCCAAATAGCACACCTCCCGCTCCGGGGAGTGACCGAACTCTTCCGCCTGGGCACATGCCCGTTCCAGGGAGAGCATCATGTCTCCCAGCAGCACCTTGTTGGTGTCCGGGTCGGCCCAGTCCGTCTGGGGCTTCTCCCCAGGGGACAGCTCAAACATAGGAAAGGACAACACATCGGTAGCGCAGTCCACCCCCCGCATGTCCAAGTTGGTCTGGTGAATGCCTGCGTCGTCGGTAACACATACCTCAACAATGCAGGGCACATCCACCTTTTCCCCCTCCAGAGCCGCCAGAACGGCCCGTCTGATTTGCTCCTCTACCGCAGACGGCATCTCCACCTCAGTGTCGATATAAACCTCATGTTCCATGGCCCAACCCCCCCTCATTTTCTCTATTATACGAAAAATATTTTGTCTGGTCAAACATATTTTCCCCCTATTGATGTAAAACTAACCGCAAACATCACAGACAGGACGTGACCACATGACAACCAAAAAAATCGGGACCCAGACGGCGGCCCTGGCCAATCCGCCCTCCCTGGCCGGCTGGGCCAACGTGGCAGGCAAAAAGGAGGGAGAGGGCCCTCTAGCCGACACCTTTGACTATATCGACGGGGACGATACCTTTGGAGAATCCACCTGGGAGAAATCGGAGAGCGCCATGCAGAAGCAGGCGCTGGGGCTGGCCTTGAACAAGGCGGGGCAGGCAGCCTCGGCCTTGGATTGGATTTTCGCCGGCGATTTACTCAACCAGTGTATTGGTTCCTCCTTCGCCGCCCGGGAGCAGCAGGTTCCCTTCTTTGGTCTATACGGCGCCTGCTCCACCATGGGGGAGGGGTTGGCACTGGCCTCTATGACCTTGGATGGCGGCTTTGGGGAGTGGGCCGCAGTGACGGCCTCTTCCCACTTCTGTTCAGCGGAACGGCAATACCGCGCCCCCCTGGAATACGGCGGACAGCGCACCCCCACCTCCCAGTGGACGGCCACCGCCGCCGGGGCGGCTGTTTTAGCCCGGGAGGGTCCAGGGCCCTATATCACCCATGTCACCGTGGGAAAAATTGTGGACAAGGGGATTACCGATACCAACAACATGGGGGCAGCCATGGCCCCTGCCGCCCACGCCAGCATAACCGCCCACTTCAAAGACACAGGCCGCTCCCCCAGCAGCTACGACATGATTTTCACCGGTGACCTGGGGGTGCTGGGCAGTGAACTGCTGATAGAACTGCTGCGCCAGGATGGTATTCAGCTGAACAACCACGCCGACTGCGGCGCGATGCTCTTCGACATCCAAAACCAGGACGTCCACTGCGGCGGCTCGGGCTGCGGCTGTTGTGCCTCGGTGCTCACCGGATATATCCTCAACAATCTGAAAGCGGGCAAGTGGAAAAATATCCTCTTCTGCCCCACCGGAGCCCTCCATTCCCCCACCTCCGCTTTCCAGGGGGAGTCCATCCCTGGCATCTGCCACGCCATCGCGATTTCAACCACAAAATAAGGGGATTTTATGGAATATTTAAACGCATTTCTCTGCGGCGGCATTCTGTGCGTCATCGGACAAATCCTGATTGACAAGACCCCTCTCACCCCCGCCAAAATTCTGGTGAGCTACGTCACCGCCGGGGTGATTCTCAGCGGTGTGGGGGTATATCAGTACCTGGTGGACTGGGGAGGCGCAGGGGCCACAGTACCCCTCACCGGCTTTGGCCACCTGTTGGCCAAAGGGGTTAAAAAGGCGGTGGAGGAGGATGGCCTTATTGGCGTCCTCACCGGCGGTTCCACCGCCGCTGCCGGAGGCATCACCGCCGCCATCTTCTTCGGTTTTTTGGTGGCCCTGATCTGCAAACCCAAGCCCAAAGCGTAATAATACCGCCTCCCCAACCGGGGAGGCGGTATCGCTGTCAGGAAATATGCTCGTTGAGCCAAGTGACATATTTATCCCGCTTCATAATGCCCAGCAGATACACCTTGCCGTCCCGCATGGTGATCTCCACACCAAAGGGGAAGAAGGGCGGCGTTGCGCAGGTACGCACCGAGGCGATGTCTTTTATCTCGATCTCCCAGCTGACGGACGCTGTTCCCACGAGTCCGGATGCTAGGAAGGCCACCCGCTGGTCGGTCATATACAGTTTGCCAGACACCTGGCGCTTGCCCAGCACCTGGGGCATCTTCCAGCAGTCACAGCCCACCTTCTGGGCAAACAGTTCCTCCCCGGGACGGGGATCAAACGTAGGTTTTGCCAATCTCATTTCCTCCTCATCTGTTTTAGTCTATACGCTCGACTGGCGGCGCGGGGGTGGAACGCTTCCGACCCCCACGGCCCGCCGCCGAGACGAACAAAGCGGCACAGGATTCAATCACCCTGCACCGCTAAAACAAACAGCACAATTCCCATTCCGCCTTGAAAAGGAGCCTCAAAGGCGTTATAATTGGATTGGCGCAAGTTTCTTGCTGTGTAGGAGGTCATCTCTCCTGCATAGGGGTATGGGGAGCTTCCATCTCCCCACACCCTGCCTTATTCATCTCGTGCCCCTATTTTATACCAAAATCCCCCGCCTTGCAAGGGCTTTTTCCAAAATCTCGCAGCCGCAAAGGCTCCTTTCCCTTGACACCTCCGCGAAAAATAATCTTCCGCACATCGTACATTTCGTTACAGTTAAGGCCAGGGTATCACCCATAACCACGATTGGAATATACTCCCCCTCTCGGCAGATATCGTCAAACTGCCTCGCCCCTGGACAACGCCTCAGACATAAGCGACCGCCTCCCCAAGTTGGGGAGGCGGCATTCTTTTTCATCCATTATTTCAAGGACACATCGCGCAGAAGGTCATATTGCGGCAATCACACGGAATTTTGGCGGGGGCAATCATCAGACCAAACAGACCCAGCGCCGCCCCCTGTTTCAAATAACATGTGACCTCCAGCTTTTTGCCCCGCCCCTCTCTCAGCTGTCGCTGACAGGGCTCAAGCCTGTGTCTCTTCTCTGGCCGGGGTCTCCAGCCGCATGAGGTCGATGTGCTCGGTGATACGCTCAATCATACCGGACGCGGCAAAGTCCCTGGCCTGGCGGACGGCATTTTGGATGGCGTAGGCGTCGGAGGAACCGTGGGCCTTGATGACAGGCTTGGAGATACCCACCAGGGCAGTGCCCCCCACCTCGCTGGCGCTCATCAACTTTTTGAGATTCTTCAGTCCGCCGGACACCATCACAGCGGCCAGCTTAGTGACCAGGCTTTTCTTAAAAATCCCCTTCAGTTCCCGGACGAGAAACAGCCCAGTCCCTTCCATGGTCTTCAGGAAGATGTTCCCCGAGTAGCCGTCGGAGACGATCACATCTACCGCCCCTTCTACCGCCTCCCGGGCCTCCACATTGCCCACAAAATTGATGCGGCCGGCCTCCCCCGCCGCCTCCAGCATAGGGTAGACAGTGGTCTGAAGGGCGGTGCCTTTGGAGGGCTCAGCACCGATGTTCAAAAGCCCGACCTTGGGATTGGGGCGGCCCAACACCTTTTCGGCGTAGTAGGAGCCCATGTACGCAAACTGAAGTAAGTACTCCGGAGGACACTCAGCGTTGGCCCCACAGTCGATGAGCACCGCCCCGCCGTTCCCTGTGGGTACCACAGGGGCCAGGGCAGCCCGGCGAATGCCTTTGATCCGCTTGGCCACCAGAGTGGCCCCCGACAGCAGAGCCCCGGTGGAACCGGCGGACACAAAGGCATCCCCTGCCCCCTCTTTCAGTAAGTTCAGGCCCACCGTGAGGGAGGAGTCTTTCTTTTTCCGGAAAGCAGTGGCTGGGTCGTCGCACATCTCCACCACCTGGCTGGCATATGCCACCTCCACCCCAGCTGGCAAATCACTGATGCCGTTGTCAGCCAGCACCTTTAAAATCTCCTCGCTCTTACCCACCAGGACGATATCCACCCCATACTCCCGATTGGCCTGGACAGCCCCCATGACCGGGGCCTGGGGCGCATTGTCCCCTCCCATTGCGTCTACGATGATCTTCATCAATTTCCCTCTTTTCTGTACTGCGGCGGTTACTCTCCCCCCTTGACAAGGGGGCCTGGAATATTTCTACTCCAACTCCAGCTTCCCCAGGGCTTCCAGGGCCCGCTTGGAGATCTCAGCATTCTTATTCCGCTTGCCCTTCACCCGGTAGCCCAGCTGAGGAATAAGGCCAAAATTTACATTCATCGGCTGAAAGTTTACCACACTCTGGTCGCTGATGTAAAGGGCCATGGCACCCATGGCGGTCTCTCGGGGAAAATCAATGGGCGGCCTGCCCTCCAGGCGGCGGGCCAGTTCCATCGCGGCCAGGCACCCGGAGGCGGTGGACTCCACATAGCCCTCCACTCCGGTGATTTGCCCGGCAAACATCAGCCGTTCCTGCCCCCGCACCCGGTAGTACCGGTCCAATAGCCGGGGGGAATCCAGGAAAGTATTCCGGTGCATCACCCCATAGCGGACATACTCCGCGTTTTTCAGGGCGGGAATCATGGAAAAGACCCGCTTCTGCTCGGGAAATTTCAGGTGGGTCTGGAAGCCCACGATATTGTAGATGGAGCCCTGGGCGTTGTCCTTGCGCAGCTGGACCACGGCGAAGGGTTCGCGGCCCGTTTTGGGGTCCTTCAGTCCCACCGGCTTCAGGGGGCCGTAGCACAGGGTGTCCCGCCCTCGGCGGGCCATCACCTCCACCGGCATACAGCCCTCAAAGACCCCAGCGTCCTCAAAGCCATGGACCTCCGCCTCCTGAGCCTGGGTCAGCTCGGTCCAGAAGGCGTCGTACTCCTCCGCCGTCAGGGGGCAGTTGATATAGTCGGGCGTTCCCCGGTCGTACCGGGAGGCGAACCAGGCGCTGTCCATGTCGATGCTGTCGAAGGTGACCAGGGGGGCGGCGGCATCGAAGAAGTTGAGGTACTTGCTGTCAGGGGACAGCTCTCCAATTTTCTCCGACAGGGCCTCGCTGGTCAGCGGGCCGGTGGCGATCATTACGCTACCCTCTGCTGGAATTTCGGTGACCTCACCCTCCACCACCGTGACATTGGGGTGGTTTCTGATCCTCTCCGTGACGGCAGCGGCAAAGGCGTGGCGGTCCACCGCCAGGGCCCCGCCTGCCTCCACCCGGTGGGCGTCGGCACAGGACATAATCAGCGACCCGCACCGGCGCAGCTCCTCCTTCAGCAGCCCCACCGCGTTCTCCAGCTGGTCGGAGCGCAGGGAGTTGGAGCACACCAGCTCTCCGAAATATTCCGTGTGGTGGGCGGGAGACATCTTCGCAGGCTTCATCTCCCGCAATTCCACAGGAATGCCCCGCTGGGCCAGCTGCCAGGCCGCCTCACTCCCCGCCAGGCCGGCGCCGATGACGATTACCTTTTCCATAGTCGTTCCTCTTCCAGAAAATTGAGTGGGACGGCCGGCCGCCGCCCCACGCGTTCAGTCTTCCAACGTATTCTGCAAATCAGTCAAAATTCCCTGTAAAAGAGCCTCTTTCTTTTGAGGGTCCTTTTCCTCTGAGAGAGCCTTCAAACGGGCAATGAGCATACGGAGAAATCCGCCGAACTGCTTATCTGTCTGTCCCATTTTTTAGTCCTCCTTGTATTAGTATAGCAATATTATACAATAAATTCCCGCTCATGTCAAAGGAAATGATGGGTTCACTCCGCCTTTTGGGCGGCTGTTGTCTTTCTTGCCGAGCTTTTCTTTGCCGCCGTCTTCTTCGCTGTAGTCTTCTTCTCTGCCGCAGTCTTCGCGGCGGTTTTCTTCGCGGCGGTTTTCTTCGCCGTGGTCTTCTTTTCCGCCGCAGTCTTCGCGGCGGTTTTCTTCGCTGTCTTTTTGGCGGCGGCCTTTTTCGGCTTCTCCGCCTCCTGAGCCGGGGCGGGCTCCCCTTCGGCGGCAGCCTCCTTCTTTTTCCAGCCGCCCCGCTTCTCCTCCGGGGTAAAGTTGGAGCACTGCTCATTGATGCAGTAGGGCTTCCGGGCCCCCTTGCCTGACTTTTTGAACATGGTGTGGCCACAGACGGGGCAGTTGTCCTTGACGGGTACGTCGAAGGTGACAAACTCACACCGCTGGGCCTCGTCCTTGCTGCTCCGGCGCTCGCAGCAGTAGTAGGTGTACTGCTTGCCCGTCTTTTTGCTCTTGCCTGTACGCTTGAACAGCCGCCCGCCGCACAGGGGACACTTGCCCGGCATCTCCACCACCAGAGGCATGGTGAAGTCGCACTCCGGCCAGCCGGGACAGGCCAAAAACCGGCCAAAGCGGCCCGATTTGATCACCAGGTTTCGCCCGCACTGGGGGCAGATCTCCTCTGACACCTCGTCGGGCACCTTGATCCGCTCCCCGTCCAGATCCTGCTCCGCCTTTTTCAGCTCGGCGTCAAAGTCCTTGTAGAAGTCGGCCAAAAGGACCTTCCAGTTGGCCTCTCCCTCCTCCACTTTGTCCAGCCGCTGTTCCATCTGGGCGGTAAAGTCGTAGTCCACAATGTCGTGAAATTTGTCCTTCATCAGGCCGGTGACCACCTCTCCCAGCGGGGTGGGGCGCAGGGCCTTGCCCCCCTCCTTCACCACATATTCCCGGTTCATAATCGTGGAGATGGTGGGGGCATACGTGGAAGGTCGGCCAATGCCCTGCTCCTCCAGGGCCCGAATAAGAGTGGCCTCGGAGTACCGGGCGGGAGGCTGGGTAAAATGCTGGTCCTTAGTCAGTTTTTTGTGGTTGAGGGGTTCCCCCTCCTTCAGGTCAGGCAGGGGGGAGGTCTTCTTCTCCTCGTCGTCGGTGTCCTTCCCCTCCTCGTAGACGGCAGTGAAACCAGAGAACTTCAGGGAGGAGTGGCTGGCCCGGAAAATATAGCCGGAATTTTCCACGTCGATGGACAGACTGTCATAGAGTGCGTTGGCCATCTGGCAGGCCACAAACCGGGACCAAATCAACTTATACAGCTTAAACTGCTCGGCGGTCAGGTCCTTCTTGATGTCCTCGGGGACCAGGGTGACATCGGACGGCCGGATAGCCTCGTGGGCGTCCTGAGCATTGCCACGGGTCTTAAATTTCCGGGGCTGGGCTGGGCAGTAGCTCCCGCCATACCGCTGGGTGATAAAGCTCCGGGCAGCGGCCACCGCCTCGTCAGACAGGCGCAGAGAGTCGGTACGCATATAGGTGATCAGACCCACCGCCCCCTGGCTGGCGATGTCAATGCCCTCATAGAGCTGCTGGGCCACCGCCATGGTGCGGGCAGGGGACATATTCAGCTTGCGGCTGGCCTCCTGCTGGAGGGTGGAGGTGGTAAAGGGAGGGGCTGGCTGGCGGTTCTTCTCCTGCCGCTTCACCTTGGAGACGGACCACCGCCCCACAGCTACAGCGTCAATCACCGCCTGGGCCTCCGTCTCGCTGAGATCGGAAG
>CAPGBJ010000116.1 GCA_948616425.1 uncultured Oscillospiraceae bacterium
CCACCTCGTCCAGTTTCTTGAGTCGGTCCATGACCAGTTCGCCAATTTGCGCGGAGCTAATTTCTCGCTCCATCTGATTTTGCAGGACCTGCTCGATCTCCGCTACCAATGCCTCCATGGACTGGTAGGGGACAGGACGCTTTTCACAGGCCCGAATTACTCCGCCTATCACTTTGCTTCGGTCAAAGCTCTGGCGGCTGCCGTCCTTCTTGATGACCATCAGCGGTAAGCTCTCCATAGTCTCATAGGTGGTAAACCGTTTGTGGCAGGACAGACACTCCCGCCGCCGCCGAATGCTGGACCCCTCGTCAGCGGGGCGGGAATCCACAACTTTGCTCTCTAAATAGGCGCAGTAGGGACATTTCATGGCGTATACCTCCTGTTGTGTTTGGGGGAGTTTATTAACAGAGTATACCACAAAATATCCAATTTGTCAAAAATTACATGGCGGGTTGAGCTGGTTGTTTCTTGGGTCCGCGAGATATGGGGCCGACGATTTCACAGCTATGCCCAGGGTAGCCAGCTGCCGCTACTGCGGGCATCCATCACGTCCAACGCCCCATCCAGCATTCCGGCAGCGTCTGCCATTGTGAGTGATTCGCTCAGCTGGGCGACACCGGCAGTTTCAGAGCGGATGATGCCGGAGGCGGACAGGTTGGCCGCTGCCTGAGCGGCCCAGTAGTTGGGGGAGTCGGCGGAGAAGACGGCCACGGGGACGTCAGTGATATCCAGAAGATTGTTCAGCATAACCGCGGCCTCGGCCCGGGAGATATTTTTTGAGGCGCCGAAGACAGGGGCGCCGTTCTCGTCCCGCGTGCCCTGGACCACTCCCGCTTTCAGCGCAGCGGAAACAGCCCCTTTGGCCCAGGTGGGGATGGCGTCGTCATCAGAGAAACCGGTGAGTGTGATGCCCTCCAAGTCCTCCAGCCCGGCTACCGACATAGCCATGGTCAAAAATTGGGCCCGGGTGACCGGCTGATCTGGGTCGAAGAAATACCGGCCATTTACATACCGGCCCACATAGATCCCCTGCTCAGCCAGACGGATGGCGGCCTTTTGGACGGGATGGCCCTCCAGGTCGGCATAGGTCACCTTGGTGTCAGGCTTGTCGATCCGCAGAGAAATTTTAGCTTCGGCGGAGGTGTTGCCCGCGGGGTCGATGGCTACATAGGTGAAGGAGTCGGAACCGGTTTTGTTTTCATAGGGGGTGTAGACAAACTGGCTGGAGCCATCCTCCGCCAGAGTGACTGAACCGCGGGCCGGAGTGGAGGTGAGCTGGAAGGTAAGCGCGTCCCCTTCGCCGTCCACAGCGTCGAAATAGCCGGTAATGGCCACATTTTTATAGGTGGTCAGCTCCATGTTCCGGGCTACGGGAGGGTTGTTCTCTTGATCTAAGAGGTAGATGGTTACAGTGGACTGTCGGGTCTCCTGAGCGGAGGAGAAAGAGGGGGTGAAGAGCAGTGTGGTGGTTGTGGTTGTAGGGTCCTGAGAGCTCTGAAAGCGCAGCCCTGCCAGGGCAGAGGCGTCTACAAAGGAGCCCCGCTCCACAGGCTGTCCGCCGATGCACAGAGTGCCTGCGCCGGGGTCTGGCAGGGCGTCAAGGGTGATACCGTTGAGGGTGGCCTTGTTGTCCGTCTTGACCACAAAGTCCGTCTGTTCAAAGGCGATGATGGAACCAATCAGGCCGTTTTTAGAGAAGTCCTCCACATAGGGGGCGTCCGTTTTCTTATTCCAGAAGAAAGCGGAGGCGGGGAGGACCAGGGAAGCGGCCAGGGCCAGCGCCAGAAGGGGCGCTGCCGCCCGGCGAAGGGAGAATGAGCGGTTCATAGGATACCTCCTTAAAAATGGATGTATCCCTAGTGTTTTGCCGTTGGAGGGAAATTATGCGATGAGAATATTTGTCAATGGAAAACAGGGCGGCTCGTCAGGGCGCTGCAAACATGGGGGAGGAGAGATACCGGTCTCCAGAGTCTGGGAGGATGGTCACAATGGTTTTGCTTGCATAGGAGTCGGAACGAGCCAGCTGCCCCGCGGCCCAAAGGGCGGCGCCGGAGGAGATACCTACTAGGATGCCTTCCCGCAGTACGGCCTCCCGACCCAGGGCATAGGCATCCTGGTCACTCACCCGAATGACTTGGTCATAGCAGTTCCGGTCCAGCGCGGCAGGGATAAAATTGGCCCCGATGCCCTGAATTCCATGGGGGCCGGCAGGACCTCCGGACAGAAGAGGGGAGGCATCTGGCTCTACCGCTACGACATGGATGCGGGAATTTTGTTCTTTCAGATACCGGGCGGTGCCGGACAGGGTGCCCCCAGTTCCTACACAGGCCACCAGGACATCCACCTGACCCTGTGTGTCCCGCCAGATCTCTGGTCCGGTGGTGCGGTAGTGTGCCTCTGGCCCGGCAGGATTTTCAAACTGCTGGGGCATGAAACTGCCGGGGATGGAGGCGAGCAGTGACTGGGCCTTTTCCACGGCGCCCTGCATCCCGGCAGAGCCGGGGGTGAGGACCAGCTGGGCGCCGTAGGCAGACAACATCGTTCTGCGTTCAGCGGACATGGAGTCCGGCATAGTGAGAATGACCCGATAGCCCCGGGCGGCGGCAACCATTGCAAGACCGATGCCAGTATTTCCGGAGGTGGGCTCAATGATAGTGCCGCCAGGTTGCAGCAGTCCCCGGGCCTCTGCGTCGTCAATGAGAGATACAGCCAGCCGATCCTTGGCGGAACCGGCAGGGTTGAGACATTCCAGCTTGGCCAACACAGTGGCCCGCCAGTCCATCTGGGCACTGAGGCGGGAGAGGTGGAGAAGAGGGGTGTTGCCTATCAGCTGTTCTACACTGTGATAGATTACCGCCATAAAAACCTTCCTTTCCAGGTTGGGATTCTACCTCAATCTTGTCAATCGGGCCGGCAGCAGACAGGGGTGGGCCACCTGGGCGGGGCGGCAAGATTGTATGTAATAGTATCTTACCCGGAAGGGGGACGGGTGTCAATGTCAGTTCTGGGGCTCCTCGTCCTGGGTAAGGGACATAATAGACACTTCAAAAGCGGTTCGCTCCTGAAGCTGGCCGTCTACCTCCTTGGTGTAGATGCGGCTCTGCAACCGCCCCTCCAGAGCCAGGTGGTCCCCCACCTCCATGGACCCGCACCGGTAAGCCAGACTGCCCCAGGCGATACAGGGCAGGTAGTCTGCCCGGCCGTATCGGCGGTTGATGGCCAAGATCATATCACAGATGGTGCGGCCCAGAGGTGTGGCCCGGAGGGCGGGAGGTTTACAGAGCGTTCCAGATAGCTCGAGACGGTTTTCGTCCTCCCCATCCTCCTGGGAGAGCTCCCGGGCAAAAACGCTGACCACTAGACGGCGGCCCACACCGCTGCGGTTGTTAAAGGTGCGTACCTCTCCCCGGACCGTGAGAGGGGCCCCTGGTTCCAAGACGAGATTGGCCAGCTGCTCCTGCGCTGCGACCACATGGAGCGTATCTTCCGCTCCGGATAGGCGGCGCACCGCCAGGGGAATCATGAGGTATTCCACACCGTGGTTGATGTGGGAGGATATGGGAGGGGCAGACACCTGTCCCCGGAGGAAGATCTTATTCCTGTTGGCCTGCATAAAGCAACACTCCTATACGCGATGTCATAAGGTATCGGTTGCTTCCATCCTATGCTGAGGCGGGGAAGGGTATGTCCAAAAGAAATTCCCCCAAGAGAATTCTTTCTCTTGGGGGAGAATCGTATTGAAAATCAGCGGCGTCCGCCAAAGCCGCCGCCCCGGGAACCGCCTCCGAAGCCTCCAGAGCGGCCCCCTCCGAAGCCACCCCCTCGGGAACCGCCGAAACCGCCGGAACGGCCGCCTCCAAAGGAGCCTCCGCCGAAGCTGCCCCCAAAGCCGCCGGAACGGCCGCCGCCAGAGGGGCGTCCGCCAAAGGTGCCGCCCCCTCTGGGGCCCCGGTTACCCGCGCCTCCAAAGCCGCTGGAACTACCTCCGCCAAAGCCTCCGCCGAAGCCGCCGCCAGGGCGGCTGCCGGGTCCGCCCGGCCCTCTGGGGGGACGGGGAGGAGGAGGCGGAGGCTGCCGCCAGTGCCGGCGGTACCAGCCGGTGCCCGGTCCGTGCCAAAAGAAGATGGGCCGGAACATGACCGGGGGACTGGCTACGCCATAGTACCGGGTGCGGTAGGCGTTGTAGCGGGTCCGGTCGATGGCGTTGACGACCAGTACAAGGGCGATGAGAATTATGGCCAGCATAACGACGCCTGCCACCCGGTTCTCACCGGCACTGGATACCGGATAGTCTGTGCCAGCCTGAGCGTTGCCCAGGCCGAAGTTTACATAATAAACCTCGTTGAGGACACTGTAAAAGTGCAGAATTGTCTGCTCATCCAGGTTGCCGGACAAGATACGTTCCAGCTCGGAGGTCACCTTATTGGTCAAAATGGTGGAGAAATCGTCACCAGGGACCACGAACCAGTCCCCGTCCCGGGTGGAGATGGCCAGAAGGGCGTCGCCCTCGCCCAGTCCCATGTCAATGCCCTGGTCCCAGGCAAAATTTTCCAGACTGCCGCCTGGATTTTCTGTGGTGACAACCGCTACCACGCTGTTGTAGCGATAATCCCAGTTGGCGTTGTAGAGGCTGATCTGCCGCTGGGTGGAGGCGGACAAGATGCCGGCGTCATCCCAGATCCATTTATCATAATTGGAGGTGGACAGAGTGACATCCAGGCCGGCGCTGGAGGCGGGGGCATTGGCGTCGGGAACGGGTGTGGATTCTTTTGACAGTCCGATTCCGACAGCCCCCACGATCATCACGGCGGTAAGCAGCCAAGCAAACCAGGTTTTTTGGAACAGTTTCATCTCAGTTTCCTTTCAAAACAGATGGGTCCTCCATCTGGATAGAGCACTCTGTCCACCCCGGGATGCGCTTCCAGTTTTCCAGCCACTCCAGCTGGAAGCCAGTGGAGGAATACCCCCGTCCTTGAAAGAAGTATTCCTGGGGGAACACGTCCTTGCCGATCCAGCGCAGCTTCTCTCCCGGCATAGTGTAGTCAAAGCTCCATCCCTGCCAATAGCCCACCATCTCATCCCCGAAGGGATTATCGTACTCCGGCCGGGCAATCATCGGCCCCTCAGCCGCCCGATTCGTGGGTGGGAGGGCGATAAACATGGGGTTCTCCCCGCCCAGTCCGGCCCGGTAGCCCATCAGCCACATGGTCAGGTTCATCAAATCATAAAATGTTCCAGGTCTGGGCCAACGCAAGAGGGTCCACTTTTCCTGCCCAGGCAGGGAAGCAATCTGGAACGGGAAAGGCGACGGGCACTCCTTGGCGCAGATGTCTGGGTATTCCCTCAAAAGCTGGATCGCCTGCTCAATAGGGCAGTTAACCACGGAAAAACAGGTGTAGCCGGTCAAGTCAAAGGGCAGTTCAGGATGCCCGGCAGGCTCATTCGGCATGTTCATCGGATGTTACCCCCTCAGCTCCAGCAGCTTCAGTTTCAGCTCGCCCTCGATTCTTCCAAGCTCCTTTTCGGCCTCTTTCCGCTTCTGGGCGCCCTCGGTTTGGATTTTCATTACCTCGTCCAGGGTGGTGATGAGCTGTTGGTTGGTGTGCTGAAGAGTTTCGATGGAGACCACAGAACGCTCGGCCTCTCGGGCGGTCTCGATGGTGCCCATCTTCAGCATATCAGCGTTTTTCTGGAGCAGCTCATTGGTCATGTTGGTGACGGCGTTTTGGGCGGCGGTGGCCTGTCGGCTGTGCTCCAGGCCAAGAGCCAGCACCATCTGGCTTTTCCACAGGGGAATGGTGTTCACCAGAGAGGACTGAATCTTTTCCAGCATCTGGGTGTCGTTGTTTTGCAGCAGTCGGGTCTGGGGGCCCATCTGGATGGAGATCATCCGGGTCAGCTCCAGGTCGTGGAGCTTCTTTTCAAACCGGTTGCACAGGTTGGCGAAATCGTTGTAGGCCTGGGCGTCCTCCTGGGCGCCGGTGGTCTCCGCCTTCTTCTTCAGCTCGGCCAGGTCATGGGCGCGCAGATACTCCAGCCGCTTCTTGCCGGCCAAGATATACATGGTGAGTTCCTTGTAATACTTGGTATTCAGCTCATACATCTGGTCGAACATGGCTACATCCTTCATCAGGGTGACCTGGTGGTTCTCCAGCACCTTGACGATTTTGTCCACGTTGACCTCGGCCTTGGAGTAGCTGGCTTTCATGGCCTCCAGCTCGTTGCGTTTTTTCTGGAAGAAGCCGCCGATGCCCTTTTTCTCAGGCTGGCCGAAGGTTTTCAGCTCCACCACCAGGGAGGACAGAGCCTCCCCCACCTCGCCCAAATCCTTGGTCCTCACGTTGTTCAGGGCGCTCTCTGAGAAAGCGGCAATGTTTTTCTGGGCCGCCGCACCGTAATTGAGCACCAAGTTGCTGTCGGTGACGTCGATCTTCTGGGAGAAGTCCTCCACCATCTTCTTTTCCGCCTCGCTGAGCATGGACTCGTCCAGCTTGACGGCGTTGGCGTCACGGGCGGCCTGCGCCGCCTCGTCCACCTGGGGGGCAGCCGGGGCGGAGGGCTCCAAGATCAGCGCCGGGGCCTCCACCGCCTGGGCAGCGGCGGAGTCAAACGTCAGTTCTGGGGTGGTGTTCAGATTCAGTTCGTCACTCATAAGATTCTTCCTCCAGTCGTTTGTTTTCAAAGTATTTTACCCAACTTCGTCCTGCAACAACGGCCACAGCGACCAGTACAATTGTGGGGACGGTTTGTAAAGTGTCTGCAATACAGGATGCGTTGTGACGAGGCTCTATAGCTCTAAAGTAGGACCTCCGGTTCCGCCTGTGGGGGTGGAGGGACCGGACAGGCCCTCCTGGGCCAAGAGGTTCTCCATTACGGTGATGTCGGTGGAGATGTCCAGGGCCTCGTCACCGAAGAGGGAATCCAGCTGTTTGTCAAAGGCGGTACACAGCGTGTCCAGCATCTGTTCCACCTTCTGCTTTGTGGTGTTGATGTTGCTGCCTGAAATACCGGCAGAGTCCATCCGGTCGTAGGCGTTCAGGAGCTTGATGGTGGTGGGGAGAAAGTAGTCCAGGAAACGGGAGATCTGAGGTTTTTGCTCGGGATGGGCAATGACGTAGTCAATAATCTTCCCTGTGACTTCCTCCAGATGATCGATTTGAGCGGAAATCTTCTCGTCTGGGATGGCGTCGTTGAGCCGGCGCAGCTCGGAGATGGCCCGATCCTTTTCCTTCTGGAGGGCAGCTACCTGGGGATCGACCTTTTCCCCTTTCTTGGGTTCCTGGTGTTTTTCACGGGCGGTGTCGGGGGTCTGATAGACCTCGTCGGGGAAAATGGCCTTGCCTGCCACAAAGGTGATGAGAGACAGTCCGGCGCACAGCGCGTAGTGCAGCGGGGCGCGCAGCGGGAAAAGCAGGGCATAGCTCAGCCAGACGAGACCTACCAGATAGATGGGTAGAACGGACGCCTTTTTGTGGGTAGTCATAGCGTACCTCCGCATAAGTGGAATGTATTTGTCCCTATTGTACCCCTAAGGGGCTGGGGTGTCAAGAAATTTGACGGGTTTACAAATGGTTTACAAATTGAGAGGAAGAGAGGTATAATATAGGTAAAAAGAAACGGCGCCCCAACCGGGGCGCGGGAGGTCTTTATGAAAACAGGCTTGGTATTGGAGGGCGGAGCCCTCCGGGCGATTTTTTCCAGCGGTGTGTGCGACGGGCTGCTGGAGGGCCATGTGGAGGCCGACTATGTCATCGGTGTGTCGGCGGGTATTGCCTACGGGGTGAGCTATGTGTCCAAACAGCCCCGGCGCAACCTGGAGGTGGTCACTCGCTTTGCCCCCGATAAGCGATATATGGGCTGGCGCAACCTGACAGATAAGAGCAATCGCAGCTATTTTGGACTGAAATTCGGCTTCAACACCATCCCTAATGAGCTGGTGCCCTTTGACTATGATACCTTTGCTGCATTTCCTGGGGAAGTGGAGGCAGTGGTGACCAATCTGAACACGGGGAAGGCGGATTATCTGGTTGTCCCTCGGCATGATAAGGAGTCGATAGTCCTTCAGGCCAGCTGCGCCATGCCCCTGCTCTTTCCGGTCTTTGAGATTGGCGGCCAACCCTATTTGGATGGCGGTATTGGCGATGCCATCCCCTGGCGGAGAGCTCTGGACAAATGTGATAAGGTGATTGTGGTCCTCACCCGCCCCCGGAATTATCGCCGCAAACCGGATCATATGATGAAGCTGATCCGCAGGCGCTATCAGGAGTACCCGAATTTTGTGGCGGCCATGGAGGGCAGGGCGGAGGTCTACAACCGGGACCGGGAAGCTCTGTTCCAGGCGGAGCGGGAGGGGCGGCTGTTGGTGATTGCCCCTGCGTCCACCTTGGGAGTGGCCCGGACGGAGCGGGACACCGAGAAGCTGCGCCTGCTGTGGGCGGCGGGCTATCAGGCTGCCATGGACCGGATGGAGGAAATCAGAGATTTTCTGCGAGACTGAGAGCCGTCCCGGTGCGCTCTACCTGATTGGGTTGGAGGGCGTAGAGGTTTAGCGTATCCCCCACAATTGTGAAGAAGGCACCTAGTTTGGCCAGCTGCGCCTGACTCTGCCCCTGGGCCAGTGCGGCGGAGAGGGCAACAGCCATGGTGAGCAGTTCGCCGCTGTTGGCGTTATAGATGGAAGACAAATTGACCACCCCTGGACTATCTTATGCGGGATAGGGCCAAATGGGTTCAGAAAAGGGAGTTTTTATGAAAATTGTTGTGATTGACGGACAGGGAGGCCGGCTGGGGCAGCTGCTGGTGGAAGGGGTTAAGGCCCGCCTGCCTCAGGCTCAGGTGTATGCGCTGGGGACCAATACTGCGGCCACCGCGGCTATGCTGAGGGCGGGGGCGGACTTCGGCGCAACTGGAGAAAATCCGGTGGTACGGGGTGTTCTGGATGCCGACGGGGTATTGGGGCCGGTGGGCGTGGTGGTGGCCAACGCCATTCTGGGGGAGGTCACTCCGGCAATGGCCGAGGCGGTAGGGAGTTGTCGGGCGAGGAAATATTTGGTGCCCATGAACAGCTGCGGTGTGATGGTAGCCGGTGTGGAAGAGCTGCCCCTGTCCGCCTATGTGTCCCGGGCGGTGGAACGTCTGGCGGCGGAACTGGGGTGAAAGGGACTGCTTGGTTGTGCCTTCGGATGGGGGACACAGGCCGCTAGAAGGTGTACGACTCTTTGCAAAGAGTCAGCGCGAGAATGTGCTAAAATTTAGTCCCAATTCTGCCCCGCAGGGGGCGGGAATCACAAGGCTATTTTCTCCCGGAGGAACACAAAAGCGAATTGGGAGAAAATTTCTGACAGATATGGGCACTTTGAAGAGAGGAAGACATTGACATTTGAAGCGCGCTCCTGTATGATAGAGCATGTCAAGTCCGTGTGGGCAATCTTGGCAGACCTTCCGCTTGGGGACGATAGATGGGGAATATCCCTTTGGCGGTTCTGCTGTCTGAGCCTTGGATAGTATCAGCGCCCGTGGTGAAATTGGTATACACGATGGATTTAGGTTCCATTCCGGAGACGGGTAGGGGTTCGAATCCCCTCGGGCGCACCACAGCGTCGGAGCAAGCTTCATATCGTTTGCTCCGACTTTTTTTAAAAGTCAGAGCGCACTCATTGCGCTGCTCCTCCTTTCCAAATCGAACCCGCTGCGCTGGGCTTCGATTTGGTTTTGGGCGCAAACTTGAAAGAAAATCGATCTTAAATACTTGTGGCACGTCAGGGCAAGCTTCATATCGCTTGCTCTGACTTTTTTTCAAAAGTCAGAGCGCGCTCATTGCGCTGCTCCTCCTTTCCAAATCGAACCCGCTGCGCTGGGCTTCGATTTGGTTTTGGGTGCAAAGCTGAAAAATTAAAGAGACACTCATTGCATGTTATAAGACAGACCGCCCCAGGGGCGGTCTGTCTTATTTTAGTGCTATACAACTGGAAATATTGTGTATATTCCTGCTCCTGTGTCTACAGATCGCATTGTACCGCAATACTTCTATGGGCTGTGATGGCGGTAAATTTGCCCCCTGCCTTGGGATACAAGGTCTGATTTTCCCCCTTGAGCGTCGTATTTGTGCGCAGGGAGGGGGCACAGAGCTGCCAGCCCCTTGGGGCTACCGCTCTAAGGGAGTCTTTTCCCTGTGCAAGGCTGTGAGCAGGGCTTCCGCCTCTGCTGGAGATACTGTATCTTTGGGGCCCAAACGGCCGTTGGCGGGGAGCAGGCCCTTCTGGCTTGCCCAGGCCAAGGCTGGTTGGGCGAACAGGGAGATCTCTCCCACGTCGCTGTAGCTGGTCAGG
Source organism: uncultured Oscillospiraceae bacterium (assembly GCA_948616425.1). Classification (GTDB taxonomy): domain Bacteria; phylum Bacillota; class Clostridia; order Oscillospirales; family Oscillospiraceae; genus Lawsonibacter. The sequence continues at coordinate 10,329 of CAPGBJ010000116.1, forward strand.
CCGGGATAGTCCATCAACATAGGACTGCCGGACCAGCGCCAAATTATCACAAACATCTGTTCTCGGCTCACGGCGTCGTTGGGCCCAACTCTGCCATCACCGTAGCCGCTGATGATCTGTTCACTACTGGCCCATCGGACCGCCTCCGCATAGGGGGCGGATGGGTCCACATCGCTGTAATTCATCAGGTAGTTGACGACAGGCTTTCCCTGCGCTTCATGCAGCAGACTGATCAAAGCGGAACGGGTCAGCGATTCGGAGGGAGTTTCCCGGTCCAGCACCATGATGTTTTGAGCATAAGCCTGCCCAGGATAGGACAGTGCTACAATGTCATACCAGGCCATAATATAAGTTCCGGTTTTGATATCCTCCAATGTACCTATAGGACCTCCTGTGTAGGTGGACAGAGTGGTCTCCTGACCGGCATAAAGGTATAGTCCGCCGTTGTCCGTGGTGATCTGGAGTTTCCCTTCCTGTGTATCCACTGCTTCCACCTGGTGATACATGGCGCAGCCTATGTCCTGGGGGATATTGCGCACAATAGCGAAGGCGGCGGACTGGGGCGGCATGGACCGGGTGGAGACCGGGCTGTGGAAGACATAGAGCCGTTCTCCCACTGCCAAATCGGAGGGGTGGCTGGGGACCCGCTCGCCGCTGTCGATCCAGAAAGTTTGGTCGGATAGTTTCATCACATATTCGCCAGATCGCTCAGAATCCATGTGTAGGCCGGTGATAGCCCCATCTGCTCCGGTGAGTATCGCTTTCACTTCTCCATAGTACAACACACTGTTGGGCAGGGACTGAACATTCTCCATGTCTACTTCCTCCGATGTGCGGGAGGCAGACGGAACATTTCCCGCTGCCAGGGAGGGGACGCCCATCGAACAAAACAATACGCCGCTCAGCGCAAGGGCCGCTAGTTTCCTGTTCATGTCGTATGTCTCCTTTCCATGTGGTAAGTTTAAGAGAACTGGCTCTCTTATAGGGATAGACGTATTGAATTGAGAAAAGTTCCCAAAGCAGGAGATGTTCTGTTGCTTGACAGAGGAGGCGTATTTTCACCTGATATGACCCTATTGGCGAGAGTTGCCCCGAGGGCCGAGACAAGAATCGTTTTTCGATTGGAGGGGTGTGGCAATACTTTACCTTATCGGCGGGGGGTCAATTTCAACTGGAGAGGCGGCGCATCATTGTGGTGGTCAGTATTTGTCTTGTTGGGCGGGGAAAATTATGGTTGTAATTCAGACAGAATGTGATATACTGATTTCCCGGTGATAAAAATGATTTTTGTTTGTGACAGGTGCCATTATCTCTTCAGCCGGACCGCCGAACCGGAGCAGTGTCCCGACTGCGGCAAGTATGCTGTCCGCATGGCAGACGAAGAGGAGCGGCGGGAGTACGCCGAGCGTTTGAAAGAGTTCCAAAGGGGTTCAGATGGGTAAGAGGCCACAGTGTGAGGGGGGATATACAACAATATTATGCCACAAAGGCGAAACACCTTTGGGCTGGCACCCCTGGAGGATCTATGTTGCCTTCGGTATAGTGCGCTTCTTACAAGGGATAGAAAAATAAAAATTTCTCATTGTATTGGGGAAAAATATGCGGTATACTATATCAAAAGGGGGATTCAAATGGTGCATGGAGGTCAAAAGAGGAGAATTGCCCATAAGAATCTCAGGGCCTTACGGGGATGGACGGGGGACAGTAGCCTCTGGCCATGCCAGTTGGATAAAAATTTATGATTGAGAAGGAGATGCTTGAAATGAAAAAGTATGTGTGCGACGTCTGCGGCTGGGAGTATGATGAGGCGGTGGGAGACCCTGAGCACGGAATCGCTCCAGGTACCAAGTTTGAGGATTTGCCTGACGATTTTGTGTGTCCCCTGTGTGGTGTGGGAAAAGAATCTTTTTCCCAAGGGAATGGATAATTTTATAGCTTGCATTTTGTGGGGCAGCGATTACGGTTTTGTAGTCGCTGCCCCTTGTCATCCATGGGAGCGAGGAAATGAGAGCCAATGCAGTGGTTATGTGTCACATTCAATATAATTTTTAGGTGCAACCCTAGAAACTGCCGTTTTGAATGGTCGTATTTACTAAAAAAACTGGACATTAAAGTAAAAATATGGTATATTTTAGATGGAAGTACTGTGATGATAGGAGACGAAGAGGAGGTAAAATTATGGAACCCAGGTTTTTTAAAATCCCCGTATGCGTAGGTGATGTGTCACTGCGGGTGGCTCAAGGCCATTTTGCAACCAGAAATAGCCATACGAATTACTTTGTAGACGTCACAAATCAACAGTCCAGCTTGCGTGAGGCGGAGGCTGTGGCACAGCAGCTGGCACAGCTCAACCTGACACATAACTTGATGGTGGATACCATTCTCTGCATGGATGGCACAAGAGTAATTGGTACATGCCTGGCCCAGCGGCTTACCCAGAGCGGGTATCGTTCGATTAACGCTGGAAAAGAGATCTATCTCCTGCGAGAAAATGTGGGCCGGGATGGAAAGCTGATTTTCCGGGACAATGCCAGGTTTATGCTGGAGGAGAAAAATGTGTTGATATTGCTGGCCTCTGTCACAACCGGCGGCACCGTCCGGAAGGGAATTGAGTGCGTCCAGTACTACAAAGGGAACGTGGTGGGGATTGCGGCTATTTACAGCCACCTGAAAGAGGTGGATGGAATGCCGGTCATCTCCCTGTTCGATACCAATGATCTGCCTGGCTATGCCAGCTATTCTCCAGAGACCTGTCCCATGTGCGCACAGCGGGAGGAATTGGACGCGGTGGTGGATAAATTTGGCTACGCCGCCCTTTAGTGCGACACCAAGAAACTTTTTATATCTTGAATTTTTTCCTTTTTCTGCTATAATGAAAAAATCCAATTGATGAAGGAGGATTTACAAAATGAATCAAACCATCACTGCTGAACATGCCCCTGCTGCGGTGGGCCCCTATTGTCATGCGAAGCTGGCGGGCAATACCCTCTATACCTCTGGACAGTTAGGGCTGATCCCAGCCACTGGAGAATTGCCCCAGGGGGTGGAGGCGCAGGCGGTTCAGGCGCTGGATAACCTGAAGGCCGTGCTGAATGCCGCCGGGATGGATTTCGCTGATGTGGTCAAGACTACCGTGTTTTTGGCTGATATGAATGATTTTGCTGCGATTAATGTGATCTATGCCAAGTATTTTGTTGGAGAGGCGCCGGCTCGCTCCTGCGTCCAGGTAGCTGCCCTGCCCAAGGGAGCACTTTTTGAGATTGAGGCAGTCGCTGTCCGGTAAAGGCGGCGACAGAACAGGGCACTAAAAAGAGAAAATCCTGTAGGGGCGGCTATCAGCTGCCCCTACAGAATTTTGTGAGATAACGCCCAACCAAGGGCGTTTCTATGTTTGGACCTCGGGTAAGGCGGTCTCCCAGTCTTTTTGAAATTCGGTCATCATGGACCAGTAACGTTTGGGCATATGGGTCATGCGGCACTTGGGATTGTACCGCCCCTGGATGGCAATGGTGTCGTAAAAGGTCCGCCACAGGTTTCGGTAGACCAGTTCTGTGTGATCGGCGGGGCCAAGAGAGAAGTCCTCGACAGGGAGAATGGCCCACGCTCCAGGGCCGGGCTGGTGAAATAGTGCCTCCTGGTGGGCGCGGTCATGGAGTACAAAGCACTCTTGGGGGTAGCGGCCGCAGAAGTGGGGCCGCAGAAGAGGGAGGACACGGTTTTTGGGCTCAATCTCCCCGACTAATACGCCGTTCAGATCGGAGAAACGGACGAAGCCGGTATACTGGTGGGCCTCGTGTTCTAGGTGTTGGACTGCCTTGCGTAACCGGTCTACGGTGGGTTCAGTCAGGTCCCGGAGAAGGATCGGGCCCCGCTCGTAGCCCAGACGAATGAAACGCCACAGCCACAGCTCTTTCTCCGGCAGGCAGGTGAGAAAGCCCCGGGTGACCAACTCTTGGCCGTCTTTTCCGAGTTTCTTGGCGAAGGAGTGATATACCCGCTTGGCATGGGCCTTATCTGTCTCTACTGTCCGCAGGGGGTAGAGAGAGCAGCAGAAGTCTGTGCGAAATTCCACCGGGTCCTCCCGGTTCAGGTAGCTGTCGAATACACAGCACAGAAATCCAGCGAAGGTGCCATCATACTGACAGCAGACCTGTATCCAGGACATGGCATAAGACGCCTCCTCTCAGTAGCCGTCTATTTTGTATCCCGAAGCAGCAGGACTTAAAATAGAACTGATGTACGATATTATTATTATAGCAAAAATACCGCCGCTGTCAAGAGGAAATTTTTCCTGACAGCGGCGGTATCTTACCGGAAGTAGACCAGCGGGTCTTCCGGCGCTTCTGCCGGTTCGACACTCTGGGCGTAGAGCACCACACCCTCATCTTCATAGACGTCGGCGTGTTCCCATCTGATTTCGGCGGTGACAGTGATCCACTCCCCCTTTTTCAGGGAACGGGCCCTGCTGTATTGACACAGAAAGCCGAAAAAGCGGATATCCTCCACACAGCAGGTCATGGCATTGCGCCCAGGGACAAAAGAACCCTTGGGCAGTTTCATACCTGTCATGGCCTGGGCCTTGTAGGTGATGGTCTTACCTACATAGCGGTCTGGGTGCTCTTGAATATCCAGATACCAGATACCGTAATCAGCGTCGTCCAGGACAATATGGGGGTGCTCCAGAGAGTAGGGGAGGATATCTTCTACTTCCAGCTCCTCTCCTTTCTCGTCTTCAAAGACGATCTCACACATCCGATTTACCGCCCGGACAGATCGCTTCCAGCTGGACAGGGGCATATCTGCGGTGCACCGGTTGAAAAGAACCATATCCGCCCCGGTGACCATATCGATGAACATGGACTGCATGTTGTTGAGATACATCTCAAAGGTGGAGCCGTCCACCACGTGGATGGCCTGGTAGAGCCCCCAAGTGCGGGGCAGCTTTAGTTTGCGGAGAATGTCCGCCGGCCACATGCCGTTATATTCCAACAGCACCCGCTCGGGTTGATAGCGGCGGTCTACCTCTTTGAGAAAATCGGTGTTGAGCTGTTCCTGCCCCTCGATGGGGATCAGACGGCAGTTGCGATGGGACAGCTGCTGCTGGTTGTACTCCTCTTCCCCCTCCTCGCACAGGAGCAGGACGGTGCGCTGACCGTCGTTAAAGTAGTCCATGTTCAGGGTGTCGCTGAGCAGGGTGGTCTTGCCGCTATCCAGAAAGCCGGTAATTAAATAGAGAGGGATCCGTGAGTCGGGCATTTTTGTTCACCTCATAGGTTTGTTTTGATGTGTGGGCCCGTGAGGGCACCGGACCCTATAAGAACATGTGTGCAGTGGCCTGGTGTTCTGTTGGCCTGTCCTGTATTACGCCAGCAAAAACAGCTTCTCCAGCAGATCTTCCTTCAGGTCGGAGCCGATGACGCACAGGCGGCCGGTGTAGTCGGCTGCGCCCTCCCGAATCTGGAACTCCTCGGGGACCAGATCGAAGTGAAGCCAAGTTTGGCCGTCCTCACATGGGACCATCCCTTTGGCACGGAGAATATAGCCGTAGTCGTCGCCCAGCGCAAGAGAGGACAGCGCTTCCTGAAGTTCTTCCCGGCTGTACTTCCGAGGTGTCTCCCGCCCCCAGGAGTTGAAGACCTCGTCGGCGTCGTGGTCGTGGTGGTGATGGCCGTCACAGCAGGTGGTGCAGGTGTCGCCGTGGGTGTGGTCATGCTCACAGTGGCCGTGCTCATGACTGCAGTGGGCATGGTCGTGGTCATCATGGTGGTGCTCATGGTCATGGTGGTGCTCATGGTCATGGTGGTGCTCATGGTCATGGTGGTGCTCATGGTCGTGGTGGTGTTCATGGTCGTGGTGGTGATGCGCAATCTCCTCCATGAGATCATGGGCCAAGTCCTGTCCCCCCTCCATAGCGGAGAGAATCTGTGCTCCAGTGAGCTGATCCCAGGGGGTGGTGAGAATGGCGGCCTTGGGATTCTTCTCCCGCAGGAGGGTCACCGCCCCGTCCAGCTTTGCCTGGTCGATCTTCTGCGTGCGGGAAAGAATGATGGCGCAGGCGTGCTCCACCTGGTTGTTGAAAAACTCGCCGAAGTTCTTCATATATACCTTGGCTTTGGCGGCGTCTACCACAGCGACAAAACTGTTCAAATGCAGGTCAGGGACCTCAGCCTGGACCCGCTCTACCGCGGCGACGACGTCGGACAACTTTCCGACGCCGGAGGGCTCGATTATGATACGGGCGGGGGAGTAGTCCGCCAGCACCTGTTTCAGGGCCGCGCCAAAGTCCCCTACCAGAGAGCAGCAGATACAGCCGGAATTCATTTCGGTGATCTCCACTCCGGCGTCTCTGAGAAAGCCGCCGTCGATGCCGATTTCGCCGAACTCGTTCTCGATGAGGACAATTTTTTCGCCCTGGAAGGATTCATCCAGCAGCTTCTTGATGAGGGTCGTCTTGCCGGCCCCTAGAAAACCAGAGATGATGTCAATTTTAGTCATGTTGTCAAGTCCTTTCTTCAATATATCATAACCGCCCCACTAGGCGCTGTTTGAAAATGGAACTATGCACAGTGGCGAGGGATTTTTCTGCCATACTGCCTCAATTTTTCCTGGGAAAAATTGAGGCAGTATGGCGGAGAAAAACCTGCCTCCTGGGCCTATTGACATGTTTCAAACAAGCCCTAGACAATGTTGTTAGCATCTGGGGAGGTTGAGAAAAGTTGCGCTCAGCAAGCTGGCACAGAAGGGGGACTGAGGCTGTCCTTCCAGTGCTGGTCCGCTTTGAGGTAAAGGGGGGAGACGGCAAAGGGGCCTACGGCATTGTCCGCTTTACCCCCAAATCAGATGGGTGCGTTCCATCAGCCGACAGAGCAGGGCGGCGGCTATCTCCCGGGTGCCCGCGTCAGTGGGGGCCGGGCCGTCCAGCAGAACTTCCAGCGCGTCCAGGTTGCGGGCAGGAATCTGGGCCCAGTCGGCGAAATCCCGGAATTGGATGGATTCCTGAAGTAGAAGGGGCTGATGGTTCAGATTGTAGCCGTCCATACTCAGCCAAGCGGCAGCTTGGGAGAGTACAGCTACCATCTCCTGGTAGCTGATGGTGTCGCCAGGGCCGAAGCGGCCGTCGTTATAGCCGGAGATAAAACCCATGTCCGCCATGGCGTGGATGGGCCCTGCGTACCAGCTGTCGGCAGTCACGTCAGAGAACTGGCTAGCTTTGCCGGAGGGGGCGGGCAGATCGAGGGCGGAGGCCACCATCGTGCAGAACTGAGCTCGGGTGACTCGGTCCTGGGGATGGAAATTTCCATCGGCGTAGCCGGTGAGAATACCGTAGGTGGTCAGGGTGTTGATCTCCCGGGCGTAGGGGCTGTCCGCCGTGTCGCCAAAGGTGCGGGGAACAAAGATCAGATCGTCCAGATCCATTTCCGTGGCCAGTGCGCCTGGGTCAATTTCGACCCAAGTCTGGCTTCCGGTGCCTTTATATAACTTGGCGGAGGGGGGCAGAGCCTCCAACAGTTCAAGGAAGGCAGCCCGGTTTTCCTCCTTAACGGCCTCCTCCCGCTTGATATAGAAGGTGTGCCCGGCTAACTCCAACTTGATCCCGCCGCTGGCCTGCTTAGGCTTGGGGCTGGTGAGGAGCATGGCCGCTTGCTCGGTGTTCTCGGGGGAGATAAGCAGGGTGGGCAGTACACCGGTGATGTGGTTGGTGGCTCCGTCAGGGGCAAAAAAGCGGTAGGCCGTGATTTTCATGGCCTCGCCATCCACCATGTAGGGGCAGTTGGACGCTTCCAGTACGATTTGAGCGGTTCCCTTTCCGAAGGTGCGCTGACCCAGGGCAATACCCGCATCATAGGCCCGGATGTCCCCGGCGAAGAGTTCTGAACCGCTGGCGGAGTGCTCGCTGGTGAGAACGATGACAGGCTTGTCCGTCAGACCGGGGTAGCCGGGCTGGTAATAGTACTCCCCCGCCCCATCTCGAAAGTAGAGCATGACCTGACCGCTGGTGAACAGGCTGGCGGAGAGAGAGGTGGCGTAGCTGTCGCCGCCGGGGTTGGCACGGAGATCCATGATCCACACAGCAGTGTGGTCGTCCATCTCCCGGATGGCCTCCTGAATGGACTGGGCGGTGGTAGAGCCGAAACTGATGCATTCGATGTATCCAGCACTGTCCAGCTGCTCGTATGTGACGATGGGAATATGAACCGCTCGGCGGGTGAGGGTGAAGTCCAGGCGCTGGCCCTTCCGGAGAAGTGTGACGGTGACATCAGTGCCTTCCTGGCCCACAATGGGGACCCGTGGATCAATGTCGGCGGTGAGATCGACCCCATCCACCGCCACCAGTATATCACCAGGCTGAATGCCGGCCTCTAGGGCGGGAGAGTCGGGAAGAACGGACATGACACGGTAGCCGTCGTCAAAGGCGGTCTCCACCGTGGCGCCGATGCCCACCACGACCCGGCCATTGACGGACTGGTTGAAGGACTGGTACTGTTCTGGAGTCATATAAAAGGTATAGGGATCGCCGATGGCCTCCAGAATGGCGTCCAGGGAGTCCAACTCCAGTACCTCTGGGGGGACGCCGTCCACGTAGTGGACGGCCAGCAGTTCTCTGGCCTGGTCCAGCTCCAGAGCGGAGGCGGGCAGGACCGCCAGGGAAAGGGATAAGGTCAGGGCGAGCAGCGCAGATAACAGTTTTTTCATGATCTTCTCCTTTGCATTGGGGGTTCATAGGGGGGCTTCACAGGTCATCCGCTGGGGACTCGTGGTGATCGGAAGAGGGACGCGTTGTGACACGTTCCCACCTCAGAGGTTCGGGGTGCGATATGCCATCTCCTCCCGCTTGGGGCCGGTGGATACCATGGTGATGGGGACGCCGATGCGCTGTTCCAGGAAGTCCACGTAGGCGCGGGCGTTGTCCGGAAGGGCGCTGTAGTCGGTGCGGCCCCGGATGTCCTGCTTCCAGCCGGGGAGGGTGGTAAATACCGGCTTGGCGCGGAGCAGGGCGGGGGTGGTGGGGAAGGTGTCGATGGTGTCTGCACCCATCTGGTAGCCAGTACAGACGGGAATCTCGTCCAGATACCCCAGTACGTCCAGACAGGTGAGAGCCACTTGAGTGGCGCCCTGAACCATGCAGCCGTATTTTGTGGCCACAGCGTCGAACCAGCCCACCCGGCGGGGACGACCGGTGGTGGCGCCGAACTCCCCGCGGTCGCCTCCCCGGCAACGCAGTTCATCTCCAGCTTGACCGGTGACTTCGCTGACGAAAGGTTCCGTGCTGGAGCCCACACAGGAGGAGTAGGCCTTGGTGACGCAGATCACGTCCTGAATAGCGGTGGGAGGGATCGAGGCCCCCACGCAGCCGTAGCCGGCCAAGGTGTGGGAGGAGGTGGTCATGGGGAATATCCCCAGATCCGGGTCCTTCATGGAGCCCAGCTGGCCCTCCAGCAGGACGGTCTTGTTCTCCCTGATCGCCTGATGGACAAAGGTCACCGTGTCCCCTACAAAGGGCCGGACCCGCTCTCGCAGGGTGAGAAGTTGGTCCATCAACTGATCGACGTCCACCCCGGGCTGGTGGTACAGGTGGTTAAAGAGGACATTTTTCAGCTCTACGGCGGCGGTGAGCCGCTCCCGAAGCCGCGGCTCGTCGAAGAGGTCGCAGACCTGGATTCCCGTTTTGGCGTACTTGTCGGAGTAGAAAGGGGCAATGCCGCTTTTAGTGGAGCCGAAGGCCCTGCCGCCGAGCCGGGCCTCTTCATAGGTGTCCTGGAGAACGTGGTAAGGCATGAGCAGCTGGGCCCGGTCGGAGACGATCAGCCTGGGGGCCGGTACCCCCTGGGCCTCCACCTGCTCCAGTTCGTCGGCCAGTTTGGCCATGTCTAGGGCCACGCCGTTGCCAATGACGTTGGTGACATGGGGGTAGAAGATCCCCGAGGGGAGGATGTGCAGAGCGAACCGGCCGTAGTCGTTGATAATGGTGTGGCCCGCGTTGGCCCCGCCCTGAAAGCGGATGACCACATCAGACTGCCGGGCCAGCATGTCCGTTACCTTGCCCTTGCCCTCGTCGCCCCAGTTGGCGCCTACAATCGCTTTTACCATATTTGTTACCTCCGGGGACGGGATTCGCAGCCGCAAGGGGTTTGCCTTTTCCGCCCCCGTAACGGGGGTATTATACCCCTTTTTATACGCGGTTGCAAGGGGAAAAGATACAGAAGAACAGAAGAAAGCCGCCCCTTTTTGGAAGAGGACGGCTTTTGAAGACAATTTAATAGTTCTCCGCTTTCAGCTGAAAATAGGCCTGGGGATGGGCGCAGACGGGGCAGACTTCGGGCGCCTTGGGACCCACGTGGATGTGTCCGCAGTTGGCACACTGCCAGATCATGTCGCCGTCGCGGGAGAAGACAAGGCCCTCCTTCACATTGGCCAACAACTTGCGGTAACGCTCCTCGTGCTCCTTCTCGATTTTCGCTACCCCCTCGAACAGGGCGGCGATGTCGTCGAAACCCTCCTCCCGGGCCTCCTGAGCCATCTTGGCGTACATGTCAGTCCACTCGAAATTCTCTCCGGCAGCGGCGGCCTCCAGATTCTCGGCGGTGGTGCCGATGCCGCCCAGCAGCTTAAACCAGATTTTGGCGTGCTCTTTCTCGTTGGCGGCGGTCTCCTCGAAAAGTTGGGCAATCTGGACATAACCCTCCTTCTTGGCCTTGGAGGCGAAGTAGCTGTACTTGTTCCTAGCCTGGCTCTCCCCGGCAAAGGCGGTCCACAGGTTTTGCTCAGTTTTGCTTCCCTTCAGTTCCGGCATGGTGCAGTCCTCACTTTCTTAATAGTAATTATTAGCATTAAGGATGAGGACATTATATCAGCGGAATTGTGCTTTGTCAATGACAATGAGGAAAAATTTTCTATGTCTCCTCCTGAAACCGCCGCAGACCCTGATTGAGGGCGGCAGTATCCCGCCTTTCTTTCAGACGGAGCGCGTACCACATGGCTAGCAGAGCATACTCCAGGATGAGGACCAGCAGCAGCCCGCCCCACAGGGGGATGCCGGGAAACCAGTTCAGCCCCAAGCCGCAGCCGATAAAAATGAGGTTGGCCAGCGCCGCCCACAGAGCGATACGTCCCCCCTGGCCCTTCGCCAGCCACTCTTTTCCGTAAGGAAAGATAGCAGATTCCAGGCAGGCAAAGGCGAAGCAGGCCAGCAGCATTTCCAGAAGGACGACAATGTCTACCGTCCAATTCCCGAGCAGAACATTGACCAGTCCTTTAAAAAAGACTGCGGCGGAGAAGTACAGGCCCATGCGGTATTTGGTGTCAACACCCCAGAGATAAAACTGGTTGAAATATTTCATATTGACTCCTTTCTCACAGTCCCAGCCGCTCCCGCAGTAGGGGCGCGTAGCGGCGGGACACCATCAGCTTTTCCCCTGTCACCAAGGTGGCCTCAATCCGGCCGGCCCCCTGGCTGGCCAGGCTGCGGATGTGGTGGAGGTTGACCACCGCCGACTTGCCCGCACGGAAGAAGCCCAGACCACTGTACCGGCTTTCCAGTTCCCCCAGGCCCAGGGCGGTCTGGTACATGGCCTGGCCGGTGTAGACAAAGACCCGGTCCTCCACTGTCTCACAGTAGACCACCTCGGCGGGGGTGAGCAGGGTGGTGCGCCGGCTGTCATCCCACACACACAGCCGCTGCAAGCCGGAGCGCAGCAGGGACAGCACCCCCAGCATCTCCTCGTCCAGCGTTGGACAGCGCAAAATTACCTCGTTTTCCGGGAGATCTATGTGTTCCACTGTAATCTTCATAGCCGTACCTCCTGTCCCGGGACAGTGCAAGGGTATCAGAAGTTGTGAGAAATAGCAAGGGCCGTACCTCCAGGGTGCGTCTGTCCGGGGGTAAGGTGCGCGTGGGACCACATCCCGCCCTTTTTGAGGTGGAGGAAGGAACCAAAGTTCCCATCGGACCCTTGCTCACCAGTAGTGATATCGGCCCCGGTATTTCCATGTCAGGCCCAGGGCCACGGCGGCCCCCAGTCCGTCAGCCACCACCACAGCCAGCCAGATGCCGTCCAGATCCAGCATTAGGGGGAGGAGGAGTACCATCCCGCCCCGAAATAGAAAGGTGCGCAGGAAGGAGATCAGGGCGGACACCGGCCCGTTGCACAGGGCGGTGAAGAAGGCGGAGCCGTAGATGCCGAAGCCCACAAACAGATAGCTCAGGGCGAAGATGCGGAAGCCGTGGACGGTCAACTCCAGCAGCTCAGGGCTGTAGCCCACAAAGGCGGCGGACAGGGGCCGGGCCAGCAGCTCGGACAGGGCCACCATGGCCAAAGAGGCCAGTGTGATGACCACCATGCTCTTGCGGGAGACATTCTTCAGCTCGTCCCGGTTGTCTGCCCCGAAATGAAAGCTGACAATGGGCCCGCTGCCCATGGAGAAGCCTAGAAATACCGCCGCAAAGGCAAAATCCACATACATCATCACCGAGTAGGCCGCCACTCCCTGTTCCCCAATGATGCGCATAAGCTGGAGATTGAACAGGATGCTTACCACCGAGGCGGACAGATTGCTCATCAGCTCAGAGGAGCCGTTGGCGCAGGCGTTTTTCAGCTCCCGCCAATAGAGCTGGGTCCGACACAGCCGCAGGGCCCCTCTGGGGGGCCTGAGAAAATAGACCAGGGGCAGCAGGCCGCCCACGGCGTAGCTGAGTACCGTGCCCCAGGCCGCCCCGGCGATGCCCATGTTCAGCGGCCCGATGAGGAGATAGTCCATAATGATATTGGTGGCCCCGGCGGCCAGGGAGAAGAACAGCCCCGTCTTGGGCAGTTCGGCGGTGACAAAGAAGACCTGAAAGGCCACCTGAAGCATGAACACTGCGCTCCCGCCCAGCAGGATGCGGCCGTAGGCCACGCAGTCTGCCATGAGCAGGTCGCTGGCCCCGGCCAGCCGGGCGATGGGCTGGATGAAGAGGGCGCCCCCCACCGAGAACACCGTCCCCAGCCCCAGGGTCACCAGGATAATCATGGAAAAGTACCGGTTGGCCAGCTGGGGCTTGCCCTCCCCCATGGTGCGGGCCACCACGGCGCTGCCGCCAGAGCCCAGCATGAAGCCGGCAGCAGACAGAATCATAGACACAGGGAAGATGATGTTTACCGCCGACAGGGCGTTTTGTCCCACCAGATTGGAGACAAACAGACCGTCCACCACACTGTAGACCGAGGTGAAAATCATCATGATGATGGAGGGCAGGGTAAAGCGAAGCAGTTTACGATAGGTAAAATGGTCAGAAAGCTTGATTTGCATAAAGAATTATTCCTCCTGGGGTGGTTGAAAAATTTGCTCCGATGCCCGGAGCAGCAGGGACAGATATTTGCGCTCCAGGGCCAGCAGGCTGGCCCGCTCCTCCTCGGCCAGGCCGAGGAAGGCCCGCTCTTCCACCGCCAACACCGGGCGGACTGTGCGGGTTGTCAACTGTTTGCCCTGATCGGTGAGGCCGAGGTACTTTCTTCGGCCCGGCCCGTTGGTGAGCTGGATATATCCCTCTTGTTCCAGCTGCTTCAGCCCGGAGTTGACCGTCTGCTTGCTGAGGGAGAGATAGTTGCAGACCTCTGCCTGGGTGACAGGTTTCCCGGATGCCTCCAGAGCGTATAGAACCCAAAAGGCGGAGTCGGGCAGACCAAATTGCCGGGCCAACCGGCGGTACAGGCCGTCCTCCTCCTTGTGCATTCGGCAGGCCTCCTGGTTGAATTGGAAAAAGGTCAGTTCCTCCATAGCGGTTCCCCCTAAAAATAGTGTCCGAAATCAGACTTGAAACATTCTAGTCTGATTTCGGACATTTGTCAAGGGGAATATTAGAAAATTTCTGCGGAGAGTTTTCTCCCCTCCGCAGATCGTGTAGTTACTGATGGGGCTGATGCGGTTTAGCACCGTCATCACCCCTTTGAATCAGATTGCTGCTCTCCTGAGCAGCCCACCCCACAGACTCCAATCTCAATTCTTTATGATAAGCTTTGCTGCAATGTCAATGATTCGGGCGGCCGCGTCCTCCTTGGACATGAGGGGGAGTTCCTCCATGCCGTCCCGGGTAATCACGGTCATCACGTTGGTGTCAGTGCCGAAGCCGGCCCCAGCTATTTTCAGATTATTGGCGCAGATCATGTCCAGATTCTTTTTTTCCAGCTTGGCTCGGCTGTTTTCCACCATGTCCCGGGTCTCCATAGAGAAGCCGCACAGCACTTGGCCCGGCCGGCGATGTTCTCCCAGGTGCTTCAAAATGTCCTGGGTGCGTTTCAGAGGGATGGACAGGTCAGCGTCCTTCTTTTTCAGCTTGTCGACAGCGCACTGAGTGGGGGTGTAGTCAGCTACGGCGGCGGCTTTGAAGATGAAATCGGCCCAGTCCTGGCGGTCGGCCACCGCCTGGAACATGTCCTGCGCAGAGACGACGTCCACCACCTCCACAAAGGGGGGCGGCGCGACGGAGGAGGGTCCGGACACCAGCACCACGTCCGCCCCCCGGAGCATGGCTATTCTGGCGATGGCGTAACCCATTTTTCCGGTGGAGTGGTTGGTAAGATATCGCACTGGGTCCAGGGACTCCTGGGTGGGGCCGGCGGTGACTAAGATGTGTCTCCCCGCCAGATCGTGGGGCAGCGCGATGGAGCGCAGGATATGCTGGAGGAGGACTTCTGGCTCGGGCAGCTTGCCCGCCCCCACCGCCCCGCAGGCCAGCCGACCGGAGGCGGGGGCGATGACCTCCCAGCCATACCGGCGCAGGATGTCTAGGTTGTCCTGGGTGACGGGGTTTTCAAACATCTTGGTGTTCATGGCCGGGGCGATGAGCTTGGGACAGGTACAGGCCAGAACGGTGGTGGTGAGCATGTCGTCGGCCAGCCCATGGGCCAGCTTGGCGCATACGTTGGCGGTGGCTGGGGCGATTATCACCAGATCGGTCCGGTCGGCCAGAGCGATATGCTCCACCTGGTGGCTGAAATTCCGGTTGAAGGTGTCCACCATACAGCGATTGCCTGTCAGCTGTTCGAAGGTGAGGGGGGAAATAAACTCTGTGGCGTGGGCAGTCATAACTACTTCCACCTGGGCGCGCTGCTTCACCAGCGCCGAGGCCAGCGCCGCCGCCTTATAGGCGGCGATGCCCCCCGTGACGCCCAGCAGAATGGTTTTTCCTTTTAACATAGCGGTGTCCTCCTTTTTTCAAACAGCGACTAGACTCACTGCCGTTATTATACCGGTTTCCTCGTTCACTGTAAAGCCATAAAGTTTTTTCTTGCATATTGGGGCGCAATCCTGTATAATAGGCGGCTGAGAGGACGGGGACGTCCTCGCCCTCTTAATTTATGCGCTGCATCCGCCCGGGGCGGAGCGGCAGCAGGAGGTAATGTAAAAATGAATACCCGTAAGCGCGACACCCGCTGGCTGGTGGGGGTGGCCATGTTTGTGGCCCTTCAGATGGTCCTGCAACTCACCGGCATCGGCTTGATTCCCCTGCCCCTCATCCGGGCCACCACACTCCACATCCCCGTCATTGTGGGAGCGGTACTGCTGGGCCCCCTGGCTGGGGCGATTCTGGGGGGGACCTTTGGCATGTGTTCCATGTGGACGGCCACCACTGCGTCGACACCGCTGTCTTTTGCCTTCTCCCCTTTTCTGGCTGATACAGCCGCAGGTGCGGTGAAAGCGGTGTGGATTGCTCTGGGGTGCCGGATTTTGATTGGCGTGGTGTCCGGCTGGCTCTGGATTGCCCTGAAAAAGTGGAAGGTCAACCGCTTTGTCGCCCTGCCTGTGGTAGGGGTGGCCGGGGCGCTGACCAATACCGTTTTGGTGATGGGCAGCATCTATGTTCTTCTGACCCCCGAGTTTGCTGCGGCGCAGAATGTGGGCATGGAGGCCGTGCTAGGTGTTGTGATGGGCATTGTCGCCACCTCCGGGGTGGCGGAGGCTGTCGCTGCCGGCGTGCTGGTTGAGGCCGTCTGCGGGGCCCTGCTCCACGTGCCTGTAAATATGCGGCCTGTCCGCGTTGTGGTGGAACAAGACAAATAAACTGTTGAGGTGAGCGGTATGCTCCTGGCCATCGATATCGGCAATACGAATATCGTCATCGGAGGCATTCGGGCCGGCGAAATCGCCTTTGAGGCCCGCATTGCCACCGACCGCATCAAGACCTCCGACCAGTATGGCGCGGAGATCAAAAGTATGCTCAGCCTGTTTGAGGTGCGCCCCCAGGATGTGGAGGACTGTATTATCTCCTCGGTAGTGCCGCCAGTGTTCAACTCGGTGCGCACCGGAGTGGTGAAGGTCATCGGCAGGCAGCCGATGGTGGTAGGGCCTGGCATCAAGACGGGACTGAACATCCAGATGGACAACCCCTCCCAGGTGGGCAGCGACCGGATTGTGATCGCTGTGGCCGCCTTGGCGGAGTATGCCCCACCCCTCACCCTGCTGGATCTGGGCACCGCCACCACCATCGAGGTGGTGGGAGAGGGGAGCACCTACCTGGGGGGGTGCATCATCCCCGGAGTCCGTGTGTCCCTGGAGGCGCTGACTTCCCGCACGGCTCAGCTGCCCGGCATCCGTCTGGATCAGCCCAAGCGGGTGATTGGAAAGAACACAGTGGACTGTATGCGCAGCGGCATCATGTACGGCACCGCCGCCATGCTGGACGGTATGC
>CAPGBJ010000117.1 GCA_948616425.1 uncultured Oscillospiraceae bacterium
ACAACCCCCAACATTACGGCTGTCTCATCTCTTGGCGGTTGGGTGGACCCGACCCCCTTCAGGGTGTCAGCGCCTATGACGGAGGGGACTATTTCCACTTTGTCACCTACGGCCTGTCCGACCTGTATGAGAAGGAGGGGACCGACCCGGACTATAGCGGCTACGGTCTGGAATTTACCCTCAAGCTGCGCAAGGAGGGGATGGGGGACGAGATGGCTGAGCAGAGGTGCATGGTAGGTATCTTTAACGCTTTGGCCCGGCTGACCTTTGAGAACGGGGAGCAGTTTTTCCCTGACGAGTACATCTACACCGGGCAGGAGCTGGGCTTTGATGTGAACCAGAAGTCCAAACTTACCGGTTTTGTCACCACCCTGGACGAGGCTGGCACCATCGATACCCCGAACGGGAAGGTGGACTTTGTCAAACTGATCGGCGCCACTGATGCGGAGTTGAAAGCCATCATGGATGGAAAGCTTGGGGTCCGGGAATTGATCGAGAAAATTGGTGATGTCACTGACTACACGCGAGACAGCGTGGTGTAGGAGGGAGCATATGGCAAAATTTGAGTGTACCCTCCGAGGGGACTATGACCAGGCTTTGCGCTACTTCCACGATGGAATTCTCAGGGGCAGCATGTCCGCCAGCTTCGAGGAGGAGAGTTATTTTCAGACGTTCGGCGTGCGGTGTACTGTCCGGGTCTACGAGCGGTACAGCATGACTGGAGGCAATCGGCTGTCTATGACCCTCACCCTGGTAGGGGATGGGGAGAAACTGTTCCTGTCGGGTATCACCGCAGGGGGGAGCCAGGGTATGATTTTCAAATTCAACACCTTCGGCGAGGCGGCCTTCTTGAATACCCTCCAGGAACTGGCCCAGCGGTGGTGAGGGATCTCCCAATTTAAGTGGATATAGGAAGTGACGTTTTGAGCATTGATTTTTCCGGCGCAGGGCTGGATGCTGAGGAGCTGCAATCCCTGGTGAGCACCTCTATGACCCGGGAGGACGAGGGGGAGTTTTCTTTACGCCCCAAGACCCTGCGGGAGTACATTGGTCAAGAGAAGGCCAAAGGTAATTTGGAAGTCTTCATCCAGGCGGCCAAAATGCGCAGCGAGCCGCTGGACCATGTGCTGCTCCACGGCCCCCCGGGGCTGGGCAAGACCACCCTGTCGGGGATCATTGCCAACGAGATGGGAGTGGGCGTGCGGATTACTTCGGGTCCAGCGATTGAGAAGGCGGGGGACCTGGCGGCTCTGCTGACCAACCTCAACGAAAACGACATCCTCTTTGTAGACGAAATTCACCGCCTGAACCGGGCGGTGGAGGAAATTTTGTACCCCGCCATGGAGGACTACGCCATTGATATTATCATTGGCAAGGGGCCTTCGGCCAACTCTATCCGGCTGGACCTGCCCAGGTTTACCATGATTGGAGCGACCACCCGGGCGGGCCAGCTGTCAGCCCCCCTTCGGGACCGCTTCGGGGTGACCTTGCGGCTGGAGCTGTATACTCCGGAGGAGCTCTCTCTCATCGTCGCTCGTTCCGCCAGCATCCTGGAGGTGCCAATTGAGCCAGACGGCGCTATGGAGATTGCCAAGCGATCCCGAGGCACTCCCCGTATTGCCAACCGGATGCTGCGCCGGGTGCGAGATTTTGCTCAGGTGCGGGCAGGGGGGGTCATCACCAAAAAGGTGGCCGACGAGGCCCTCACCGCCCTGGAGATCGACAACTTGGGCCTGGACTCCATTGACCATCGGATGCTGCGCAGTATCATAGAAAATTATCGGGGTGGGCCAGTGGGGCTGGACACCCTGGCGGCCACCATCAACGAGGAGGCTGTCACCCTGGAGGATGTCTACGAACCCTACCTGATGCAGCTGGGCTTCCTCACCCGAACCCCCCGGGGCCGGTGTGTTACCGCCAAGGCATACCAGCACTTGGGCCTCCCCGCCCCCGGGGATCCGGGCGGACTGGATCAGCTGAGCTTTTAAGGAGGCGCAAGAATGGACCGGATTTTTACCCGGGAGGAGATGGACTGCCTGGTCCGGACGCTGGATATGCCCCCGTCAACCCGGTATGTCACGTTTTCGGAAGCGGAGATGAAGCGCCTGTCCGCCTACTGCCGGGCGCTTGACGAGTATGAGCAGGAGATTCTGGCGTTGACCGGGGCAAGCCTGGACAAGGTTCTGCTGAGCAAATACTACTGGCGGGGGCGGCTGGAGGCGCAGGCGGGACACCCGGCGGACTTTGCCCAATATACCTTCAAGGCCCTTGAGGAGTTGGAACGGCTGGAGGATGTGGACTGGGCGCTGGTGGAGCGGCTGGACAGTATGCTTGCGCATTAGAGAGGGGAGACTGCCATGGAACAAAATACCTTATTTTTTTTCAACCAGCACCCAGAGGCTCTCCCCCTTTACAGGGCCTTTGAGAAGCGGCTTTTGGCGGAGTTGGAGGGGATGGTTGTCCAGCCCCAAAAGAGCCAGATCACGTTGAAAAACCGGCGGGTGTTCGGAGCGGTATCCTTTCTCCCCGCGCGGAAGGCCAAGGACCGGCCCAACCCCTACATTACCATTACCCTGGGCCTGAACCGGAGGGAGGGCTCCACCCGCGTCGATCAGGCCTCTGAGCCATATCCTGGCCGTTGGACCCACCATCTGGTCATCGGGTCGGTGGAGGAGATTGACGACGAACTGATGGCTTGGGTTCGGGAGGCGTACGACTTCGCGGCTGGGAAGCGGTAGCAATACTTTTAAGATTTAAAGATTTGAGGTGTATCGACATGGGCAAATTATTTGGAACGGACGGCATCCGGGGTGTGGTAAATGCCGGTCTGGACGCGGATCTGGCCTACAAGGTGGGGCTGGCGGCGGCCATTGTTCTGGCGAAGCACAAGAAGCCAGGGGAAAAACCTCTGGTGACCATCGGCAAGGATACCCGCATCTCGGGGGATCTGCTCAAGGGCTCGCTGATCTCCGGGCTGTGCACCGCTGGGGCGGACGTGCTGGACCTGGGCACTCTGCCCACCCCCGGGGTGGCCTGGGTGACGGTGGACGAGGAGGCAGACGCGGGCATTGTCATCTCGGCCAGCCACAACCCTTTTGAACACAACGGGATCAAGATCTTCAACGGCAAGGGTTTCAAGTTGTCCGACGAGTTGGAGGAAAAGATTGAGGATATCGTTCTCTTCGGCTCCAATAATGTACCCATGAAGACCCATGGCGACATCGGCAAGGTGAGCTATGTGGCCCCCAAAGCCAGTGAGGACTACATCGATCATCTGGAATCCACCATCGACTCCACCTTGGGGGGGCTGCGCATTTTGGTGGACTGTGCCAACGGCGCCGCCTCTGCCACCGCCGCCCGGCTGTTTGACCGCTTCTCCAAGCTGCGCACCGACGTCATCAACGCCGACCCTGACGGGGTAAATATCAACGACCGCTGCGGCTCCACCCACATGGATGCCCTGGCCGCTATGGTGAAGGCCGGTGGGTACGATATGGGTATTGCCTTCGATGGGGATGCCGACCGGTGTCTGGCGGTGGACGAGTTGGGGAACCTCATTGACGGGGATCAGATTATGGCGGCCTGCGGTCTGGATATGAAGTCCAAAGGGGAACTCCCCGGTGACACAGTGGTGGCCACTGTCATGTCCAACCTGGGCTTTCATGTCTACGCCAGGGACCACGGCATGAAGCTGGAGTGCACCGACGTGGGGGACCGGAACGTGTTGGAGCGGATGGTGGAGAGGGGGTACCGACTGGGAGGGGAGCAGTCGGGACACATGATTTTTCTGGAGCACGCCACTACTGGCGATGGCCAGCTCACCGCCCTGAAAATTTTGGCCCTGCTGAAGGAGAGCGGCAGAAAGGCCAGCCAGGTGTTCAGCGCCTGTCCCCGGTATCCCCAGGTGCTTATTAATATCCCTGTGGCCGACAACGATGTGAAGAAAGCCGCTATGGCCAGCCCCCTGCTGGCTCAGGCCGTCCAGCGGGAGGAGGAGGCCTTGGGAGATGAGGGCCGGGTGTTGGTGCGCCCCTCGGGCACAGAGGCCCTGATGCGAGTGATGGTGGAGGCCAAGACTCAGGCAATTGCTCAGGAAACCGCCCAGCGTTTGGCCGATCTGATCCCTGAATTATAAGCAAACTGCCCTAATAGAACCCAAAATTTGGAGGATGGGAAATTTTCAACAAACTTTTTCAATAAAACCCTTGACAAATCTGAACATTTTGTTTATTATGGACGATAGCCGGGATAATAATATGGAACAGAAATCTCTCAATCACTCTGATGAGGAACTATGCCTTGGCGCGGCTCAGGGTGACTCCACTGTGGAGGCAGAGCTGGTGTGCCGGTATGGCTGGTTGGTACGAGCCTGTGCCCGCCCCTTGTTTTTGGCCGGGGGAGACAGTGAGGACCTGATTCAGGAAGGCATGTTGGGTCTGCTCACTGCCATTCGGACTTTTAGTCCTGCGCGGGACGCTGCGTTCCGCACGTATGCGGAAATATGTATCCGAAGCCGTTTGCTTACTGCTGTTCGGGCTGCCCAGGGCGGCAAGCATTCCCCTTTAAATCACAGTGTTTCCTACGAGCCCCCTCTTTTTGACGGAACCAACGCATATTTGTTTTCCAGTGCCGAAAGCCCGGAGGACGTGGTGATCGGCAGAGAGGAACTAAAGGAGCGCCTGGAGGCGCTTAAGGGCCGGTTATCCAAGTTTGAAGCGCAAATTTTACCCCCCTATCTGAGTGGTCTGTCCTGTGGAGAGATCGCCCAGCGGGTGGGCCGCTCGCAAAAGTCGGTGGAAAATGCCATTCAGCGTATCCGCCGCAAGACGGCCCTGTAGGGACCTGCGTCGAGAGACGGCGGGTCCGGAATTCATCTGGCGTATCCAGCGAGAGCTGATCGCAATATCAAACGCCCAGGCCAAGCGCCGGGCAAAGAGTCAAAGAGAGGGAAAATCCAATGTACGAAGACAAGATCCTAGTATGCAAAGAGTGCGGCAATGAGTTCACCTTTACCGCTGGTGAGCAGGAGTTCTACGCGGAGCGTGGATTCCAGAATGAGCCCCAGCGCTGCAAGCCCTGCCGTGACGCCCGCAAGAACGCCGCCCGCGGCCCCCGTGAGTATTTCACCGCCGTGTGCGCCGCCTGTGGCGGTGAGGCGAAGGTTCCTTTCGAGCCCAAGTCTGACCGTCCTGTCTACTGCAGCGACTGCTTCGCTCGGATGCGTGAGCAGCAGGGCTGATTGACAAGCCAGGAAAAAAGTCCGCCGAAAGGCGGACTTTTTCTTTGAAATCCGTTGCAAAAAACCTGAAGATGGGTTATACTACCACCATCCTAACGATAAATGGAGGAATTGATTATGACCATCACCAAAGAAACCGTTATTGGCGATATTCTGAGAATTGCGCCCCAGGCTGCCCCCATCTTTATGGGCATTGGTATGCACTGCCTGGGCTGTCCTGCCTCTCAGGGCGAGACGGTG
This sequence comes from uncultured Oscillospiraceae bacterium, assembly GCA_948616425.1. Lineage (GTDB taxonomy): Bacteria > Bacillota > Clostridia > Oscillospirales > Oscillospiraceae > Lawsonibacter. Next base: position 5,480 of record CAPGBJ010000117.1, read on the forward strand.
GAGCAGGCCTGTGCTGTCCACAATGTGGATGTAGAAGATCTGCTGGCTAAGGTCAATGCACTGATTGGCAAGTAAAGGAATGACCGCCCTCCTACGGGAGGGCGATTATTATATGTGGCCGCTGATTGACAGGTGGCAGCATATAAATTGATGTCTATTTTATCGCGAAAAATCCTGCTGTCCCTTGCCGACTGGCGGGAACAGCGGGAAGGACCGCACTGTAATAAATGCGACTGTTGGAAGGAAAGGAAGCGCGGCTTTGAAAAGAATCCATCTTTCTCCCCGGCTTCAGATGGTAGCGGACATGGTGCCCAGAGGTGAGCAGGACATTGGCCTGGTGGACGTGGGTACCGATCACGCATATCTGCCGGCGTGGCTACTTCAAAACCAGACAGAGGACCGGCGTTTTGCCCATATGATTGCCACAGACCTGCGAAAGGGACCTCTGGACCGAGCAGTCCAAACTGCCCGAGAGGCGGGCTGTAACGGGATTGATTTCCGCCTGTGCGATGGCCTGGAGGGGGTGTCTCGGGACGAGGCGGATGTAATTGTGATTGCGGGGATGGGCGGGGAGACCATTGTCCATATCTTGGAGGGCACTGCCTGGGTGAAGTGGTCAGAGGGGGACCAAATTACTAAGAAGACACTGATTCTTCAGCCTATGTCCTCTATGCCGGAACTGCGGGCATGGCTGCAGGTGAGTGGCTTTTGTATTGGAGAGGAGCGTCTGTCCCAAGAGGGGGATGCCCTCTATACAGCCCTGCTGGTCCGGGCGGGGGAGATGTCTCCCCTCACTCCGGCAGAACTGTGGGCGGGGAGAAATACAGACCATCCGCTGCGAGGCATTTGGCTGGACCGGTGGATCAGCAGAACCCGCCGGGCGGTGGACGGTATGGCCCAGGCCAGAGATGTGGCGCCGATCTCGCGCCGTCAGAAGTTAGAAGAAGTTCTCAGCGGCGTGACTGATATGAAAAAGGAGTGGGAACGGTGGCAGAAGTAAAGGATATTTATCGTTTCATAGATAGGATCGCCCCTTTTGATACCCAGGAGGGCTTTGACAACGCCGGGTTTCTGGTGGGACGGGGGAGCAGGAAGGTAGACAAGATACTGGTGGCCCTGGATATCACACCAGAGGTGGCGGACGAGGCGAGCCGCCAGGAAATAGACCTGATTGTAGCCCATCACCCAGTCATCTTTCAGCCGGTGAAGTCTATCACTGATGAGACCGCCACCGGACGGGTGGTGCTGGCGTTGCTGGAACACGGTGTGGCCGCTATCTGTGCCCACACCAATCTAGACGCTGCCCATGGAGGGGTCAATGGCTGCTTGGCTCAAACACTGGAGCTGTCTCATATTGGCCAGCTGTGTCAGGCGGGAGTGGATGCCCAGGGTCGGCCCTACGGCATTGGCCGGGTGGGGACCGTTCACTGTGCTGGCCTGAGTGCGGCGGAGTACGCAGCCTATGTGAAGGAGCGGCTGGGCTCCGCCTGTGTCCGCTACACAGATGGGGGAAGGACCGTGTCCAAGGTGGCGGTAGGAGGGGGCGCCTGCGGCTCCATGCTTGAGGACGCGCTTGCTGCTGGGTGTGACACCTTTGTCACCGCTGACCTAAAGTACAACCAGTTTCTGGATGCCAGAGCCTTGGGGCTCAATCTTCTGGATGCGGGGCATTTTCCCACCGAAAATGTGGTGTGCGCCCCGCTGGCTGGGCGGTTGGCTAAGGCCTTCCCCGAGGTGAAAGTTGTGCTGTCAGAGGTCCATCGGGAGGTCTATAAAAGTGTCTGAGCAAAGAGAGAGGTGGAAGGGGTCGGCTCGGGCGGCGCTGGCGGTCTTCCTGCTGCTGACGGCCCGAATCTGTGCCTTTGGATTGCAGTACTACCAGCAGCTAGACGACTACATCCAATATTACAATCCATTCACATTGGCAGAGCTCTGGGAACTTCAGCAGACGACAGGGCTGCTGGCTTTCCGCCCGCTGGCTGTCATCGCAGACCACACCCTTTGGGACAAATTGTCAGACCAACTGATCTGGGCCGCGGTTCTGATCTGCCTGATGTATGCCGCCGCTGTTGTAATTATTTGGAATATTGTAAAGCGATATTTTGGATCTGGCCCTGTATTTCCTGTGGTTATGGCTCTGCTGCCGCTGGGTGTGGAGGGGACATATTGGATGTCCGCCTCAACCCGTGTGGTGGTGGGAATACTGTTGGCGGCGCTGGCTGCCCAGAGCTTTCTGAGTTGGTTGGACAGGGGCGGTATTGGTCGACTGGTGCTGTACCTCTTTCTTCAGATTCTCCCCTTCGGATTCTATGAGCAGGCGGGTGTGCTGGGAATCACCTTGACAGTGGGGGCGGCTGTGCTGGAATGGGAATTGGGCCGGAAGCCCTTTCCCAGGTGTGCCGTTGCGCTGTGGAGTGTGCCTGCCATGGGGCTGTTTTTTTTGATAACTGGCTGGCTGAATACAGGAAATATCTACTCTGGCCGGTCATCCCTGGTGCTGCCGGTGGGGGAGTACTACTGGAAAGAATTTTTGCCTCAGATTTTAGGACAGATGTGGGACGCCTTTGGCAGGGGCGGTTTTTATACCTTGGCCAAAGGCTTTGTCCGGGGGGGACGGATGGTACTGTCCGGACAGCTTGTACTGTGGGCTCTGGTGACAATGGGGCTGTGTGTTCTGTTGTGGCGGGCAGTCAGAAGTCAGGACGCAGAGGCAGGTAGAGGCCGACTGTGGCTGCCCCTGCTGTCCGGACTGCTGTTGACTTTGGGACCTGCCAGTGTTTTTTTCGTGCTGGCGAATTCCTGGTTTTCCCTGCGGGGCACGGTGACCTCCTTCCCTGGCCTAGCTTTGCTGGCAGATACGCTGGTGATGTGGTTTTGGGACCGACTGAAGCTGAAAAGAGAGGGGCTGGCAGTGTTGGCGGCGGCGTTGGCTTTTGTCTTTTGTGTGGCGGGAGTCAGCGAAATCAAGGACTACCGGGATACCTATGAGAATGACCAGCGGATTGCCTGTCTAGATCGGAAG
>CAPGBJ010000118.1 GCA_948616425.1 uncultured Oscillospiraceae bacterium
GACGGCGGAGGCCCACCCGCTCCCGGAGGAGGGCTTTGTGGAGATGGAGGTTGGCGGCAGGCACTACATGGAAAAGGCGGACAGTGGGCCGGTGAGGTAAACTGTATGCAGGAAACAGGAAAGGACGGGACACGATATGAGGCTTCTGAAACTCCCTTTGAAACTGCTGGCGCTCCCCCTGATGTTGGTACTCTACACGCTCCATATCATCGGTAAACTGGTATCCAATCTCTCCGCTTATGTTGTCGGGCTGTTCATGCTGGTCGTGCTGGCCTGCGGCATCTATCAGGTGTGCGTCCATGACTGGATGAATGTGGCGATCCTGTTCGGCGTGGAGGTGGTCTGCGTGGCGCTCCAGTTCTCCGCCATGTTCCTGGTGGAACTGGCTGGGGAGTGGGCCGGCAGCCTTGGGGCTTTCCTCCACTCATAAATCTTTGAAAGGATGTGCGAAGATGGATTTTCCGAAGAAAGAGGCGCAGACCCTGCTTGACTGGATGCGGGAGCAGATGTACGGCGACACCGTGACCGAGTGGACCTACGGAAACGAGCATGACCGCATGAGCGAGGCGGCTGATCTTCTGAGCGGTCTGCTTTCACGGGAATATGGCATGGAAGTATAGCAAACCGGGCAGTCGCCTGTTTCAGTGACTGCCCGACAAACTGGAATAGTTACTTTTGCTTTAACATCAAGAAGTAGGCTAATGCACAATATGTATCTTCACTTTCTATCTGAACATGATAGCCGTATTCTGATAAATGCTGATTGAGAATATCCATCTTTTCTTGCAGATTATCCATATCGTCAATGTCCACATAAATATCTTGTAAATATTCCTGAATAGCTGTGAACGCAGTTTCCGGCAGTTTCTTTTTCATAAATGTAGTTACTTTAGAAGTAACATCTTCTTCATACCCGCCAATTAACAAACTTTCGCCCTGTACTGTTTCATAGTAAAGCCAGAATATATCTTCTTCTAATCTTTCTTCGTTTTTTAAGAAATCCTCAAATTCTTTCTGGGTTTCAACAAATAACATTGCTTGTAGTACCTTTGACTGCGTTTTATAAAGCTCAAGATAATTTTTCCCTAAAAAGAGGGTATGAATATTTTCTCGTTCACTTACACTCATAGCTTGCCTCCATATTCCGATTTGTCGAGTTAATTATACAGTACCAAGCGGCAGATTTCAAGGCATGGTATGAAATTTTATGATAAGCGCACAGGAAGGAACGGCAATGCCGCTCCTTCTTTTTTCGCCCCTTTTACATACCGGGAAAGGGGGCATGACAATGAATTTATTTGAAGCGGTCAAGGACGCCATACCAACAAGGACGGCGGCGGAGCATTACGGGATCGAGGTCAAGCGGAACGGCATGGCCTGCTGTCCGTTCCATGATGACAGGACGCCCAGCATGAAGGTGGATAAGCGGTTCCACTGCTTCGGCTGTCAGGAGGACGGGGATGTGATCGACTTTGTGGGCAAGCTGTTTGATCTCTCCCCCAAGAGAGCCGCCGAGAAGCTGGCGGAGGATTTCGGGGTGCGGTATGAGGGCCTGCAAACATGGCAGCCCCAGAGGAGGCCGTCCGTCATTTCCAAGTTGGCGGCGGCACAGGAGTACCGCAAAAAGGAAAACCGCTGTTACCGTGTACTGTGCGAGTACCTCCATCTGCTCCGTGACTGGAAGGAGCAATACGCACCAAAGTCGGAGGACGAGGACTGGCATCCCCTGTTCTGCGAAGCCTTGCAGAAGATGGACTATGTGGAGTATCTGCTGGACGAGCTGATCTCCGGCACTCTGGAGGAGCGCACTGCCATCGTGAAGGAAAAGGAGAAAGAACTGGACGGTCTGGAAAAGAAGATCGCCGCTTTCGACCACAGGGGGACAGCCGACCCGCAGAGGGATAGCTTCCCCGGAAAGATGCGGAGTGTAAGGCTCCCGGAGGAACTGGCAATGTGAGATCATGAATGAGGGAGGTGGGCTATGGCGGCGACACGGCTGATCGCACTCCATATCAACAAAGGCAAAACTATCGCCCAGACGCTGGCGGACAGGACGGACTATTCCAAGAATGAGGAAAAGACCGAGGGCGGAAAATATATCTCCAGCTATGAGTGTGACGCCCGGACAGCGGATGAGCAGTTCCTTCTGTCAAAGCGGCAGTATGAACACATGACGGGCCGCCGCCAGAAGCATGATGTCATCGCCTACCAGATACGCCAGTCCTTCAAACCGGGCGAGGTCACGCCGGAGGAGGCCAACCGTATCGGCTATGAGCTGGGGATGCGCTTCACGAAAGGCAAACACGCCTTTATCGTTGCCACCCATACCGACCGGGCGCATATCCACAATCACATCATCTTCAATTCCACCTCCCTGGACTGCACCCGGAAGTTCAGGGATTTCCATTTATCCGGGCTGGCCCTGCAACGGGTCAGTGACCGGCTGTGTCTGGAGCATGGGCTTTCTGTCATAGAGCCGCGCCCCTACCGGGAACGGAAAAAGCGCACCGAGTACCCCAAGCGGCCTTCCAACCGTGATGACCTGCGGGCCATCATTGATGCGGCATTACAGAGAAAACCAAAGGACTTTGAAGAACTGATCTCTTTCCTGAAGGAGGCCGGGTGCGAGTATAAA
>CAPGBJ010000119.1 GCA_948616425.1 uncultured Oscillospiraceae bacterium
GCCGCTTCCAGCTGCCACATACCCCGGAAGAGATCTTTTAAGGATTAGGGCTTGTTTGAAAAATGTCAACATGCCCAAACGTCGGCTCTTTTTCTGCCATGCTTTGCCAATTTTCCTTGAAATACATCCAGTATTCCTGCGTCAAATTGGCTTCGTCTGGCGAAAAAATTTCTCGCCGTTGGGCATAGTTCCATTTTTCAAACAGCGCCTAATCTCTCCGGGCTGATCCTCTGCGTCCAGCCAAACCGCGCTTGGCCGCCCGCATCCGCTGGCGGCCAAGTGCGGTACATACCGGTATCAGAACAAATGAAATGAGGTTGTGCTATGAACAACAAAGCGTTTATTTTGGGAAGTTATCATTGCTGCTACTCGTTCACCTCGGAGGAGATTCCCGCCCTAGGCGAAACGGTAATGGGATACCGATTTAAGATGTCTGGCGGAGCCAAGGGACATGGTCAGATGTTGGCCGCCGCTCTGGCCGGAACCAAGGTCTGCGGGATTATGCGGGTGGGGGACGACACATACGGCCACCTGTGTATAGAGGATTTCAAGCGGGCAGGGATTGACTGCACCCATGTGAAAATTGACCCTGAACATGCCACCGGAGCCGCCGGCGTGATGCTCAACCGCAAGGGAGACAATATCATCACAGTGGTGCCTGGCGCCAACGCAGAGATTACGAGGGAGGACATCGACCGGGCTGAGGAGATGATGAAGGGGTGCTCGGTGGCTGGGTTCCAGTTTGAGAACAATTTCGACGCCATTGAGTATACCATCAGAAAGGCCCACGCCTTGGGGGTAGAGACTATGGTGGACCCTGCGCCTGTAGTGCAGTTTGATGAGGACTTGTACCGCTGCATTACCTACATCAAACCCAATGAGGTGGAGGCCTCCCTGCTCAGCGGCATTGAGGTGACGGATACAGCCAGCGCGCGAAAGGCTGGACGTGTTCTGCTGGACAAGGGAGTCAACAAAGCGGCTATTATTACCCTGGGTCAGGACGGGGCCGTCCTGGTGACTCCAGACATGGAGCGGGTATTTCCCCGTGTTCCAGTGGAGGTGCGGGACACGACCAGCGCCGGAGATACCTTTGCCGGGGCGTTGGTTGCCTCTATCGCCCAAGGCATGACCTTGCCTGACGCGGTGATTCACGCCAACTGTATTGCCGCCTGCTGTGTCAAACGCCTGCCCAATCAGTCCGCCTTTGAATTCTTTCCCAGCGCGGAGGAGCTGACGCGGCTGGAGGAGAACTACCGGGCGATGCTTTCCAATCAGGAGGAATGATGATGTTGACCAGAAAAGATGTGGAGCGGATGCTGGATGCCTCCATGGCGGCCGCCAACCCTACCGTTCAGGAGGCGGTCGACTTCACCGCCAAGGCGGCGGACTACGACTTTGCCGGAATTCTGGCCTCGGCTTATTTTATCCGTCATGTGGCAGATATTGCCCATAGCCGGGGGCGGAAACTTGTCTCTGTGGTAGACTACCCTATGGGCGGCGCGGACAACGAGATCCGGCTGATTGCGGCCCGTCAGGCCATTGCGGATGGGGCGGACAGTCTGGATGTCTCGATGAATATCAGTGCTTTCATGGCGGGGGATTACCGCAGAGTGAAGGAGGAGATCAAACCGTTTTTAGATCTGGCGGATGGGAAGACGCTGATCAAAATCATCTATTTTGCCGCGCTTCTCACGACGGATCAGCAGCTGAAAGCGGCGGAACTGTGTATCGACTGCGGCGTGGAGTACCTGAAGACCAACACCGGCCACGGCAGTGTCAGTAAACCGGAGGAAGTGAAACTGATCAAGGATCATTTTGGGCAGGCCATCAAGGTGATGGTCTCTGGCGGTGTGCGCACTGGCGAGGATGCCAGAAAAATGATTCTGGCCGGCTGCGACCGGATTGCGACCAGTGCGCCCTTCCGTATTTTAGATACCTTTGTGGAGGAGTGAGAGCATGAAAAAAGCTGAATTGGCAAAGCGGCTGGTGCTCAGTGATATGACCATTGGCCGCACGGAGGAGCAGGTCACCCGCTTTGTCCGTCAGGCGGCGGAGGGGGGACTGCTGGGAGTCTGCGTGTATCAAAACATGGTGCTCGCCGCACTGGAGGCGGCCAAAGGGAGCGACTTGAAGATTTTTACCGTGGCCGGTTTTCCCTCCGGGATTGATGTGCCTGTGACAAAAGTATCTGATGTAGAACTATCCGCAAAGCGGGGGGCGGCGGAATCGGCCATGGGAGTTAACCTGTCCGCCTGGAAGTCTAAGGACCAGCAGACCCTTCGGGAGGAACTGCAAGGCGGCGCGGAGGCGGCTCACCGCCACGGCGGACGTGTCGCTGCCGTGTTGAATACCTATCAGTTGGAAGATGGAGATGTTCAGCAACTGGCTGCTCTGTGTGCTGCCTGCGGCGTGGATGCGGTTAAGACGACCTGTGGAGACAGCGTGATTCCCCGGGCCACCACCGCCCGGGATGTGGAGCTGCTCCGCGCCGCCGTTGGGGACAAAGCGGTGGTGGAGGCCGAGGGCCAGATTGATACCCGAGAGGCGGCGTTGGCCCTGCTGGCCGCGGGAGCCGACATCATTTACACCAGCAGCGCGTTTGCCATTGTGGACAGCGCGGAGGAATGAGAGAGGAGCGGTGATTTTGAACCACACATTGGATATAAAGGGCTGTCCGACGCTTGATGGAAGGACCGCCTATGTAGCGGACCTGTACCGGGCCGGCTTTGTGATTCGCAGGGAGGATGTGGAATATCTAAAGAAGCTGCCCTGTTTTTCTGTGCTCCTGATCAAGACAGCCAAATCCCGCAAGCTGGAGATCTGTCCACCCCGTGAAGTCCGCAGTCAACAGTTGTCGGAGGAGGCGGCTGCCTTTCTGGCGGGGCTGGGGGTCCAACTGGTGATCGCGGATGATGTGAGTATGAAGGGCCGCCACCCATTCCCGGTGGCCGCGGCGGTGTGCCTCCATGGTATCGAACCCGGCTTCTATTGCTGCTCCACTACGGAGAAGGGGGCGACGCTCAGTGAGGTGCCCGCGGGACTTCTGCCCCTGGGTGTCCGGCGGGACGGCAGTTTGTACTCCCGTATTCAGTGGGGCAGTACCACCACTCTGAATCCCTATTATTGGATCTGCAATTTGATTGATGACGACATTGAGCGCAACGGGGGTACCTGGGGCGCCAACACCCATGGACCCGCCAACGCTATTTTGGACTTTTTTGGGGAGGAGAAGAGCATATCCTGTATCCGCATCTTCCACAATGTGGGCTCTCCCATCAGCATAGAAGAGGAGATGGCCTCCGCCATCCGGCTGTACGTATCCAGTGATGAACGCTGTTCCCACTTCGGCAATGAGGAGGCGGATATCGACAGCGTAGCCTGGACCGAGATCCTCTCCGCCCAGATGGAGATGAAGGAGCAGTGGAATACCTATTTTTTGGATCAGACGGTTTCAGCAAAGTATATCCGCATCGAGTTGGTGAAAAACTTCGACACACCTCCCGATGTGCCCTGGACCGAGACCGCTGAGCTGAAGATTTTTCCATGAAGCAAGGGAGGAGATCACGTTGGTTCGTCTGGTTGTCAGCGATGTGGACGGAACGCTCTTGCCCGACAGCGCCAGGCGGCTGGACCCGCTGGTGATAGAGCGGATTCGGCGTCTGATGCAAAAGGGCATACCGTTTTGCCCGGTCAGCGGACGGCAGCTTACCAGTCTGCGGAGGTTGTTTCAGCCGCTGTCCAGTCGGATGTATCAGATCTGTGAGAATGGAGCGGCTATGTTTGGCCCTGGAGAGCCGCCGCCACTGCTGGAGATGACCGGTATGGATCGGGCGGCCTGCCTGGAACTGAGCCATCAAATTTTGGCCGTGCCGGATTTTGAACTGATCATCTCCGGCGCAGATACCACCTATTTGTGTCCTAAGTGTTCAGACCTGGAGGAATACATACAAAATCAGTTGGGTAACCGGACCCGGATTGTGAACGCGCCGGAGGAGATCTCAGAGCGGTTTTTAAAGGTATCGGCGTACTGCAGATCTGGGGGCCGAGATGCGGAAAAGCAGTTGGCGCCCGCGTGGAGAGATCGGTTCCAGGTTGCGGTAGCGGGACAGAACTGGCTGGACTTCACGGCGACAGACAAGGGGGCGGCCCTGCGCAAGCTGTGTGCCATTCTGGGGGTTGAACTGGAAGAGGTCGTGGCATTCGGCGACAACGACAACGATTTATCTATGCTGGAGGCGGTGGGGCACCCCTACATTGTGGAGGGCGCGTCGCCCCGGCTGAGAGAGCGTTTTCCGAACCGATGCTGTCGGGTAGAAGAAGTTCTGGCCCGGCTATAAAGACCGTCTGGAGCGATTGACAGAGCAGACGCGTTGTGATAGGATAACCCAATTGTCCGGAGAGAAGGGGCGGCAACTTTCCGCGCGACAGAGAGTGCCGGCAGGCAGAAGGGATCATGGATATGTCCACACCTCACTTGGTTATGCTGATTCTGGCCCTGTATACAGGGGCGATGCTGGCGCTCAGCAGGTCGGCGAGAAAGCGAATCAAAAGTGTGCAGGATACCATTGCGGCGCCCGGCCAGAGTACTATTTTTCTGCTCGTCGGAAGCGCGGTGGGTATGCACATTGGCAGCGGTTTTGTGGTGGGCGGCGCGGAGTACGGCGCGCGCTATGGAGTCGGCGGAGCGTGGTATGGGATTGGCTGTGGAATTTCCTATCTGGCGGTGGGGCTGCTGATCAGCCGATTTGCCTACAGGAATCAATTTATTTCCCTGTCAGATTATTTTGCAAAGCGGTACCAGGGCAAATCCACCCGCCTGATTTATAGTGTCGCCACCATGCTCAGCTGTATTGCTATGCTGGCAGGACAGCTGCTGGCGGGGCGGGCCATTTTCTTGGCGGTGGGCATTCCAGAGGACTGGGGCGTGGTTTTGACGGCAGTCGTTTCACTGTGCTATGCCACCGCCAGCGGACTCTGGGGCACGATGGCCGCCTCGGCCATTCAGTCCGCCGTGATCTTTGCGGGGATGCTTCTGGCATTGGCCGTGATGCTGCACGGCTATGGTGTGTTGGAGCTGGCGAAGTCCCTGCCTGCGGCTTATTTTGATCCCATTCCCTTTGACAGTGAATTCTTTGTGGATATGGTGGTACCCACCGCCACGGTGAGTCTGGTCAGCCAGGGGATCTATCAGAATATCAGCGCCGCAAAGACGGAAAAGGTGGCGGTCTGGGGGTATCTGATCAGTGGGCTGCTCCTGCTGCCAGTGGCGCTGATTCCGCCGCTGTTGGGGATGTTTGGCCGGGTGCTCTTTCCAGCTGCGGCGCCGACAGAAATTTTTATGAAACTGCTGCTGACCCGCCTGCCCGCCGCGGTGGCCGCAATCATTCTGGCGGCGATTATCTGTGCGGTGGTGGGGGCGTGCAACGGCGCTTATATCACAGTGGCGGCCAATGTGGTCCACGACATTTATTTAGGCATGCTTGACCCCGAAGCGGATTCCCGGGACTGCCGCCGTGTGATGCTGGCAGTGGACATAGCGGTTTGTGTCATTGGGATTTTTTTGGCGCTGCGCATGAGGGATATCATTCAGCTGCTGGCGTTGGGATACAGCCTTCTGACTGCCGGATGTCTGGTGCCCTTTGTGGGAGGGCTGCTGTGGAAGCGGGGGACCGCCCGTGGCGCGCTGGTCAGCGCCTTTGTAGGGATGTCGGCCTCAGCCGCCAACTCTCTGGGGATGATTTCGCTGCCCTATCCCAGTATTTCGGCTGTGCTGTTGTCCGCGCTGCTGTATATGCTGGTCAGTCTGGCGGAGGGGCGGAAACCGCGGCCGGGCGGCTGCGGGTCAAACGAGCTGGAGTCTGTGTAAATCTTTGATCACAGCCGGCCGAGGACAGAAAACACGAGGGGCTCTGGAGCATACCGCTCCAGAGTCCCTCGCGCTGTGTCAGCCAGCTTGTGCTCCCCGTCTCGACCTGTGGAGCGGCTCTGCCCGGCAGGACGCCGCCTGGAAATTTTGCATAGCGTATCTTTTTTATCATATCCGGGCGGTTCAGCCTGTCTTCTCCCTTGACCTGTGACGGATAGATATGGTATTATGACACAGATTTTCAGATGATCGCAGCGAAGCTGGGAGACCATGCGGAACTGTGCGAATAGTTCAAGACAGGGCGTTCCGGGGAAGAACCTATCCGTGCTGGGATTCTCTGTGGCGACTATTGACCGAAACGCGGTCTAATATGGAGGGCAAGGGTATGGGTTATTCAGGGGGATTTTTAGGACGGACCGGAGAAGGGACGCCGGCTGCCGAGATCCAGGAACCGAACAGCGGTATGCGGAGCGTTCAGAATCTGGAGGTCGTCATTAACGAGGGACTTCGCGTCGCCCTGCTGGAGGAAACGCCGGATCAGTCGCTGGAAGTGCTGCTGGAGCACCTGGGAAAGGCACTGAACGGGGAGCGGACCTACATATTTGAACAGAACGGGTCTGGCGGCGACGACAACACCTATGAGTGGACGGCAGACGGGGTGGAACCAGAGAAAGAGAATCTTCAAAATGTTCCTCCGGAGGTATGCGCAAGCTGGTATCGGAATTTTGGCATCGGCAAGCAGATCGTCATTGAGAACCTGGAAGATATCCGTGAGACTGACCCCCTTCAGTATGAGAATTTGAAACGGCAGAGCATCCATTCCCTTGTGGTGGTCCCCCTCTATGACGGGAAAAAGATTATCGGCTTTTACGGTGTGGACAATCCCCCTGTGAAGTCGCTGGAATATGCGTCGAACATGCTCCAGACGGCGGCGTACTTTATCGTATCCTCTCTGAAGCGGCGCAACCTGGTTCGGGCGCTTCAAAAGCGGAGCTATAATGTGCTCCATGCCCTCAGTGTGGATTACCTGAGTATCTACCAGGTCAATTTCGACACAGGTGAATGCCAGATTTACCGGGACAGCGAGCAGATGAGGATAGATTGGGCCGTCCATTTTGAGAGTGGCTATCAGTCGGCTATGGAGCGGTATATTTCCCAATATGTGGTCTGTGAAGACCAGGATCGAATCCGCACGGTAACGAAAAAGGATTATGTGCTGGCCCGACTCAAAACGAATAAAAAGTTTTCCGTCCGGTATCAGGTGAAAGACAGCACCTCCGGGTTGAAACACTTGGAGATTCATTTTTCCGCCACAGATAAAACAGAGGAAGAAAACTGCGTTATTTTTGCCCTGCGGGATGTCAATGCCGTGGTGGAGCAGGAGGAGCAGTACAAGCTGGAGGCGAGGCGAAGCCTGGAGGACATTCTGGAGGGGGCCAGGACGGGCATCTGGACGATTGAGTTGGAGGAGGGCTGCCAGCCCAGGATGTACGCGGATCGGACCATGCGGATCCTTCTGGGGGTGCCAGATGAGATTGGGCCGGAGGAGTGCTATCGACACTGGTTTGAACATATTGAGCCGGACTATGTGGAGATGGTACAGGAATCGGTGCGGGAGATCTTAGGAACCGGACGTTCTGAGGTGATTTACCCGTGGAATCATCCCAAGCTGGGGAAAATTTATGTCCGCTGCGGCGGTGTGCCAGATAAAACCTTTCATAAACCGGGCGCCTGTTTGAACGGATACCACCAGGATATCACGGATACGATGGTGACGCGGAAGAAGCAGGAACAGTCTATTATGGAGCTTTTAGAGCGGGTGAGGCAGGCAAATTCAGCCAAGAGTGAGTTCCTTTCCCACATGTCTCACGACCTGCGCACACCGATTAATGGGATTTTGGGGATGCTGGCCATTCTGGAGAGAAGCCAGGGGGACCCGGAACGGCAGAGGGAGTGCCGGAAGAAAATTCGTGTGTCAACAGAGCATCTGCTGTCCCTGGTGAATGATGTGCTCCTGGTCAGCAAGCTGGAGAGTGGAAGGCCGGCAGCAGTGGAGGAGCCGTTTGACCTTCATGATACGCTGGAGGACTGTATCACGATCCTGTCCCCCCAGGCGGAGGAGGGGAGAATTCAGCTGGTGTTGGAGGCAAACGGACTGCACCACACCAGATTGATCGGCAATTCGCTGCATATCAAGCAAATCCTGATGAATGTTGTCGATAACGCGCTTAAATATAACCGACCCCACGGGGCCGTATTTGTGCGAGTTCAGGAGACCTCCTGCCGGGGTGGGACTGCAAACTATCAGTTTGTGATTGAAGATACCGGAATTGGGATTGGGGAGGAGTTCAAAAAGCACATTTTTGAGCCGTTCACCCAGGAACATCAAGGCGCAAGGACCCACTATAGCGGGGTTGGACTTGGCATGTCCATCGTAAAGAAGCTGGTAGACCAGATGGAGGGGACCGTTGCGGTAGACAGCCAGCTCGGCAAGGGAAGTGTGGTCCAAATCACCTTGCCGCTTCGAGTGGATGAGGCGTGGAGCGGACAGCCTGTAGATGAAGAGCCGGATAGGTGGGACAATATTGTCGGGATGCGCGTTCTTTTGGTGGAGGACAATGAAATTAACTGTGAAATTGTGGAGTTCATGTTAAAGGAGGCGGGCGTGGAGGTTGTGACCGCGAACGATGGGAAAGCGGCGGTGGACGCCTTTACAGCCTCCGCCCCCGGGACCTTTGACTGCATACTGATGGATTTGATGATGCCGGTCATGAGCGGATATGAGGCGTCCCGTGTGATTCGCGGGCTGGACCGAACAGACGCAAAAAGAGTTCCGATTATAGCGCTGTCGGCCAACGCCTTTGAAGAGGACGTTGCGCTGGCCAAGGACGCTGGGATGAATGAGCACTTGGCCAAGCCGGTGGAGATCAGAAAAATGCTTCAGGTCATCAGCAGGCTGAAGGGGTGACAAGGGCGGGAGACCGCTGACATGGTAGGAAGCGGCGATGATCGCCCGGGCAGCAGAGGTGCTGAAAAACTATGGAGATGAAAAAGAGTATGAAAAGCATAGCTTTTCCGCATTCCTTAAAAATGAGCATAGCGTGGATTATTGGCCTGAATATACTCATTTTTTTGTTTTTAGGTATTTCCATCAATCGAATGAGCGAGCGTACCATTGAGAATATAGGCACTGCATATATGGCCGAAATGAATGAGCAGATATCTCTGCACTTTGAAACGGTCATAGATCTCAGACTGACTATGGCGGAGTCCATAGCGCGCATTGCGGCGGATGAGAAGACCGCCGCTTATGGCACAAGGGAAGAGATCGAATATGGCGCAAGGGCGAGGCAGTTTTCCTGCGCCGCTCTGTACTCGTCTGACGGCAGAATTGAAATGATTTACGGCGATTCTGTAGAACTCAACCACCCGGAGCCGTTTTTAGAGAGCTTAAAGAACGGAGAGCGCAAAGCGGCTTCGGCTGTCGACGGCGGTGGAGACGGGGTCATTTTGTTTGGTATTCCCTGCCGATATCCCATGTCCGACGGAAACGACAGCCTCGCCATCGTGGTAGGACTCTCCTCCCGATACATGGGCGAGGTTCTTTTCCTGGATTCAGACAGTTCTCTGGCCTGTTCTTATGTGATACGTAAGGACGGCAGCTATGTTGTTCGGAATGAGGATGGAATCTACGAAAATTATTTTGATAAACTTTGCAGCATCTTCGCAGGACAAAACGAAGAGGCAGAAATCTATATTGAGCAGCTGACGACTGCTATGAATCGGGATGAGGATTATTCCGCTATTCTGAAAAGCGGCCAAACGCGCAGCCATTTGTACAGCACCAATCTCCCATACTGCGAGTGGTATCTGGTGACAGTCCTCCCCTTCGACGAGCTGGACCACACGATTTCCGGCATGGGCAGTCACTGGCTTACCATTGTTTATGCCGCCTCTTTTGCGGTGATTGCCATGCTCCTCTACATATTCTTTCAGTATTTCAAACTGTTCAGAAATCAGGTATCAGAATTGCGGCGCATGAACACAGAGATGGACGCGGCACGGAAAGAGGCGGAACACGCCAATGCGGCAAAACAGGAGTTCCTCTCCAGCATGAGCCACGACATACGCACCCCCATGAATGCCATCATCGGAATGACATCTTTGGCCATGGCCAATCCGTGCGACCAGGAACAGGTTCAGGAGTATCTGCGCAAGATCGCCTTATCCAGCAAACATCTGCTGGGGCTGATCAATGATGTGCTGGATATATCAAAGATTGAAAGCGGAAAGATGACGCTGAATGTGGAGCCGGTGTCGCTGCGGGAGGTGATGGACAGCATTGTCAATATCATGCAGCCGCAGGTCAAGGCCAAGAATCAGCAGTTCAACGCGGCTGCCTACGAAATCCTGGCGGAAGATTTGTGCTGTGATAGTGTGCGGCTCAATCAAGTGCTGATCAATCTGCTGGGGAACGCGGTCAAATTTACGCCGGAAAAGGGCTCGGTTCAAGTATCTGTGTATCAGGAGGCGCTGCCAGAGGACACGTCCTGCGTCCGAACCCATTTCCTGGTGAGCGATACGGGCATTGGTATGTCAGAGGAGTACCAAAAGAAGATATTTGACTCGTTCAGCAGAGAGGACAACACCCGCGTGCGGAAGACAGAGGGCTCCGGACTGGGCATGGCAATTACCAAATATATTGTGGACGCGATGGGAGGCGCCATCTCTGTCCGCAGCGAACAGGGCAAGGGCAGCGAGTTCCACGTAGTGCTTGACCTGGCAAAAGCGGCGGGGCGAGAGGGCAATCCGGCCCTTCCGGACTGGAATGTTTTGGTGGTAGATGGGGATGAGCGGTTGTGTGTCAATGCGGTTCATTCGTTCCGGTCAATGGGGATCCGCGCCGAATGGTGCCTGAGCGCCGAACGGGCGATGGCGCTCATTGCGGAGCGCCATCGCCAGAATGTCGGCTATCAGATTGTCCTTTTGGGCTGGAAATTGCAGGATATTGATGGGATTGAGGCCGCCCGGGCGATTCGATCACAGGACGGAGGGGACCGCCCGACGCTGCTGTTCTCGGCCTGCGATTGGAGCGGGGTGGAAGAGGAGGCCAGAGAGGCGGGGATCTCCGGGTTTATCTCCAGACCGCTGTTTCGGTCTACCTTGTTGGACGCGCTGCGCACATTTGCCGGTACTGCCGTTGAGGAAGCTGGCGAAGCCGAAAGAGGGGTGGACCTGTCCCTTCGAGGGAAGCGCATTCTATTGGCAGAGGATAATGAACTTAACTGGGAAGTTGCAAGGGAGCTGCTGTCTGTCCTTGAAATGGAACTGGATTGGGTTGAAAATGGGAAAATTTGTGTTGCGAAATTTGAAAAATCTCCCGTTGGGTATTATGACGCGATTATTATGGATGTTCGGATGCCTGTTATGGACGGTTACGAAGCGACCACGGCCATTCGGGGACTGGAGCGCGCAGACGCGGATATTCCCATCATCGCGATGACGGCCGATGCGTTTTCAGAGGACATTCAAAGGTGCTTAGAGTGCGGGATGAATGACCATTTGGCAAAACCGATTGATATTCGGGCTGTCGCCCAAAAGTTGCAAAGATATCTGAAATAAGGGGCTTTAGCAGGCTGTTTTACTGGGGTGCGGGCTCCAGCGTCCCGGCCGCGATCTGTCTGGGCTATTTTTTGCCCTTGATGACCTTTTGCTTCATGAGGAGCCACAGCAGCGGGTCCTCAATCCGGTGGGGGTGGGGGCGGCTGATGATGCCGTTGCTGTCTGGACTGTTGTGCATTCCCAGGGAGGAGACCGCGAAGCAGGCGTAATTTTGGTAGTTCAGCGATAGCTGAGACAGGAACGACCCCGCCTCCCAAGTCCGCAGCAGCCCTTGAACCTCTGTATTGACATTGTGGCAGTCGGAGAGGTTGAAAACACCCTGCCTGCAATGGGCGCTTGGCTCCAGGATGGTACAGCCCTGGGGGATGATCGGTTCGATGACATCGAGCTTAGAAAATACCACCGCTACAGGCACTTTGATTTTATCGCAGTCCCGCAGTCCCTGCTCCCTCCGGATGAGGTTGGACACCCGTACCAGGATATCGTCCGGCTGATACCAGCTGGCGGAGGAGGCGCGGCTCACTGCGCTCTGATCCAGTTGGGCCTTGACGGCGGGAATCTTCAGCGGGTCCAGCAGGAAGATGATGCCTGTGGACTTGCAGATATACTGGTTCACCGTGCGCATGCTCTCCTCAGACTCCAAATCCTCGCCGGCGGAGTCGAAGAACACCAGGGTATACAGCCGGATCTTCTCTCCCAGAGGCCCTTTTACCCGCAGCTTCAGTGAGTAGATCAGAGGCCGGTACGCTCCATCCATGTTTTCCAGGAACCGATCTGTCTTTTTAAACCGCTGTAGGTGCACATACAGTTGATTCTTGTAGATTCTGGTGTAGCGGTCCATGGTGTCGTCAAAGCCCTCGAAGGACCCGCCGAAAGCGGGGGCGATTCGCTCGATGAGCTCATTGACGATGACTGTAATGAAGTGGGTCTTCCCTGTGTCGCGGGAGCCGACCACGGAGATAATCATATTGTCCCCTGTCAGAGTGCTTGCGGGCAGAGGGTTGTGGCATTTGGGACAGATGACCTTGTAGGTGGTCCTGCTGCACTTGGGGCATTGGGCGGAGTGCGGGATACCCTGGGTGTCCCACTGGATTGGGACCTGTTTCCGACCAAAGGTTGGCTTGCCCCGTTTCCCCTTCAGCGGGTCGTCCACGCCGTGTTCGTACCGGGTCATCTCGGGGTCATAGAGATCCTCGCAAAGCTGATTGGTACACCGGAACTGTATCTGGCTGATCTGGCTGGACTCGAAACAGTAGGGGCACAGAAAAGCCTTTTCCAGCTGCTTTTTTGTGTTTCTGCTGCGTTGTTTGCGGATCATTCGCCGTGCTAGAAACAGAGAAAGGACTGCCGCAGCAGCGCCTGCAATGACAAGGGCCGGAAGGACCCACCGGGACCAGCCGCTCTCCACCAGTTTGATGTAGCCGCACTCCGTGCAGCTCTTGCGGGAGACAATGGGGGCGTCCCAAATGCTTCCGCTGACCCGTACCGATTTGCCGTAGGTGTGTGGGGTCTGTGGGAGAGACTCTACCTCCACGTAGCCGCAGTCGGCGCAGGCGCGGCTGCGCTGGCCCTCGGCGGAGCAGGTGGCGGCGCGAGTGATCTCCCATTCGCCATAAGTGTGACCCAGGGCCTGGGCGTTCTCCGCCTCCACATTGCCGCACACGGAGCATACGGTCTCTGCAAAGCCGTCTGCCGCACAGGAGGAAGAAGGGGGGGATACGGTTACCCTCACGGCCTCCGGATCTGTCTTTGGAGCCCTGTCCAGGAGGTGGAACAGCAGGGCGCCAGTCTCCTCCTCTCCGCAGAGGGCACAGACCCGGCTGCATTTGCCCAGGGGAGAACGGAGAGAAATTTTTTCCACTGTTTTCCATGTGCTCCAGATGTGCTCCAGTGGCTCCAGAACTTCTGTAGATACTACCACAGGGCATGTATTACACTGGGTCATCAGCTGTCCCGCCTGGGAACAGGTGGGAGTCTCCATGATAACCTGCGTCACGGAGGTGTGCTCTGCACATTTGGGGAGGAAGGTGATGTGGTAGTGTGTGTCAGAGTAGCCGTTCAGCAGCGGGTTGCCCCCGGAGACAGCCGAGATTTCCAAATAATATGTGCCAGGTTCCAGGTCGGATACGCCGAAGTCTGTCTCTTTGCCGTCTTCGCTGGGGATGGACAGAGCTTTCAGCTTGGTCTTTCTGTCGGTCCCATAGATGGTACCCGCCCAAAGGTATATGTAACCTCCGCGGCTGCCATCGTGGGAAAAGAGGAAGGTGACGTCGCCCGGCGTATCCACCGTGAAACTGTAGAAATCCTTGTCGTCTCTGCTGGACAGGTTCCCGGTTACCCTCTGGAACATGGACACCGGCGTCGCTCTGCTGATGGAGCCGTTGCGGGAGGTCTCTTTTATGTCTGTAATCTTAGGAATGGACGGCTCGGTGGGATATCCGGCCCAGGGGGAGACGTAGGGGAACTGGTTGACGTAGGCTTTCCCGCAGCCGCGGCAGAGGAAGACATCTCCGGGGACCTCGGGCTGAGAGGACGTGTCCGCCCTGCCGAGGAACAACCTGATCCCCGCCGCTATCACCAGAACAATCGCAACCCCCAGAAAATACGGCCCAATGTAGCTCCATATAGAGCTCCTTCTTTTCACGGTTCTCACAACAGCAGTCTCCTTTTTGAATGTTCCTGTCAGCTTCTGTGCCGTCTGAACAGGTTTGTGACAGTTTTAAAAATGGAACCTTCGGCAGGGGTGGGTGTCTCTGGAAAACGGCTCCGCGCAACTTGATACACCTCCAGAGACAGCTTGCCGTACAGGTTGGCGTACTCCGGGACCCTCTGGACCAGTGCGCGGTTGTGGGTCTCATAGACGGCCTCGCATGCCTCTGGCCCTGGGGCCTGTGAGAGGGCCAGTGTGTAGAGTGGATATATCCGGTCATACCGCCTGTATCCGCTCAGGATGACATATGCCTCCTCCACACCGGCTGGACAGCGGGAGAGCAGGAGATGGCCAAAACAGTCCCACACATTCTTGGGCTCCTGTGAGCGATCCAGGAGAAAACGCTCCAGAGCCAGGGCCATGCCGGTCAGACGAGTGGCGTCCACGGCAAATGCCTCCAGAAGTTGTGTGGCAATGCCGGTATCTTCCGCGCCGCCCTCCGCTGGCAGCAGGAGGCGGAGAAGGTCTGGGAGGGCCTCCTCTCGGGCGAAGCGGCCCGCGAAATCCAGCGCCAGGGCCAGCCGCTCCGGGGGGACTGACGTCGTCTTGTCGGTCAGCGCGGCGTAGAGGGCGTAGGCGCCATAGATATCCTCGTCCGCCCTATCGTAGTCGTATCCGCCGTCCAGAAAGCTGTGAAACTCCCATAGCCTCTCGCGGGAGTGGAGGAGTGCGTCCTCTATAAATTCAGAGAACGCCTGGTCCGGCTCCAGGGCGGGTGTGTGCCCGTCCAGCAGATCGAACAAAAAGTGCTGGCCCCCATCGCCGAGTTGCGTCCCCGCCCGGACTGCGCCGCAAACCCGGGCGGGGGAGAGGGCGGGGGCGTATTCATAGGTGGAAAACTCCACTTCCATAGCGTTCCGCCTGGGGAGCGCGTATCCTAGGGCGGCGATCCAGAGGATCATGTGTTCTGGTTTGTCCAGGATAACAACCCGCTTTGGGAGGCGCCCGAAGGACAGCGTGGCGCAGAGCATCTGCCGGTAGACCTCCATACGCCCCGCTTCAGCCAGGAAGTCCGCCACGGCGGAGACGGTTACTACAAAGCTGCGTTCCAGAACGGGTGCAGGGAGCTCTGGAGGGGGATCAGGGCTGTTGACCTCCTCGAAGGCCATACTGCTGCGCAGAAGGTCCCCGCCATAGTACTCCGCCGGATAGGCGGTCATGTCCTCTGGATTGTAGATGACGACGTGGCTCAGGTGGTTGCCGAAGCGGCCCCCCTCCCCCATATAGTCCCGACCCAGGTAGGTATTTTGGGCCAGCGCCAGCGATCCGCTGCGCAGGCGCTGGTACTTGTAGGTCTGGGGCATGGCCCGGGCCAATTCGTCTGTCATAGGGCGGTCCAGGTCGAGGGGGTGGTAGGAGAACAGGTGACGCAGTTCTTCCCCATCCGCGCCCTGAAAGGAGGCGTCCTGAGCGTAGACCTGCATCCCATCCCCTCCTGCGTGGATGCCCCGTCTGCACGAGGTATAGATGATTTGGTGGACGCTCATCGTGCCGTTCCTCCTCTGCGGCGAGGGGTCAAAGCCCTCTGTGCCGCTGCTTTTGCGTGTCCTGTTAGGTGACTTTGTGGTCTGACCGGAGCTTCAGGCGCAGCTGACTTCCGGCCTGGGCGGAGTCGTCCCGAAAGATGGGTTTGATATAGGTGTCTTTGGGCGTCCCTTTAGGCAGGGGAATCTTTACCTTGAGGGAGCCTTCCACCCGCTGGGACGGGATGGTGTGCAGCAGCGACGCCGAGGCCCGAAACATAGGCACAGCGCCCACGGCGGACAGTACGTCGATGTCAGGCAGAGTGAACTGTTTCACATCCGCCTGAAACTCCAGGGTGACGCAGCGCCCGCCGAAAAAACCACGTGGTGGGGAGATCGCGTAGGTGATGACCGCCCTGGGGGAGCAGTCAAAAACCCGTTCCGCGCCTGGGGACCACACGCGCTCCCCGCCCTGGTCAAACCAGGCGAAGACAGTGAAGTAGTAGGTCCGCTCCTCCAGAGACTCCAGAAGAAGGGCGTTTTTGATTTTGTACTGCTGACTGGTGAAATCCTGTCTCACAGCCTCCGGGTCGGTGGGATCGGCCGGGAATCGGTCCAAGCGGTACAGTACGGCGAAGCCGGAGGAATCCTGGGGGGCGTCCAAGAAGAGGTGAATCCTCCCGTTCACGGGACGGATGTCCTGAATGCGGACCGACGCCCCATTTCCCGCTCGGGCCAGGGGACCGAAGACGGCAGAACTGGACCTGACAGCCGCCGCCGTGACGTACAGCGTCTCCCAGCCGGGGTCTCGGAACAGTGCGCCCCGCTCCCCTTGCCGCAGCGTTCCGGACGAGGTCAGGGGGTGGGTTGGAAGGGCCGTCATCTCCTGCTCCAAGGCTGAGAGGGGGACCAGGTCGCCGGCGTGCCACCCCGGCCTCCGGGAGGAGGCAAAAAGGCGGACCTCTCCCGGCCCCGTGTGCCGCCAAATGGCCTGATACATGCCCTTTTGAGCGGGTTGGACCCGCAGTGTCTCCACCTGGGCGGACGGGCAGACGGGCGCGGCGGAGAATGTGACCCCTGCCGTCTCCCGCTTTCTCCTGCCGATAGGGTAGGACAGGGCGATGCGGAATCGCTGCTCCTCGCCGTTGGTTAGGCCGGTGAGCAAAAAGCTCTCCGCCTGGATGGAGGCGTGGTGCCTCTCCCCTCCCGGGCCGGCGAGGTACAGCTCCGCTGTCGCGCTGTGTGGCAGCTTTTCCCAGGACAGCCGCAGGGAGCCGTCCCCCGGGGTGACAGAGACCTCCCCGATCTCGAAGAGGTTCACCACCTCTTGGCACCCCTCCGCCGCACCGGAAGAGAGGACGCCGTCCCGCTGAAGAAAGACGTTATACCAGTAGGTGACCCCCGGTTCAATGTCCCTGTCCCAGTAGGAGGACGCATTGCCCTGGAAGATCTCCTTTCCGTCGATGCGGTTTTGAACCGGGCCCGCATGGCTGCGCACCACGATGCAGCGCGCCGCCCTTCCGCCAGAGGGGACAGCCCAGCTTAACGCGTTCCCTCTGGCGCGGGGGTCGGCTTTTACAGAAAATCCCGCCGGAGGGGCGGGAGGATATTTTGCCCTCAGTTCCTGGATGCCCGGGTAGTCTGTGCACAGCGCGGCGGCCTGGGCGCACAGGGTCAGAACCTCGTCCTCCCGGCTGGAGCGGTTGGCCTGGAGAAACAGGGCCTGGGCGGCGTCAATGGCTGCAGACATTTTCTGTTCCAGCGCCGGGTCTGAGTATGCGGGAAATCGGCTGCGGATCACGTTGTACTGCTGCCGCGCCTCCAGATAGCGTCTGGACTCCACGGCCTCCCGCAGCGTTTCGGTTCCCGCCCGCTGCCGGTACTCGGACAGGCGGGACTGTAGAGGTGGAGTCAACTTGTTGTGCGGCCACAGCCGGTCTGCATCGGCCAGATGGCCTGCGGCGGTCTGAAAGTCTAAGGATTCGATGGCCTGCTCTGCCAGACCGCACAGGGCTATGGCCCGATCCATGTGTTCCAGCTTGAAGCCACAGCGGCTGCACACCGCCGCGCTGGCATCGCAGCGCCGCCCGCAGGATGGACAGATGATGAACAGGGGCCTGCCGCATTTGGCGCAGTTGACGCTCCCGGCCGGATTTTCCGCGCCGCACTGGCCGCAGGCCACCTTGTCCCCCGGCAGGGTATAGCCCATATAGGCGCAGTAGTTGCTGATGTAGATGGATGCGTCAGAGACGCTGATCTGACAGTGTCGGACGGCCATGTCGATCAGCCCTTCTTTCATCCTCAAGCTGATTTCCATATGATTGCTCAGCGCAAGCTCGTCCACCGCGTCGTTGATTTGGGTATGCCTCGTCAGGCTGACATAGTTGTCATATTTACGCTTGCTGATGGAATCCTTGAAGATCACCTCGCACAGGCCGCACAGCTCCTTGCTCGCATTGTCCATCCCCGTCTGGTTTCCCTTGGCCTGAATCCTGTTCTGCATTGCGACTGCCGCCTTGCGCAGCTGGTCGACGGAGGCGGTGTGGGGGAGGTCCAGAAAGTGGTAGAGGGTCCTGCCTGGCGTGTCCAGCTGCTGGAGAAACCGCCTCACCCGGTCCGACTTGCTCTTGTCCAGAATGTCGGTGAGGTCAAGCTCCTGGCTCTTTTTCGGTCCAAACAGCCGTGTTATCTCGTCCTGTGTGAAACCAAAGGGGCCAAACAGTTTTAATATCTGTTGCAGGTCCTCCTGTGACAGCGTATCCCCTTTCGTCCGATAGAGCGACAATTTTTGTTCCAACTGCGCCTGCTTGCTCCCCTTGATGGCCTTGGCCTCTCTTGCCGCTTTTTCCCGGGAGGCGGACTCCAGCATGACCGCCCGGATATCACGAAGGTGGGCCAGGTATTCGCTGGCCTTGGCCTGTATGACAGCGTCAGTGCTGGAATTCAGCTGGTCGGACCATTGATTTTTCTTTTGCTTAATCGCCGCTTCGATCTTTGACTCATCCGTCTCAGGCGGATCAAAGGGCAGCCCCAATAGAAGAAAATAGTTTTCCATCCTGTCCCCCCCCTCTCCTGTGATCTTAACCCGTGTTTCTCCCCAATCGCAATCGTCCCATTCCTGCCCGATTGGACAGGAATGGGATTTTTTTGTGAAAACAGCTCAATTTACATTGGACCGCATGCTGCGGTCGATGGCCTCGTTTAACTCCTTCTCCGTGAGAGCGTCTGTCGTCTGGAACTCCGCCTCAACCTCTCGTCCGTCCTGCATCTCTTTGGCGTGCAGGTGGAGCAATCCGGACTCGTCCAACTGGAATGTGACCTTGATCTCTGTGTCCTGCGTGACCCCTTCGGGCAGGGTGAGGACCGCGAAGCCGACGTCCTTTCCAAGATCTGTATCAACAATCGTGTCAAAAGCGAGACTCTCCTTGACGTTAAGCCGGACGGCGCGCTGGTTATCCTCCCGGGGGTAAAAGGTGCTGCTTCCAGTGGCGGGGAGCTCTGCGTTGCGGAGGATGATATGGAAGAGCCGCAGCTGGTCGCTGCTGTCGTACGCCTCGGTGCCGAAGCTGCGGCTGGAGACGTTGATAATCTTCACATCGGCGCCGGGTAGCCGCCCGCCGCGCATCGGCACCTTGGCCTTCTGGGCCTCTTTTTGCAGGTCCATCGTCCCGCTGTCCACCTGGTCACGGACTTCCTCTGTGCTCATGCCCGTGTTCTTGGCAATTTCTTCCAGCAAAATGTTGTACTCGCTCATCTTATTGGCATAGATGGCCGCGCCCTTTGCCACGGACTCCGCCGGGTCAAAAATGCTGGTCGCAATACCGAATTCCGCCTCCACCAGCTTCATGACCTGGGGCATCCTGGATGAACCGCCCACCAGCAGGATGTTGCTGACATCTTTTTGAGAAAAGCCCTTCTTTTCCGCCTCTTTGAACATGTCCTTTGTCAAGCCAATGGTGCGGGCGAGCAAGTCCTCCGTCAGCTCGTCGAACTTCTGCCGTGTCAGCTCCACATGCACCCGCTCACCCATATAGTTGCAGGTGATGGGGGCCTTCTCTTTTGAACTGAGGAGCTTCTTTGCCTTTTCAACAGCTAGGCTCAGCTCTTGCCGGGTCTCAATGTCGTCGAGAATGTTGACGGATGTTTTGCTGCTGATTCGATACTGTTCGGCCACATAGTCCATGATCCGTACGTCCCAATCACGGCCGCCCAAGTTGCGGTCGCCACCGGTGCAGATGACTCTGATTTCTCCGGGCTGGATGTGGATCATTGTAATGTCGAAGGTGCCGCCGCCCAAGTCGTACACCAGCACCGTCCTGGTCTGGTTGTCGTCGGTGACGCCGTAGGTGATAGCGGCGGCAGTGGGTTCGTTGATGATGGACATGACGTTCAGCCCGGCGATCACGCCGGCGGCTTTTGTGGCATCCCGCTCCGCCACGCCGAAATAGGCCGGACAGGTGATGACCACATCATGGATGTGCTCGTCATCGGCCAGCTTATTTTCACTGCGCAGGGTGTTCTCCGCGTCCTGGACCACCTTTTTCAGGATATAGGAGGAGATATCCTCCGGCTTCATGTCGATGCCGTTCAGTTCCAGACTGAAGCCGCACTCGCCGATGTTGCGCTTGATAAAGCTGACCACCTGCTTGGGATACATTGTGGAGCACTCTTTCGCGGCAGAACCGACAGTCACTTCCTCGGCGCTTTCAAAATACACCACAGAAGGTGTCGTCAAATCCCCCTCTGCGTTTTTCAGGACCACCGGTTTTCCAAATTCGTCCATGTAGGCGATGCAGGAGTATGTTGTGCCGAGGTCGATGCCAAATACCTTTCCCATGTGTATCGTCGTCCTTTCCCACATATGTCGTTGATTCCAGGCCGCTGCGTGTTACCCTGGCGAATATTTGTAGATTTTGATCCGTTCAGGACGGATGACCTTTCCATTTTTTTCATAGCCGTCCGCTACGCGCACAGCCACCAGATTATCTCTGTCCTGCTGGTCTGTCTCCACGGTCTGAACAATCTTTTGCCGACGCACATCGACCTGCGCGCCTGCCACCTGGTAGGGCTCGATGCTCTGCCGGTATAAAATGTCGTCCAAATCCTCCGCGATTCCCTCTATGACACGCAGCAGGCGCCTGTAGTTGTCCTCCGAGGGCTCCTTTTCCTCATAGAGACGTAAGGAGCGTTTGGTAGAGTCTGCCATCTGTATGATATCCAGGGCCATTGTCTCCACAATCTTATCCAATATTCCGTTCTGATAGCGGATAAGCTCCTGGTGCATCTCATCAAAGAGTGCGTTTTTGTGGGTGTCCACCGCAATTTTTTCCCCGAACTGTGCCTGAAGTGCCTCTAGAGCCGCTAGAAGCTGATCGAGCTTAGTCTCAACTGGCGCGGTCAGCTTGGTTGTTTCGTTTGGAGTTTCCTCCTCAAATTCTGCGGTGTTTTCCTCCAATGGGTTGACGCCGCCTTCCAGTTCCGACATGTCTCCGCCTTCCTTTCCTCGGGCCGTTATGAGCATCTCCTCTTTCACGCCCCGCCGGTCGTGTGCAGGGCATTTCGCTTGCCCCGGCTTGGCGCCGGCGGCATGAAAAAAACTGCCCTTCACACCTCGCTTTTCCTCAAAACTTTCTCGTGAAAGTGTAGAACAATTATAATGGAAGGGTAAGACGTTGTCAATACCGGGACAAGGGGATTTCCAGGGAAAAGGCCGCAGGACAGTACAGTCCTGCGGCCTTTTCGGCGCGGTGTGTGATTCGAACTACGTGGTACGGCTTTGGCCTGTTATATGCGCGGCGCTCCCGGGCCGTGATGAGCTGGGGACAGCATCAATGGACAGGCGGAGGAGATCGGCCCTTTTTAGTTCTGTTCATACCCCAGCCGCTCCGAAATGGTGGTGGTCACCTTCTGCAGCATGGGGACAATTTCCCGGTCAATTCGGTCTCTTGTCAAGGCGGACACATCGCCAAACACGCTGAGTGCGGCAATTGCGCTGCCGGAGTAATGGTACAGCGGGGAGGATACGCAGCGCAAACCCAACTCACACTCCTGGTCGTCAATTCCAATTTTGGTCTGTCTGACCTGCTCCAGCTCCTCCATAAGCTTGTCCTGGGTCACAATGGTAAAGTCTGTGTATTTGGTCAGAGCGTGAGAGGACAGAAATTCCATTAACATTGCCTGGGGATATTGGGACAGCAGGACCTTTCCGGAGCCGGTCGCGTGCATAGGGGCGCGCTTACCAATGCGCTGCAAGGTGTGCTGAAAAGTGGCTGCCGTATCCACACAGTCCAGATACACGCACTCAAAGTCCTGCTCGATAACCAGACAGACCCCAAGATTTAGCTGGTTTACCAAGTCTGTGATAAAAGGGGCGGTGATACTCCTCAGACCCAGGTGGGAGTTGAGATTTTCGCTCAAACGGCAAATTTTCCACGTCAGGGCGTAGCGGGAGGTGGCCTCCTCCTGATAGATATAGTTGGAACATTGCAGAGCGTTCAAATACCGGAGTACAGTGGACTGAGACATTCCAACCTGCGTGCTGAGGTCCTGAAGACGGATGGGCAGGCGCTGCCGGGCCAAGCATTCTAGGATTTGCAGCAACTTGTCGGAGGATTGATTGGCGTTTTCGCTTCCGGTATGGGTTCCAGTTCCCATATAATTCCCTCTCCTTGCTCATAGAGCTGCGCTCTAATTGATAATTATTTCCTTATTATACTATATATGGCAACAAAAATCAATTTTTTAAAATTTAATTTACAATAATGAAATTAAGGACGTATAGACGAAATCGGAAATGAGAAGTATATTTCGAAATTTTATTTCTAAATATGAAATTTAATATTGATTTTTGGACTTAGATGTGGTATAACGAAAATGTAGTTAGTCAAGTTACATAGAATCAAGCCGAAGGAGGTCCGTTTTTATGAGCGGAGTTGTCAAAAAGAAGTACTGTGTAGACGGTGTCTGGAGGGAGTCCCAGACAAAGACCTGGATGCCGGTTACAGATTCCAGTACGGGCGAGGTCATCGCCGAGGTGCCCTGCTGCACCGCCCAGGAGGTCGAATCCGCGATTGCCTCTGCTCAGGCGGCGTTTCCCGCATGGTCGCAAAAATCCCTCAGTGCGCGTACGCAGATGCTGTTTAAGTGGAGAACGGTCTTGATGGAACACCTGGAGGAGCTGACGCTGCTTTGCTCCAAGGAGCTGGGCAAGACTCTGGACGAGGCCAGGGGAGACGTGCTGAAGGCGATTGAACCTACCGAGTTTGCCTGTAGTCTGCCCTCAGTCATCCAGGGGAGCGCGGCCTTACAGGTGACCACCGGGTTCGACACCGCGTCCTATCGGATGCCGCTGGGGGTTGTGGCGGGCATTGTACCCTTTAATTTTCCGGCTATGATCCCCTGGGGATGGATGGTGCCCCTGGCCATTGCGGCCGGAAATACCGTGGTGCTGAAGGCGGCCAGCCTGACGCCGCTGACCTCAATGCGGATTTTGGAGCTGTTTTATGAGGAGGGCGGCTTTCCTGCCGGAGTGGTCAACCTGGTGACCTGCAGCCGAAATGAGGCGGAAATTTTCCTGAACGATCCCCGGGTAAAGGCGGTCACCTTTGTCGGCACCACTGGGGTGGGCAAACATATCTACTCGGTGGCCTCCGCCAACGGCAAGCGGGTCCAGGCCCAGTGTGAGGCAAAAAATCACGCGCTGGTTCTGGAAGACGCCGACCTGGAGAGTGCAACCAACGCAATTATCAATTCTACCTATGGCTGCGCGGGTATGCGCTGTATGGCGCTGCCGGTGGTGGTGGTTCAGGAGAGCATTGCAGACCAATTTGTAGCACTGCTGACCCAGAAGGCCAAGGCGCTGAAGGTGGGCTGCGCCTATGATCCCCAAACTAAGCTTGGACCGGTGGTTTCGGCGGCCCACCAGAAGAAGGTGTGCGACTGGATTGAAAAGGGCGTGGATGAGGGCGCTCAACTGGTGTTGGATGGCCGTGGTATCAAGGTTCCCGGCTATGAGAATGGCTATTTTGTGGGACCAACCATTTTTGACCATGTCAAATCGGGTATGTCGGTGGGGGATCGGGAAATTTTTGGCCCCGTAACGCTGATTAAGCGGGTTCGAACCTTTGAAGAGGGCCTGGCGCTGATGAATGGCAATCCCTTTGCCAACGGCTCTGTCATCTTCACCCAGAGCGGCTACTATGCCCGCCAGTTTGAACTGCTGACCGACGGCGGCATGGTGGGCATCAATGTGGGCATCCCCGTGCCCACGGCCTATTTCCCCTTCTCGGGAAATAAAGACTCCTTCTTTGGCGATCTGCATGTATTGGGCAAGGACGGAATCCGCTTCTATACACGGGCTAAGACGGTCACCAAGCACTGGTACGATGAGAACTCCCGCCACCGGGCGGTCAGCACCTGGGAGGGCACGGTGGAGCGGGATTAGGCGCGCATGACGCATTCCTATCAGTGGAAGGGGGACGGCAGGCCGGCGCCAATAGAGCTGCGGACACAGAGCCCATACCAAGAGGAAAGTCAGATAGATTGTCAACCCAAAAACCTTTGATTAGTAAGTAATTTTTGAGGTTCAACCGACACTGTGAAATATTTATAGGGAGGAACATGATTATGAAGCACATCTTAAAACAGACCCTGGCCTTTGCGCTGTCTGTGTCCCTGTGCGCCGCCCTTCTGGCGTCTTGCTCCGGTCCAACGGGCGGCCAGAAGTCCACGGGCGGAAACTCCACCGACCCAAATCCCAACTCCAGCGGCGCCGCCAGCGAGCCTGGAGTTTGGGCCCCGACAGAGGACGTTACCATCCTCTGTGGCTACAGTGCTGGCGGATCTACCGATCTGTTCGCAAGGCTGACCGCCCAGTACCTGTCTGATTACTGGGGCGTCAACGTCATTGTGGACAATGTGACCGGCGGTTCTGGCGCAGTGGCTATGACCCAGTGTCTCCAGTCCCCTGCCGACGGCCTTACGGTGACCATTTCCAACGGCGCGTCCCTGACCTTGTCTGCCAGCGGCAATGTGGATTGGATGTACTCCGACTTTACCAACCTGGCCAAAGTCATTGATGAAGATGAGCTGCTGTGCGTCAGGAGTGATTCCAAGTTTACTTCGATGAAGGAACTGATTGATTACTGTTTGGAGCACCCCAACGAGGTGAGTATCGGCTTTGCGGGGGTCGGCGGGTTTACCTATCTGGCCGCCCAGAAGTTTATTAGCGACATGGGCATTCAGGTCAAGACGGTGGCCTATGACTCGGGCTCCGAGGTGGTGACTGCTGTAATGGGCAGCTTTGTGGACTTCTGTATGCAGCAGCCTGCGGAGTTGTCCTCCGGTCTGGAGTCGGGCGCCGTGAAATGTCTGGCCACCATGTCGCAGGGGCGCCACCCCAGTGAACTGCTCAGTTCCGCACCCACCAGCCGGGAGGAGGGCTTTGACTTTGTGACCACCCAGTGGCGCGGTTTCTCCGCCCCTGGCAACCTGCCGGAGGACATCAAGGCCGGCTGGATTGCGGCCCTGGAGGCCGTCATGGCCGACCCTGAGTATCAGGCTGATGTGACAGATACGCTGCTGGCCCGTGTCAGCCCGGTATTGGGCGCGGATATGGACGCCTTTATGGACTCCGATTACGCATGGATCCAGCCGCTGATGGAGGAACTAAATCTGACTGCCTGATTGATCGGGTTTCCAAGATAGAAAGCAAACGGAGGGTCAAGACGTCCGTAGCCATCTTGACGTCTTGACCCTCGCGCACTTTGTGGGAAAGGATGATTTTTTTGGATTTGCGCAGAGCAAATATCCTTGGCTCATGCATGTTAATTCTGATATGTGGCGGTTTGGGCACACAGGTCATGGGGATCAAGTCCGGCGTTATGGTCGATCCCCTGGGTCCGCGTTTTTTTCCCGGCGTCATACTTGCGATGGTTGCGGCTCTGTCGATTCTGGTGATTGGAATTTCGATCAAAAATAGGGAAGAGGCGGACACGGTTTTTGCCACCCGGTCTGGCCTGACCCACACTGTCCTCACTCTGGTGATCTTCG
The DNA here is from genome assembly GCA_948616425.1 of uncultured Oscillospiraceae bacterium. Lineage (GTDB taxonomy): Bacteria > Bacillota > Clostridia > Oscillospirales > Oscillospiraceae > Lawsonibacter. The sequence goes on from CAPGBJ010000119.1 coordinate 25,712, forward strand.
TTGCCTACGTGGTCGGTCTGGGAACGGTGGGGTACGCGATTGCGACGGCACTGTTTCTGTTTGTGCTGTCCGCCTATTATTATGGAAAGGTTGACAAGCAGCTGATCGCGATTGCGATTTATGCGGTGGTTTCGACCATTGGCGTCTATCTGCTGTTTACCCATGTGTTCAGCATCCGTCTTCCAAGGGGGGTGCTGTAAATGGGTTCTGACCTGCTTGCGGGAATTGCCACCGCTTGTGAGCCGTCCGCCCTTGTGTTTACCATTGTCGGCACGATTCTGGGCATTATTTTTGGCGCGCTGCCTGGTCTGACATCCACCATGGCGGTAGCCCTGTTAATCCCGCTTACTTATAGTCTGGAGCCGGTGGCCGGTATGGGCATGCTGGTGGGCGCCTTCTGCGGTGGGACGGCAGGCGGCTCGGTGTCGGCCACACTGCTTAAAATCCCGGGGACGCCCTCCTCGATCTGCACCACCTTCGATGCCCACCCCATGGCAATGCGGGGCAAAGCTGGTCTGGCGTTGGGCACGTCGGTACTGTGCTCCTTCATTGGCGGCATATTCAGTCTGATCGCGCTGGTACTGATTGCGCCCCAGCTGGCGTCAGTGGCCCTCCAGTTTGGTCCCCTGGAATATTTCAGTTTAGCGATTCTGGGGCTGACGATTATTGCGAGTATCTCCAGCAAGTCCATGATAAAGGGCATAATCAGCGGCTGTATCGGCGTATTTGCCGCCTTTGTAGGGGTGGATACGGTGACCGGCTCCAACCGGCTGACCTTTGGTTCGGTCAACCTGACTGGCGGCTTGCAGCTGCTGCCTGTGCTGATCGGCCTGTTTGCCGTCTCCCAGGCGCTAACAGACGCGGAGGGTTTTGGCGGCGCGGCGGAGGAGGGCGAAATTTTAGGGGGAAAGGGGATTAAAGCGGAATTTCCCAAGCTGAAAGAGATGCTGGAAAATTGGAAAATCATTCTCTCCTCCAGCGTATTGGGCTGCCTGGTGGGTATTTTACCGGGGGCCGGAGGCAGTATAGCCTCCTTTGTCGCCTATGACACGGCAAAACATATCTCCAAGACCCCAGAGGAGTTTGGCAAAGGCAATATTCAAGGCGTTATGGCCTCTGAGACCAGCAACAACGCCATGACGGGTGGCGCGCTAGTGCCAATGATGGCGCTGGGGATTCCTGGGGATACCTGCACCGCTGTCATGATGGGCGGGCTGACGATTCAGGGTCTGCGCCCCGGCCCAATGCTGTTTCAATCCAGTATGGACACGGTTTATGGCATTTTTGTCGCCCTGTTGATTGCCAATATTGGGATGTTTATCTTTCAAACCTTTGGTATCCGCATCTTTGTGCAGGTGCTGAAGGTCCCTCGCTATATGCTCACCCCCTTTGTTCTGGTGCTGTGTACCCTGGGCTCCTATGGGCTGAGCAAGAACCTGTTTGACGTGGGAGTGATGATATTCTTCGGAATTATCGGCTATTTTGCCACAAAACTGGGCTACGGTGTGGCCCCGATGGTGCTGGGCTTTATCCTGGGTGGAATGGCAGAGAAGCAGCTGCGTTCTGCCACCACGATGTATGACAGCGCGGCTATGCTGTTTACCCGCCCCATCGCCTGCGTACTGTTGGCGGCGGCAGTCCTGCTGGTGGTGTATCCCTATCTCAAAGAGAAGCTGAACAAAAGGAAGCGCGCGGCATAAGGAAAAGGTATAGTTGTTAGGAGGTTGTTTCATATGGCATATCGAGTCATAATTCCGCAGGATATCACCGACCCCGGAAAGGATTATCTGCGGGAGCGCGGCTATGAAATCGTGATCGGAACGGGTGATACCAGTGTGGAGGCGATGAAGGCGGCGGTAGCGGATGGGGACGCCATTCTGGCCCGGACCGCCCCCTATCCCAAGGAGGTGCTGGCGGCGGCGCCTAGACTGAAGGTGATCGGCCGTCACGGGATCGGTGTGGACAATATTGATGTAGATTACTGCACAGAGCACGGCATCTATGTCACCTTCGCGCCCACCTCCAACGCGGTGTCGGTGGCGGAACATACGGTGGGCTTCATGCTCTCGCTGGCCCACCACTACACCTATTTTGACCAGGCGGTCCGAAGGGGAGAATGGAGTCTGCGCAACCAGTGTAAAGGCTGTGATCTGGAGGGGAAAACGGTGGGGATAATCGGCCTGGGACGGATCGGAACCCAGGTGGCAAACAAGTGTATGGCCGCCTTCCACATGCGGGTGATAGGCTATGACGCGATTTTACCTAGGGAGAACTATTCCCAGGGGGTGGAACCGGCCACGGTGGAAGAGATCTTTGCCAAGGCAGATTTTGTCACCCTCCACGTCCCCGCCACCCCTCAGACCAGAGGCATGGTGAACAAGGAACTGTTGCTAAAGATGAAACCCTCTGCCTATCTGATCAACTGCGCCCGGGGCGAGCTGGTCAATGAGGCCGATCTCTATGAGGTTCTGCGGAATAAGCAGATCGCCGGGGCCGCCACCGATGTCTTTGCGGCGGAGCCGCCAGCAGCCGATTCCCCCCTGTTTACCCTGGACAACCTGGCGGTGACGCCCCATTCCGCAGCCCTGACGCAGGAATCTATGGACCGCATGGGCCTGCACGCCGCAATGGGGATCCATGCAGTTCTCTCGGGTGAAAAGCCCGAGTGGTGTGTCAACCAGCCGGCGCAGTAGAGGGGAAGCTGCCTGTTTTTCCGCTACTTTTATATAAGGAGTGATTGTTATGAATCTGAAAGAAAAGCTGAAAGCTGGGCAAAAGGTCTACGGCACCATGGTGCGTATTGAGAGAAACCCCGCGTTCTGCATCATCGCCAAGGAGTGTGGGCTGGACTTCATCATGTTTGACTGCGAGCACGCCGCATACAACTTGGAGACGCTGCACGACCTGTTTATGATGTCCAACGCCATTGATCTGACCGCTGTGCTGCGGGTCCCCCAGCTGGATAAGGAGAGCATTTCGCGGGCTCTGGATGCCGGTGCAAAGGGCTGTATGATCCCCATGTGCGAGACTCCGGAACAGGCTCGGGAGATCGTCCACTGGTCCAAGTATCCCCCCATCGGCGATAGGGGCTACGGTTCCGGCATCGCATCCAGCTATTATAAAACCGGGCTGACTACCACCGACGCAATGGGTCAGATCAATGACACTGTGATTGCCATTGCCCAGATCGAAACCGGACTGGCCGTGGAGAATGTGGACGAGATTGCCGCAACTGAGGGGATTGACGCGCTGATTGTCGGACCGAACGATCTGTCTATTACTCTGGGTATTCCGGGCAAAGTTACCGATGGAAAGGAGATTGAGGCCATCCGAAAGGTGGCGGCGGCCTGCAGGAAATATGGCAAGGCGTTCGGTATCCACGGCCCGGACAGCCTCCAGCGGATGTTTGCGGACGAGATCAATTTGGTTATCTATTCCACCGATGCTGACGTGATGCGCAAGGGGATGAAAGACTTGAAGGAGAAGATGGTGGGCTTTCAAACCGAGTGACGAGGCGTATTACATAGGGACATGGCCGCTGTATCCCTCCCAGCGCGATGATGGAATGGAAATGTCATCCGCTGGAAACCATCTTGACTCCCTGGTCTGTTTGGAAGCAGGGAGTATGCCCGTGGTTTGGGGCAGGGGTTGCGGAAAAGCCCGAGGAAGAGACAGAAGAAGCCAGGCAGGAAGCGTTGCTTTCCTGCCTGGCTTTTTGATGTTTTTACCTTGCGGTTTGAGGAGTGGATCAGGGGTGGCGCCCCTGCCTGTTTATGAGATGGTCAGCTGTTTGAACAAAAAAAGTTACAAAAAAGTGTACCTTTCTGCAAGGGGGAAAGAGAATTTCAAGTCAAATATATTTTAGCAGAAAAGGCGCAGATGATCAATAGGCGAGGGGGAAGAATTTTGGGCGGAAGGGGGTGACAGAAAGGTACAGGTTTCTGTAAAGGGGGGAGAGGGGAAAGGGCAGAAGAGAGTGAGCGGGATGGGGTATTCAAGGAAGAAGCTGGAGCTGACAGGGGAGCGGTACGGGTATCTGAAGGTGCTGGGAGCGGCGGAGAACATAGGCAAGCGGACGGCGTGGCGGTGCCGGTGTGCGTGCGGGAAAGAGGTAGTGGTGCCGACCCATCGTCTGCGGTGCGGGCACACGAGGAGCTGCGGGTGCCAGTGTGGCTCGGGAGAACCGAGGATTGCGCTGGGTTTGACCTATGTAGAGGGGACGTGCGTGGAGCTGCTGCGCGCCAAGCGTGTGCGGAGGAACAACACCAGCGGAGTGACGGGAGTGGAGTGGTGGACGTCCAAGGGGCGCTGGCGCGCGTCCATCAGCTTTAAAGGGAAGCGGCACTACCTGGGCAGCTACAGCAGCTTTGAGGAGGCGGTGCGGGCCCGCAAGCAGGCGGAAGAGGCGCTGCACGACCAATTTCTCTGGGAGTTTGCAGGGGAAGGGAGATAGAGGGCGGTAAGGTCCGGGGAACAGCGGAAGATTCCCGGGATACCGCTGACGGGGAGGAGCCATGGTGAGGGGCGTCATAGGGCGGGGCGTGGACCGCGCGATGGAACATTACATAGTGGTGTGCCTGATTCTGGGGCAGTTTGCCCTGACGTGGAGCGGCGTGGGAGCCGGGAGCGGGGTGGGCGCGCTGGGCGTGATCCTATGTGTGGCCGGGGCCGCCCAGCGGAGGGTGCAGGTGGACCTGTGGGTGCTGGTGCCGCTGATTGGGTACAGCCTGGCGGGCATGGCGTCCTCCAGCGCGCATCAGGGCAGCCCGGTGGGCAGCTATCCGTCCTCGCATATGATCTTTGCCGCGATGTACCTGCTGTCGGCCTGCCTGAAGGAGGAGGAGAGGCGCAGCCTGCGCCGGCTGTGCGTGCTGTGGGCGGGAGCGGCCGGTGCGGCCGGCATGGTGCGTTTTGTGTACCGGGCGGCGGTGGAGGGCAGCGTGCGCCGTCTGGGCGGCATTGTAGGCAACCCGAACGGGATGGGTGTCTTTCTGGTGCTGGGCTGGTTCGCGCTGCTGGGCTGTCTGGCGGACGGGACGGACGGGCGATGGGATGTTCTGGGGTATATAGAACCGGTGCTGCTCGCCGCCCTGGGCCTTACGCTGTCTATGGGCAGTTTTCTGTCTATGGCGGCCGGCCTTCTGGTGCTGCTGCTCAAGGGGCGGCGCCCTGTGGCGGAGCGGGTGCGGTACGGCTGCCGCCTGCTGGCAAGGGCGAGCCTGGGCGTGGGGAGCGGCGTGCTGCTGTATGTGGCGGCGGGTCGGACAGGGTCGCCGCGCAGCTGTCTGGTGGTGGCGGCGTATGTGCTGGCCATGACGGCGCTTTGGCGGGACGTCACGCTGTTTTTGGAGGCGCGGGGCCGGGCGGCGATGTCAATTGCAGCCCTGGGCGTGCTGGTGGCCCTTGGGGCGGTGGCGGCCCGGCCCGGCGCGGCGGCCACCTTTGGGGAGCGGCTGGAGATGATGGGCAGCGCGCTGAGCTATCTGGGGGTCAATCCTCTGCTGGGGGTGGGCCCCTACCAGTGGCGGCTGCTGGACCTGAGGGACGGCGGCACCTACTTTAACACTTGGCACATCCACAATGTGCTGCTGCACGTGGGGGTGGAACTGGGCTGGGCGGCGATGGCGATGCTGGCTGTGGTGGCGGTGCGGTTCTACCGGAAGGGGCCGAGGGCGGCGGCCCAGGCCGGGTTTACCGCCTTCCTGTGCCACAACCTGATGGACACCAGCTTTTTCTATGTGGGGATCACATCCATGCTGCTGCTGACGGCGGGGTCCCCCTGCAAGGGGGGCCGAGAGGCGGGGCGAGGGGCGACAGGGCTGCTGTTTGGGAGCTTTGGCCTGGTGTTTGCGTATGAGCTGTACTGCGGCGGTGTGGCGGTTTAGGAGGCAGGGAATGGAAGGAAAAGGAATAGCGCGGGTGTGGCTGCTGCTGGCGGGGCTGTGCGCGGTGTCGGCGTGGGTGCTGGCCCTGTGTGTGCTGCACCGGCTGTCGCTGCCGGCCAACGTGGGCCGGGCCCTGGGGGCGGAGGAGGCCAGGGCGGTGATTGGACGAAACAGCCCTCTGACCAGCTATGTGCACCTGTCTCCCAACGCGGACTTCCCCAGAGAGGGGACGGTGAGCAAGATCACCATCCACCATATGGCGGGAGACCTGACGCTGGAGGAGCTGGGAGCGAGTTTCAGCCGGGAGGACCGGCGGGCGTCGTCCAACTACGGGATTGACAGCCAGGGTCGGGTGGCGCTGTATGTGGAGGAGCGCAACCGGGCGTGGACATCCAGCAGCCGGGAGAACGACGACCAGGCGGTGACCATTGAGGTGGCCAACGAAGAGATGGGCGGGGAATGGCGTGTGAGCGACCAGGCGTATGAAAGTCTGCTGGAGCTGTGTGCCGATATCTGCCGGCGCAACGACATCCCGGAGCTGCGGTTTACCGGCGACGAGACGGGCAGCCTGACGCTGCACAGCATGTTTCAGAGCGAGACGGAGTGCCCGGGCCCCTACCTGGA
>CAPGBJ010000120.1 GCA_948616425.1 uncultured Oscillospiraceae bacterium
CCATACATAAGGCGGACGGCAGCGGCTTCGTGGGCAAAGCCGACCCCTACGGCTTCCACGCCGCCACCCGTCCCGACGTGTCCAGCAAACTCTACGATCTGGACACCGGCTACCAGTGGGGCGACCGGGACTGGCTGATCTACCGCTCCAAAAATCCACCCTACCGCCGGCCTATGAACATCTACGAGTGCCACCTGGGCTCCTGGCGGCGCACCGGCGAGGGGGAGTTCCTCAGCTACCGGGACATCACCGGCTATCTGGTGCCCTATGTAAAGGAGATGGGCTTCACCCACGTGGAGCTGCTCCCCGTCACGGAGCACCCCCTGGACGCCTCCTGGGGCTACCAGTGCACCGGCTATTTCGCCGCCACCAGCCGCTTTGGCACCCCTGACGACCTGAAGTACCTCATTGATCAGCTCCATCAGGCCGGCGTGGGGGTCATCATGGACTGGGTGCCCGCCCACTTCCCCCGGGACGCCTTCGGCCTTTACAACTTCGACGGCACCCCCACCTACGAGTACGCCGACTCCCGGAAGGGGGAGCACAAGGAGTGGGGCACCGACGTCTTCGACTTTGGCCGCAGCGAGGTGCGCTCCTTCCTGTTCTCCTCGGCCATGTTCTGGCTGGAGGAGTACCACATGGACGGCCTGCGGGTGGACGCGGTCTCCTCCATGCTCTACCTGGACTACAACCGCAAGGAAGGGGAGTGGATGCCCAATGTAAACGGGGGCCACGAGAATTTGGAGGCCATCAAATTCTTCCAGGATCTGAACACCGCCGTTTTTGCCGCCCACCCCGACGTGCTCATGGTAGCCGAGGAGTCCACCGCCTGGCCCAAGGTGACCAAGCCGGTGGACGACGGGGGCCTGGGCTTCAACTTCAAGTGGAACATGGGCTGGATGAACGACATCTGCCACTATATCAAGCTGGACCCCTACTTCCGCCAATTCAACCACCGGGACATCACCTTCTCCCTGATGTATGCCTTCTCCGAGAACTACATTCTGCCCCTGTCCCATGACGAAGTGGTCCACATGAAGGGCTCCTTCTTCGGCAAGATGCCCGGGGATAACCCGCTGAAGTTCGCCGGCGTCCGGGCCTTCTACGCCTATATGATGACCCACCCGGGCAAAAAGCTCACCTTCATGGGGGCCGAACTGGGCCAGTGGAACGAGTGGCACTTTGAATACTCTCTGGACTGGCACCTGCTGCAATACGCCCCCCACCGCCAGACCCAAGATTTCTTCAAGGCCATGAACGCCTTCTACCTGGAGAACGCCCCTCTGTGGGAACAGGACGACTCCTGGCAGGGCTTCCAGTGGCTGTGCGCCGACGACAATACCGCCAACACCGTGGCTTTCCTGCGCTGGGACCGGAAGGGCAACCCCCTGATCGTGCTGTGCAACTTCTCCCCTGAACACCGGGAGGGCTATCGGGTGGGCGCCCCCTTCGCCGGCAGCTGGGGCGTGGCCTTCACCACAGACGACATCGCCTTCGGCGGCGAGGGCCTTGGGGACAAGGCCCCTGTCAAAACGGAGAAGATCCCATGCCACGACCAGGCCCAGTCCTTTGCCGCCGACCTGCCCCCCATGTCCGCCGTCGTCTACCGCTGCGTGAGGAAAAACCCTGCCCGCAAACCCAAAACGGAGAAGGCCAGCGACGCCAAGGCGGAGAAAAAGCCCGCCGCCAAGAAGGCGGCCAAGGTCAAATCCGAAAAAGTCCAGGCGGCCACGGCCGAGCTGGAGGCCCCCAAGAAGCGCGGCCGCAAGCCCAAGGTGGAGCCCGCTTCCGGCCCCAAGCCCGCCCGCGCCAAAAAGTCTAAGTCATAACGCCCCCGCTCAGCCGCCCGCGGCTGCCGGTTCCCCCAGAGGGGAACCGGGGGCCGTCCCCTGCCCCCTGGGGCAGTCGGCATGGCCGCAGGCTGTGACGGGCAGGGCGCTCTCCCGGGCACACTCAGGGCCCTCGGCCCTGGTTTCCCATAGATGCCACCGTCCCTAAAAAAGTAAGAGGTGAACAGCATGAAGAAAGAAGTTGTCGCCATGCTGTTGGCCGGCGGACAAGGCAGTCGCCTTTACGCTCTGACCAGCAACGTGGCAAAGCCCGCCGTCCCCTTCGGCGGAAAGTACCGCATCATTGACTTTCCCCTTTCCAACTGCGTCAATTCCGGCATTGATACCGTGGGCGTTCTCACCCAGTACCGCCCCCTGGAGCTGAACGGCTACCTGGGCAACGGCCAGCCCTGGGACCTGGACCGGTCCGACGGCGGCGTCCATATCCTCCCCCCCTACCAGCGGGAGGGCGAGCAGGGCACCTGGTACAAGGGCACAGCCAACGCCATATACCAGAATATCGGCTTCCTGGATCTATACCAGCCTGAGTACGTAGTGGTCCTCTCCGGCGACCACATCTATAAGATGGACTACTCCGAGATGGTCTCCTACCACAAGAAGGCGGGGGCCGCCTGCACCATCTCGGTTCTGGAGGTCACCATGGAGGAGGCCAAGCGTTTCGGCATCCTGAACGTGGACGACGGCGACCAGGTCTACGAGTTCGAGGAGAAGCCCCCCCAGCCCAAGAGCAACTTGGCCTCCATGGGCATCTACGTCTTCACCTGGTCCAAGCTGCGCAAATACCTCATCGACGACGAGGCCGACCCCAACTCCTCCAACGACTTTGGCAAGAATATCATCCCCAACATGCTCAACGCCGGCGAAAAGCTGATGGCCTACCGCTTCCACGGCTACTGGAAGGATGTGGGCACCATCGAATCCCTGTGGGACGCCAACATGGATATGCTGGCACGGAACAGCGGCCTGGACATGTACGACGAGAGCTGGCCTATCTACGCCCGCACCCCCATCAAGCCGCCCCACATCACGGGACCTGACGCCTCCATCTCCCACTCCCTGGTCACCGGCGGCTGCCAGGTGGACGGCATTGTGGCCAACTCGGTCCTTTTCAACTCCGTCACCGTAGAGAAGGGGGCCGACATCCAGTACTCCATTCTCATGCCAGGCGCCACCGTCAAGGCGGGCGCCAAGGTCTACTACTCCATCGTGGCCGAGAATGCCACCGTCCAGGCCGAGGCCGTCGTAGGCTCCGCCCCTGACGGCGGCGAGAACTGGGGCATTGCTGTGGTGGCCGGCGGGGTCACCGTGGGAGAAAAGGCTGTGGTCTCCCCCAAGGCCATGATCCGGGAAGATGTGAAGGGAGGCGAGCAGGCATGAATGATCTGCACGGAATTTTGTTCGCATACCGCTCCGACGCCAACTTGGGCGAGCTGACCCGCCCCCGCAACACCTGCTCCCTGCCCTTCGGCGGGCGCTACCGCCTGATCGACTTCATGTTGTCCAACTGCGTCAACGCCGGCATCACCGATGTGGGCGTGGTGGTCCACCAGAGCTACCAGTCCCTTCTGGACCACCTGGGCTCCGGCAAGGACTGGGACCTGAGCCGCAAGCACGGCGGCCTGCGCATCCTGCCCCCCTTCAGCTACACCGAGCTGGGCCACGGGGAGTACCGGGGCAGCATGGAGGCCCTGGCCGGGGTCTACGACTACCTGGAGGATATCCGCCAGGACTACGTGCTGCTGGCCTGGGGTGATATCGCCATCAATCTGCCTGTGGCAGAGGTCTTTGAACAGCACCTAAGTTCCGGCGCGGACATCACCATGGTCTGTACCCCCACCCTGAAGGGCGCCCCCCGCTTCTCCGAGTATGTGGAGATCAGCGAGGAAGGCCGGATCACTGACCTGTCCATCCACCCCACCGCCGCCGACAAGGCCCTGGAATCTCTGGAAGTCTACATCCTGTCCAAGCGCCTGTTGATGGACATGGTAGACTACTGCTCCGCCCACGATGTGACCAACTTCAGCCGCGGTGTCCTTCAGCCTCGGATGAAGTCGCTGAAGATGATGCCCTACGTCCACAGGGGCTATGTGGGCCGCTTCCAGTCGGTGGGGGACTACTACCAGCGTTCCATGGACCTGCTGGACCCCAGCATCCGGGCCGACCTGTTCAACCCCGCCCGTCCCATCCGCACCAAGGACCAGTCCAACCCCTCCACCTACTATGGCCCCGACGCCAAGTCCACACGTTCCCTGGTGGCTGACGGCTGTTTTATCGAGGGCGAGGTAGAAAACTCCATTCTGGCCCGGGGCGTCATCGTGGAGAAGGGCGCCAAGGTGACGGACAGCGTGCTGATGCAGGGCACTGTGGTCAAGGCGGGGGCCTCCCTGTCCTACGTCATCGCCGACAAAGATGTAACGGTGAACGAGGGCCGTATGCTCATGGGCCACGCCACCTATCCCCTGGCCATCGCCAAGGGTTCTGTTGTCTGAGTAAAATCCCCCTCCAAGCCGCGGCCGCCTTTGCCGGGCCGCGGTTTGGGGCCGCCTTCGGCGGCTCATGATTCCGGACGCCCTCCCCAATCAGGAGGGCGTCCTCCTGCCAGTTCCCGGCCTTTGCAGAGGCGGCCTGGGGCCGTCCCCCCCTGACACCACACAGGTGACTCCAGGCCGCCCCTACAAAAATCCAAGAAAAAGGTGATTATATGAAAATCTTATTTGCTACCTCCGAAGCCGCTCCCTTCATCAAGACCGGCGGCCTGGCCGACGTGGCCGGCTCTCTGCCCCAAGCTCTGGCGGCCGAGGGCCACGAAGTCAAGGTGATCCTCCCTCTGTACGAGGGGGTCAGTGAGGAATGGCGCTCCAAAATGACCTTCCTGAAATACTTCAATGTCACCCTGGCCTGGCGGCAGGTATACTGCGGCATCTTCGAGACGGAGCACCAAGGTGTCACCTTCTGGTTTGTGGACAACGAATACTACTTCAAACGCTGGCAGCTCTACGGCCACTTTGACGACTGCGAGCGATTCGCCTACTTCTCCCGGGCCGTGGTAGAGACGCCCGGCCAGCTGGACTGGGCCCCCGACATCATCCACTGTAACGACTGGCAAACCGCCCTGGTCCCCGTCTACCTGCTGGAGGAAAAATACCGCATTCCTCAGCTGGACCACGCCCGGACGGTCTACACCATCCACAATATCGAGTACCAGGGCCGCTACGGCGACCAGGTCCTGCAAGACGTGGTCGGCCTGGACCGCAGCTACTTCAACGAGGGGATGCTGGCCTACCACCGGGACGTGAACCTGATGAAGGGCGCCATCATGGCCTCCAACTTCGTCACCACCGTCTCTCCCACCTACGCCCAGGAACTGCGCACCCCCTTCTACGCCCACGGGCTGGACGGGGTGATCAACCAGCAGAGCGGCAAGCTGGAGGGCATCCTCAACGGCATCGACGTGGACCTCTACGACCCCGCCAAGCTGGAGGGCCTGGCGGCCAACTTCACATTCAAGACCATCGCCAAGGGAAAGGCGGCCTGTAAGGCGGCCCTCCAGCAGGCGGTGGGCCTGGAGGAGAAGCCGGACATCCCCCTCATCGCCTGCGTCTCCCGCCTGGTGGGCCACAAGGGCTTCTCCATGGTGACCGACGCCATCCACGACATCATGGGCCTGGGCACCAAGGGGGTGCAGATGGTGGTGCTGGGCACCGGCGACTGGCAATATGAGGAGGCCTTCCGCCACGCCCAGAGCCAGTACCCCGGCCGCTTCTCCGCCCAACTCACCTACTCCGCCCCCCTGTCCAACCTGATCTACGCCGGCGCGGACATCTTCCTCATGCCCTCGGTGTCAGAGCCCTGCGGCCTAAGTCAGATGATCGCCATGCGCTTCGGCACCGTCCCCGTGGTGCGGGAGACCGGCGGCCTGAAGGACACCGTCACCCCCTACAACAAGTTCGAGGGCACCGGCCGGGGCTTCACCTTCGGCAACATCAACGCCGGCGACATGGTCTGGGTCCTGCGGGAGGCGGTGGACCTGTACAACGACGACAAGAAGGCCTGGAAGGGCCTGCAAAAGGAGGGCATGACCGCCGACTTCTCCTGGAAGAGTTCCGCCCAACAGTATCTGGACATCTACAACCGCCTGCTGGGCTAATGCTCCAGAGGCGGCGCCCCCGCCATAAGCTGTCCGTGGGGCAGGGCTTCTCCCCGGAGCGGGGAAGCTTTCCAGCAAAGCGAGAGGGACCGCCATTTCCCCTACAAACGCCCCCCACCTCCACTGTCCCGCGGCCGACTCCCCCCGACTGGGGGGAGTCGGCCGCTTGTCAGGGGAAACCTTTCCAGGGCCTCAAATTTCCCCCCTCCCCGCCGGGGCTGTTTTTCCTCTTCTTCCAGAAATTCTACCTTTTTCTCCCACTCCCATTGTTGACGCTGTTAGAAAAATCTGATAGAATGAGTACCTGCGGGAGCGCACAAAACTCCCTCTGACACAAACAAAGCAGGAGGTACTGTTATGACGGACTATTCCCCTGAGTATAATAAGGAACAGCTCACCGAGATGATTACCGGCAAGCTCCAGCGCAACTTCGGCTGCACCGTGGAGACGGCCAACAACAACCATATGTTCAAGGCCTGCGCCCTGGTCCTGCGGGACATCATGTCCCGCCACCGCATGGAGACCAACAACCAGGTGTGGGGGAAGCAGCAGCGGCAGGTCCACTACCTGTCCCTGGAGTTTCTCATGGGCCGCTCTCTGGAGAAAAACGCCTACAACCTGGGGCTGCTCAGCACCCTGAAGGACGCCCTGGAGGACATGGGCTTCTCCGCCTCCGACCTGTTCGAGTCCGAGCCCGACGCCGGCCTGGGCAACGGCGGCCTGGGCCGTCTGGCCGCCTGCTATCTAGACTCCATGACCACCCTGGAGATCCCCGCCACCGGCTACTCCATCTGCTACGAGCTGGGTATCTTCAAGCAGCGGATTATTGACGGCAAGCAGCAGGAGCTGGCCGACAACTGGCTGGGCCTGGGCGACGCCTGGCTCATCCCCAAGATGGAGGAGGCGGAGGAGGTCCGCTTCGGCGGCCAGATCATCGACCGCTGGGAAAACGGCGTCAACCACCCTGAGCATGTGGGCTACACCGCCGTACTGGCCATCCCCCGGGACATGAAGATTGCCGGCTACAACACCCACCACACCAACACCCTGCGCCTGTGGGACGCCAAGAGCCCCCTGCCGGTGGACA